>JBGUVT010000241.1:0-11904 GCA_045220485.1 Anaerovoracaceae bacterium | reverse complement strand
TGGAGTTTTCCACATGCATAAGTGGAAAAGATTGTATACGATTTTTCAAAACTTTGTGGAAAAGTCGCAAACCTTGCAAATTAAGAGCTTTTCTGTTTTGTTGAAAAAGATGCTGCAAAAAAACGAACAAAATGTGAAGATGCGTTTTTTTGTATTTAATAAAAACCTGATCAGTCACTTTCCGGTTCGACCAGATCATCGAACATCATACCCGCTGCTCCGCACAGTGTCTGGAAGACAGGAGTGTCCAGACGGAACCTCCCTTTAGTGCTGATGAAGGGAGAATACATCGAAAAAATGGTGGCATCATCGAGCATGGATATATATCTCAGCTCATTGCTCATGAGCACAAGCTCGCCGGCTATGGAAAGGAGGGCAAAGCCGTAGACGTCGTCGTTTAACCTGTATGACGATGTGTCAACATGTGAATTATCTCCCTTATATGCCGTATAAAGCCAGCCGTTCGGCACTGCCATCTGAGTGGAATTGGCGAACAGATTGACATACTTAGGGTCGAAGCCTCGCAGCATTTCATCTTTGCAGTCGAAGACTGTCAGGAACTCAGGCCTGCTGACCTGAATGGCCGCTTCATAGTCTGAGAGTTTTATAACCGAACCGACTTTTATATCTGTAACAAGAGGATTCTTTGCCCGGTGGTTTCCGTTCAGCCAGATAACCAGCGTGTAATGGTAATACGCATCCCTTGCAAGGGTCGTTAAGCGGCAGCGGAACGGAAAGGAGAATCTGTCCGCCGGAGGATCCTTACTGCGGTCGCTTCTCTCAATATCGCATTTGATCAGTGTCTGTATGCCGGGGCCGGTAAGCTCGCAGTCGCGGAGATCATCATCACTCATTGCTGAAAGATATGACGCAGCTGCGAAGTCGCTGTCAACAAGCCTCATAATAAAATAGTTGATAGTCTCATAGGCTGACAGCTTAAGAGGTGAAGCAGTTTCAATAGCATCCCTGGTGCTGCAGTCTGCTGATGTTATGCCCACGCAGTTGAGAGCATCCTGCATGAATCCAAGACGCATTCTTGCGTAAGCGCGGAATGCCTTGTTTTCTTCGTTATCATATTCGCGTGAGATGTCCTCTGAAGCAAGAGGCAGAGCATCTTCGATAAGCCTAAGCATGCAGGCAGCATCAATGCTTTCTATACTACCTCCCATTACATAGACAAAGTGATTCCAGAGAGCGGTCATCTCTTCTTTCCTGTCAGCAAAATCTTCGCTGCCCGGTGTGCAGATGAATTCCTGATACTCATCAATGCCGTACTCGGAATAATCGAGATGCATAACCTGATACATGCGCTCGCGCCGGTCAGTCCTGCTGCGCCAGGTCACTTTAAGAGCGACGACTCCCATAAGCCTGGTGCATACAGCACGGCAGGTTTCAAAGTCGAACTCTTTGAAATGATTGTATTTTACAGATTGCTTTCCATATATCAGTTTAAGTTCAGCCATGCCTAAAGTATAACAGATAACGATGATGAATTACGTTTTGTTTTTTTCATATGAGTTGGAGTTCTTGACTTTAATTTTTTCAATATTATAATAAATACGTCCTTATAAAGAGCGGGCGAGGGAATGGGCCCTTTGACCCCGCGGCAACCTCACAGGAAGTGAAGGTGCCAATTCCCACGGAGCGAAGGCCAGGCTCCGGCAGATGAGGATCTATTGTTCTCTCTGCGTGCGGCAGGGAGATCTTTTTATTTGGCCGATAGTGTTATGAAAGGACTAAATATAAAATGAGAAAACTTTTCACATCTGAATCAGTCACTGAAGGCCATCCTGACAAGATATGCGATCAGGTGTCAGATGCCGTACTCGACGCGATACTTGCGCAGGATCCGAATGCACACGTTGCATGCGAGTGCGCAGCAAAGACGGGCTTTCTGATGATATTCGGAGAAGCATCAGGTATTTTTGATGTTGATTATGAAGCAATCGCCCGCAAGGTGATATGCGATATCGGCTATGACAGCGAGGATGCTTGTTTCGACGGCAACACCTGCAGAATAATCGTTCATATGGAAGAGCAGTCAGCAGATATTGCTATGGGTGTCAATGAGTCGTTCGAGTCAAAAAAAGGCATTCTGAGCGATGAGTTTGCGCACATCGGAGCCGGCGACCAGGGCATGATGTTCGGCTATGCCAATTCAGAAACAGAAGAACTTATGCCGCTGTCGGTCAAGCTGGCACACGTGCTTGCGCTGAGACTTACGGAGGTCAGAAAGAACGGAATACTGCCTTATCTCAGACCGGACGGCAAGACACAGGTGACAGTTGAGTATAATGACGGAAAAATCACCAGAATAGATACGATCGTTGTATCGACACAGCACAGCGCGGAGGTGACTCTTGAGCAGCTCAGATCAGATATACTGACACATGTTATCGCTCCGGTAGTGCCTGAGGAGCTCATTGATGAGAATACAAAATACTACATCAATCCTACGGGCAGGTTCGTCATAGGCGGGCCGATGGGAGATTCCGGTCTGACAGGACGCAAGATCATCGTCGATACTTACGGCGGCCATTCGTCGCATGGAGGAGGAGCTTTCTCCGGAAAGGATCCTACAAAGGTGGACCGCTCCGGAGCCTACATGGCACGCTATATTGCGAAGAACATCGTAGCTGCAGGGATCGCTACCGAGTGCGAGGTGCAGCTGGCATACGCGATAGGAGTTGCAAAACCGGTGTCTGTATGCGTCGATACTTTCGGAACGGGAAAACTCGATGAAGAACAGATAGCCAGGCTGATAGTGGATCATTTCGACATGCGTCCTGCTGCGATCATAAAAAAGCTTGAACTCAATAAGCCTCAGTACAGAGAGCTGGCTGCCTACGGACAGATGGGCAGGACCTCTCTTGGTGTAAAATGGGAAGAGACTGACAAGGCTGATGAACTCAGAAGAGCTGCAGGCTGCTAGGAGAACGGTATGTCACACTTTGAGAAGGTTTCGTTCGAACAATGGAAGGCTGACTGCGGAGTCAAGGGACTCCCTGAAAGCGGGCTTAGGGAATGGTATGATGCCATAAAGCTCCCGAAACAGGCAACCGCGGCATCCGCGGGATGCGATTTCTTTATGCCTTTCAGCCTCAACTTTGAAGGCGGCAGCAGCTTCAGGATAGCTACCGGTGTGCGCTGGGTATGCGATGAAGAAGTCAGAGACAAGGTGCTGCTGGTGATGCCGAGAAGCGGACTTGGCTTTAAGTATGGCATCAGACTGTCAAATACAGTCGGAGTCATTGACGCGGATTACTGCGACTCAGACAATGAGGGACATATAATCGTGAGCCTTGAGAATCCTTCGGATAAGACTGTATTGCTTGCTGAAGGAAAACCTTTCGCACAGGGCATAGTGGTGAAATATGAGGTGCCGGAAGGTGCTGAGTCTGACAGCTCGCGGAACGGCGGGTTCGGAAGCACGGATAAATAGCCCGGGAGCATAGGCGATGGAAAGAGAAATCAGAAGAGCGGATGTTGTAATAGCAGGAGGCGGCGCATCGGGACTTGCAGCGGCAATAGAGCTGGGGCTGAAAGCCCCAGCGCTTAACGTGCTGGTAATAGAAAAGATGCCTGAGCCGGGGCGCAAGATACGCGCCACAGGAAGCGGCCGCTGCAACATCAGCAACACAGGTGCCGCCGGATTCAGCCGCATAATGGAGTTTTTCAGAGAGATAGGGCTCGTTACAAAGGCTTATAAAAACGGGCTGGTATATCCGTACTCCGAATCAGCGGCGGATGTGGCAACACTGCTGACAGAGAGAGCAGCTTCTCTGGGTGTTCATTTTGCATGCGGAGAAGAGCTTATGTCTGTGAAATATGCATCTGCATCACTGGTTTCGGACGCCGCTCCGGGCAGCAGAAATTTTTTCATGCTTGAATCGGTTATTAAAGACCGTGACGGACTCAGAAGCATTACTACATACGCGTCATTCGTAATACTTGCCATGGGAGGCAAGGCCGGTCCGACTTACGGAACCATAGGTGACGGATACAGGATCGCAAGAAACCTTGGTCACACTGTAATAACACCGGTACCTGCTTTAACAGGTATAGAGTGTGATGAATGGGATCAGGGACATGAACCCTGCGGTATAACTCTGGGCGGCACCAGAAGTGCCGGCGTGATATCTCTTTATAAAGATCCGGATGAGGTATTTGGAGAAGACACAAAAGTATTTGAAGAAGCAGGCGAGATACAGTTCACCAGATATGGTCTCTCCGGCATCTGTGTTTTCAATATGACCAGACATATGAGATACGACAGGCGGGCAGGAGAGAGCCTTGACAGATTCCTTGTAAAGGCGGATCTGTTCCCTGACGGCGATATTACCGCATATATACGCGACAGGCAAAGGGGCAGCTTCGCAGATACTCCTGTCGGAGAGATGCTGCGTACCGTGCTGAAGGAGCCGCTGGCCGATTATGTGATCGCTTCAGCAGGCGATGGTCCGGACAAAAGCGGAAGACTCTTTGAGGACAGACCTGTTTCTTCGCTCAATGATGAAGAGGTGCGCGCCATAGCTGATCATGTGCACTCGCTTGAATTTCATCCGGTGCAGATACGAGGCTGGAATGATGCCCAGGTCACTATGGGCGGGGTATCGCTCAGTGAAATAAATGAAGCGACTTCGGAGTCGCTTCTGGTAAATGGTTTATATATTACCGGTGAGCTTGCCGACCGGGATTTCCGGTGTGGCGGCTATAATCTGAGCAATGCCTGGATCACAGGCCTTGCTGCTGCGGACGATATCGCTCAATAATGTGCCACGCTGCTCTGATGCCGTCACAGGCGGCAGACGTGATGCCTCCGGCGTAACCTGCGCCTTCACCGGCAGGGTATACGCCTTTTATATTGCTTTCACCATGCTCATCCCTTACTATCCTTACAGGAGATGAGCTCCTTGTTTCCACAGCCGTGATCACAGCTGACGGATCATCGTATCCGTGTATTTTTTTTGCAAAATCCGGAACGGCTTCCCTGATAGCCTCTGCTGCAAACTGAGGGAGCGAGTCTGTGACCCTGGCTGATTCGGGAGCTTCACAAAGGAAAGCGTCCATACTGCAGGAAGGTGCTGTAAAATCACCGCCGCCGTTTATGAAGGCGAGCCGTTCATACTTTTCCTGGAAGCGAACTCCGGCCAGCACATCATCGCTTCTGAAGTCTTCGGTTCTCACATCGCATAATATGCCGCTGTTGGCTGTTCCGCTGTCACGTTTTCTGTTGCTCATGCCGTTTACGCAGAGCTCCCCGTCTTTGGTACTGCAGACAACGACTTCACCTCCCGGACACATGCAGAATGAATATACACCGCGGCCGTTGGACGCCTTGTAATTGATCCTGTAGTCAGCAGGAGGCAGCTTGCCGGCATTTTCTTTACCGTACTGTGCCTCGTCGATCAGTGCCTGCGGATGCTCCATGCGAACTCCTATGGAGAAAGGTTTCTGCTGCATGCAGAGACCGGATGCGTTTATCATCGAAAAAGTATCACGCGCACTGTGGCCGATTGCCAGTATAAGGGTGCTTGTTTCAATGATCCGGGTTTCTGATGATCCCTTTCCGATGATCCTGACTGCATTCATGCGGTCGCCGTCGATGATGAGCGATTCGAGTTTAGTATCAAAAAGGACCTCACCGCCGAGCTTTTCTATCTTTTTTCTGATATTTACGATCACCTCACGCAGCACGTCAGTACCTATATGTGGTTTAGCAAGATACATGATGTCATCACCGGCGCCTGCATCGCGGAACTCCTTCAGCACTTCACGTATGAGGCTGTCCTTTATGCCTGTTCCGATCTTTCCATCCGAGAAAGTGCCGGCACCGCCTTCTCCAAAGAGCATGTTTGCCTCAGGATCAAGTATCCTGTCTTTCCTGAATCTTTCGACAGCATCGATACGTCCTTCCATGGCAGGACCGCGCTCCAGCACAAGCGGACGATAGCCTGCCTTTGCCAGCTCAAGAGCCGCAAACAGCCCTGCCGGGCCCATCCCTACAACGACTGGACGCGAACTGAGAGGACTGCTGCCGGGCGAAGGAGGGAGAGGGCGTTCGTTTTCGATATTAACGGCACTGATATCCTGAGAGTATTTTTTAGGTATGCGAAGCCTTTTATCCACATCGAAATCGACCGTATACACATACTGTATATACGGCTTCTTTCTGCTGTCTACCGACTTGCGGCGGACCTCAAATTCCTTTATGCGATCTGCCGGTATGCGGAGCCTGTCTGCTGCGATTGCCGGAAGATCGGACATTGGAACATCGATATTCGTTTTTATTCCTTTGAACCGGTATCTCATCTGTAAGAATCACAGTCCCATGGACTCGCGGATGCCATAGAGACCTGCAGGTTTTCCGGCCATCCATCTGCATGCATTTACAGCACCCTTTGCACAGCCTTTCCAGTTGAGGCAGTGGTGGGTGATTTCGAGCCTTTCGCCTTCACCGAAGAAGTATACAGTGTGGCTCGATGGTGTATCGCCGCCGCGGACTGCGTGGAAGGTTACTTTACCTTTCTCGCGCGGATGGCGGCCGAGCGGCCTGCCGTATACGGCATCGTCGACAAGGTCGACGCCGACCGCTTCGCCCATTGACTCGATAAGCTCGCGGGCGGTGCCGCTCGGCGCATCGAGTTTGGTATTATCGTGCATGTCTATTATTTCTATATCCGTGTCATTATAGAGCTCTCTGGCAGCATCCATAAGCAGCTTTCTCATCACGTTTACCATGCGGTCCGTGTTGGCAGCAATCATGAGAGGGATCTCAGAGGCTGCTGCTTCGAGGCGGGCGCGCTGCTCTGCATTGAAACCTGTTGTGCCTACTACAAGGGCTTTTTTATGTTTCAGGCAGGCTTCAAGCACTTCCATTCCGAGCTCTACAGTCGAAAAATCACATACAACGTCAGCATCATCTATAACAGATTCTATATTATCCACAACCGGCGCACCAACGGTCCTTCCGATCATGGCAACTTCGCCGATATCCTTTCCGATATAGTCCCTGCCTGCAGGTCCTATACCAGCTATTATCTCGACATCTTCTCTTGACGCAGCATCGGCAACTATAAGTCCGGCCATCTTTCCGCGCGGAGCGGTAATGATCATTTTCATGTCATAAACTCCTTTTTCCTATTTTGCAACCCTGAAGTCCAGCACCAGCTGATCGATATCCGGATGCATCTGAGTCAGCTTTACTCCGGCTGTTTTAAGCATCAGTTTGGAAGCCTGCGTAGACGGTGTATCGGCATATTTGTCGGAGAGGTAGATGACTTCCTTGATTCCCGACTGGATTATTGCCTTGGCACATTCATTGCATGGGAACAGGGCGACATATATCCTTGATCCGCTGAGATCCTTGCCCGATGCATTCAGTATGGCATTGAGTTCTGCGTGCACAACGAAAGGATACTTTGTGATTTCACCTTCGCGGTCCCATGGGAATTCATCATCCGAACAGCCCTTTGGGAAACCGTTGTAGCCTGTCGTGAGAATTACATTGTTCTTATCCACTATGCAGGCTCCGACCTGAGTGTTAGGATCCTTGCTCCTTTTTGCGGCAAGAATGGCAACTCCCATGAAGTACTCGTCCCAGGAAATATAATCTTCTCTTTTGGTCACCATGATAACCTCCGAAACTCCGGCTCCGTGCCGGTTATTAACGATCCATTTGATGTGATTTTACAACCGGCAGGGGGATATTAGCAAGTCCGCGAAGAAGCGCACAATACTTGAAAGTACTGCCTGCCGGGTGTTAAAATACCAATAACTATGGCTTAATAAAGGATTGACAATAAATTGAACAAAATTTCCGTATCAAAGACAAATAAAAACATCATAATACGCATAACTGCACTTCTTGTGTTTGCACTCTTTGTTTTAGCATTTCCTTTTGCAGCAAAGGTATCCGCAGCTCCGGGGCCGGCAGTTCCTTCTGCACCTGTCAGTGCTGAGGGAGTACAGGGCGGAGCATTTGAAGTTACGGAATACGATCTGATCGCTGCAGTGGGAAAGGATCACACATATGCAGTAGAAGAAAAGATAAGTGTAAACATCCCGGATCAGCTGCAGAGTGTTGAATTTGCAATACCGAGCGGCAATTTCCGGATAAGTGATATAGAAGTAGAGAATGCGCAGTATAAGGCTAAGACCGCTTCTGAGGCAAGCAGGATCGTGATCTCCGATCCCGAGAAGCTCACGAAAGGTGAGCATGTATATACCATCAAGTACAGGATACAGGAATACCTCGACCACGATGAATCAAAAGACATGTTCTTCTTCGATGTTCTCCTGCCTGAATGGAAGCAGCCGATAGGAAAGGTAGTAATTGAAGCAAGCTTCCCTGACGATTTTCCTTTTGATGACATGCAGTGCTATGCCGGGCAGTTCGGTGTACAGGATGCCTCTAATAAGATCAGATTCAAGGCAGACAAGTCCGCACATTCAGTAAGTGTAAAAGGCAAGCTGATACCGGAGAACTACGGTATTACACTCAAGGCGCAGCTCCCGGACGGTTACTGGGAGAATGCTCTTGACGGAAGCTGGTCTATAATGGCTATAACTCTTACCATGGCAGGGCTCACCCTCATCCTGCTGATCCTCTGGTTCATTGGAGGAAGGGATCCAAGGATTAAAAGAGAAAAAGTCACCAGGCCTGTAGAAGGTCTTACTCCGGTAGAGCTCGGATACATATTCAACAGTGAAGTAAGAACAAAAGATGTACTGAACCTTATACTTCAGTTCGCGCAGAAAGGATATCTGAGAATAAGCGAATATGAGCCTAAGCGATACAGACTCATAAGAGAGAAAGACCCTGTAGAAGAGGAGAGAATGTACCGCAACGCATACCGCATTCTCTTTGAAGATGTGTATAAGGGAAGGGCACTCAACATGGATAAAATAGGCCCGAGGATCGAAAAGATCAGAGCCGCTATCACTGATGATGTTGCCTCAGGATTCACGACAAGCGAGAGTTTACCGTTCACGCCTGTATCGCGTGTATTCAGAGCTGCAGGCGCGGTGCTGCTTGGCGCAGGGCTTGGTCTTTCAGCCTTATTCTCATACTACTATGATTACAGATCGCCTAATTACATTGAAGCTTTACTGATAGCGGTCGCGGGGGCCGCAGCAGCACTGCTGCTTTGCAAGGTAGTAGACAACAGGGATTCATCAACTGCAGAAGCGAGTATATATGCGGAAATACTTGCTTCCATGATTTTTGCACTTCCTGTTATATACACGGTATTCAGAATCGTAAAGAATACAGGGAAGCCTTATGCAGCCATCCCTATGACGATTGCGGCATGCATCGCAGAGTTCCTCATAATCATAATGAGAGCAAGGGGCAGGGAAAATGCCAGGATCGTAAGCAAGGTGAGACGCCTCAGACACTTTATCTCTCATCCTACACCTAAGGATGTCCTCGAGAACCATCTGGCAGACAGCGACTATTACTATGACATGCTGCTGTACGCACTGGCCTTCGGAGCAGAGGAAGCATGGGCAATCTCGTTCCTGACACTGAATGTACCTGAGCCTGAAGGGTACTCCGATGAAATTGAAGGGCATGCTTACTCAAACCTCAGACTGGCGCCAACGACGATAGATTATGCCAGAGATCTGAGATCATTTATAAGAACATTCGATAATAACCAAAGGACTAATAATGGCAGATAAACAGAAAATTATAAATATTGCAGTAATAGCTCATGTAGACGCCGGCAAGTCAACACTGGTTGATGCATTGCTCGCGCAGTCGCATGTATTCAGAGATAATGAGCAGATAGTGGATTGCGTGATGGATTCAGATGCTATCGAAAGAGAGCGCGGCATCACTATATACTCCAAAAACTGCTCTATAATGTACAAGGATTACAAGATAAACATAGTTGATACTCCTGGTCACGCTGACTTCAGTTCTGAAGTTGAACGTATTATGAAGACTGTCGATACGGTCATACTGCTGGTTGACTCCAGCGAGGGACCGATGCCGCAGACGAGATTCGTACTCAGTAAGTCACTTGCGCAGGGAATCAATCCTATCCTTTTTATAAACAAGATAGACAAAAAGGACGCGCGTATAGACGAGGTGGTCGACGAAGTTTATGAGCTGTTCATGGACCTCGAGGCTAACGATGATCAGCTGGATTTTCCTATCCTTTACGGAATAGCCAGGCAGGGTATCGCCGTAAATGACCCATCAGAAGTAGAGGATATCCAGATAGGCGAGGGTGCCGCAAAGATCCGCAAGTCGCCAAAGGGCTATGGCGGACTGAACATAGAACCTTTGCTCGAATGCATAACAAAGCACTGTGATCCATATCCGGATGCTGACGATGAACCACTTCAGCTGCAGGTATCGACACTCGCATATGACGATTACATCGGAAGGCTTGGAATCGGCCGCATAACCCGCGGTACCATTAAGGAAGCGCAGATGGTTTCCGTGACCAGAGGAGACGGCAGCGTAACTAAAAACAAGATCAATCAGATCTTCGTATACAGAGGACTCAGCCGCACCGTCACAGCGGAGGCCGGATCCGGCGACATCGTGGTAGTGTCAGGAATCCCTGATATCTCGATAGGTGACACGATTTGTGATCCTGATCATCCGGAGTCGCTCGGAACCATCAGTATCGAGGAGCCGACCCTCTCTATGAACTTCATGGTAAATACATCGCCTTTCGCAGGAAAGGTGGGCAAGTATGTCACGTCGAGACATATCAAGGACAGACTCGAGAAGGAACTTGAAGTAAACGTAGGACTTCTGGTTGAGCCAACGGATACGACTGATTCTTTCAAGGTGTCGGGCAGAGGAGAGCTTCATCTGTCGATCCTTATAGAGAACATGCGGCGCGAGGGATATGAACTGGCGGTATCAAAGCCTGAGGTAGTCATAAAGCGCGGTCCTGACGGAGAAAAGCTTGAGCCTGTTGAAGAGGTCATAGTGAGCGTGCCTGACGAGTATACAGGCCCGGTCATCTCAAAACTTAACATGCGCAAGGCTCTCATGACAGCCATGATGTCAGAAGGCAACGGCTACTCCAGAATAATATTCACTGCTCCTACGAGAGGTCTCATGGGATACCGCTCGGAATTCATCAACGATACCCGCGGTGAAGGCACCATGGTACGTCGCTTCAGCGGTTTCGAGCCATGGAAGGGCGATATTCAGGGCCGCATCAATGGAGTTGCTGTCGCTCAGGAAGAGGGGAACTGCACGGCATATGCCATTTTCACCATACAGGAGAGAGTGCAGATGTTCGTTAAGCCTCAGGATCACGTATATGAAGGCCAGCTGGTAGGCATGAACGCCAGATCCGATGACATGGTAGTCAATCCATGCAGAGCCAAAAAGGCTACAAACATGAGAGCGGCAGGTTCTGACGAAACCATAAAGCTGACACCTCCGCGTACATTTACACTCGAAGAGGCTCTCGAATTCATCGACGATGATGAACTCGTAGAGGTAACACCGACAGATATACGCCTCCGCAAAAAGCTTCTTACAGAGCTTGAGAGGCGCAAATACAATAACCGCATGAATCGCTGATCATGCAAAAAGGGGAAACGGACGGCTCAACAGAGAACAGCTGATAACAGATACCGAAAGGAGAAACCAAAAATGAAAATTCTTGTAATCAACCCGGGTGCGACTTCGACCAAGATCTGCGTATTTGAGGACGAAGAAGAAGTGATGCGCGTGGGTATTGACCACGAAGCCGCACAGATCGCAAAGTATCCTCATGTGGTAGATCAGGCACCATTCAGAAAAAATGCTATCCTTGAAACCATCCGTAAAAATGGATATGAACTTGAGGACTTTGATGCTATCTGCGGTAGAGGCGGACTCTTTAAGCACATTCCATCGGGTACATACAAGGTGAATGACGCAGT
>JBGUVT010000240.1:0-4516 GCA_045220485.1 Anaerovoracaceae bacterium | reverse complement strand
ACTCCATACCTGCCTTCTCGATAAGGCTCATAAACTGCCTGTTGGCTCCTGCAGCGAAACGGGTCTCCTTAAATCTCTTGTTTACGGATTTATGCTTAACGCTGGCGATCTTCTTATCCGGATAGATCTGAGCGATTGCTTTCAGAAATCCCGACATCGGATCTGCCGCTATGAGGGCATACTCAAGCTGAGTTTCAGGATTTTTACCACATGCAGGATTATGTGACATTATTGCATTTTCCATGACCGGATCGCCGAAGCCCTCATCTCTGAGGATCTTTGCAGAAGTCGGTCCGTGGGTTCCGAAATCATCTCTCCATGGTGCTGTTTCCTCGTCGAGGTCGTGCAGCAGTCCGCAGATGCCCCAGTATTCGACATCTTCAGGTGCCAGCTTCTTTGCAAGCCCTCTCATTATGGCTTCAACAGCATAGCTGTGAGTGATATAGTTTTCGCCTTTAACATATTTGTGCAGGAGTTCATTTGCCTGCTCTCTCGTAAGTTTAGCTTCCATTTTGGGGTTTATTTCTCCTTTTGTATGATTTAGTGCTTTTATTTATATATCTATCGCCATATCTACTACCTCGGCGAAAGTGTCTTTGATACGCATTGCAGCCTCAGTGACTTCCTCGCCTGTCAACGGTCTGTTGAGGACTCCGGCAGCCATGTTCGAAAGGAATGAAATGCCTATTATCTCGCGGCCTGCGTGATTTGCAATGATTGCCTCTGGAACCGTAGACATTCCCACCGCATCTGCACCTATTATTCTGGCAAATCTGATCTCGGCAGGCGTCTCAAAACTCGGTCCGGTAAACATCGCATATACTCCTTCGCGAAGCTGTATTCCCTTTGCAGCAGCCGCCTTGATCAGCTTTTCACGCAATTCCGCATTATATGTATGTGTCATGTCAGGGAACCTCGGGCCGAACTTATCAATGTTTTTTCCTATGAGAGGATTGTTGCCTGAAAGATTGATATGGTCGCTTATGAGCATGAGCTGTCCGGCATTCCAGTCAGTATTGACGCAGCCTGCAGCGTTCGTTATGATAAAGCGCTTCACTCCCATTGCTACCATTACCCTTGCCGGATAAGCAGTCTTGTCCATGTCGCGGTTCTCATAGTAGTGGAACCTGCCTGCCATGACAATAACTTTTTTGCCCTTATATTCTCCGTAAACTATCTGTCCCCTGTGATCGGAAACAAGGCCGGCCTCCATGTGAGGCACATCATTATATGAAAAAATAAGCGGATTATTAATTCTGTCGGCAAAGTCATTCAGTCCTGACCCGAGAATAATTCCGATTTCAGGTCTGATTACACCTTTACTGTAAAGATAAACCGCAGTCTCTCTTATGCGCTCATCGAGCGGTTTAGTCATGTCTGCCATCATACAGTCCCCTCTTCCTTCATTATTTCTTTGACCCAAGCACAAGCTCACGTGCATCTGCGATGCTGATCCCGCGTTCTGCTGCGATGCGCGCGAGGTCCTCATACTCCGGCTTGCTTCTTTCCACTCCGTAGCCGCTCACTTTTTTGCATCTGACCTTGCCGTAAGCGGTATTGAGAGTTTCCTCACTTCTGTCAAGTATGTATCTTTCGGATATGAGTTCGCGGATACCGATCGTAGTCGTGTATTTGAATATGAGGCGCACGAAACGTTCTTTCTCAGCCTCTTCATCAGCACACATTACTGTCAGAAGAGTCGCCGGGCGGCCTTTCTTCATCTGGACAGGAGTCATCGTCACGTCTTTTGCTCCTTCGGCCATAAGCCGCTCAGCAGCAAAAGCAAGCTCCTCCGCAGTCATGTCATCTATATTGCACTTAAGCTCACAAATCCGGTCTTTCATAGCGTTAATAAATCTGCCTCTGAAGATGTGAAAGTATCTTTACCTTGATGACATCAAATACTACATCGTTCATGCCGCTGTTGAGCACGATATCAGCAAGATACTTGGTAGGCTCTACGTAAATATAATGCATCGGCTTTACAGTAGTCAGATACTGCTGCGCAATGCCTTCCACATCCCTTCCACGGTACTTTACGTCACGGATCACACGGCGCAGTATCCTCTCATCGGCATCCGCTTCGACATAGATTTTTATATCCAGCAGGTCTCTGAGCTCCTCGTTCTGGAGCACCATGATACCTTCGACTATGATGACAGGAGACGGCTTTATCGTAACAGTCTCTTGGCTCCTGTTATGGATCGTGTAGTCATACACAGGACATTCGACCGGTTCTCCGTTTCTGAGCTTTCTCAGATGCTCGATGAAGAGATCCGTCTCGAAAGCGTCCGGATGGTCGTAGTTTATGAGCTTGCGCTCCTCAAAAGGGATGTCATCATGTGCTCTGTAATAGTTGTCGTAATAAATAACAGTAACTCTGTCTCCGAACTCATCTTTGATACGGTTTGTAAATGTAGACTTGCCGGAACCGGTTCCGCCGGCAACACCAATGATCAAGCAGTCCATCAGGATATCCCTCCGTTTTAAAACACAAAAAAGACGAAAGCCCATACCCGTTTAATAATATAATTTTCAGGCAGTCCGGGTCAATGACGATTGCACCCGAAATCACTTTGAAATACGCGGGCTCCCGTCAATATTGACTTGCTCATACAGGTGAGATAACGCCTCCCTTATCTCATCTTCACGTGTAAACGCCTCTGTAATCTGATCATCCGTGACCTGTACAAGAGCGTTTTTACCTCTCATTCTTACCCTGAAGTCTCTGAAGCCCATGTCATACATGAGGCTCTCGGCTTTCTCCGTGATATTCAGCTTCTCCGTTGTTATCTCTTCACCTGCGGGGATACGTGTTGCGAGGCATGCATAAGCAGGCTTGTTCCACGTCGGCAGCCCTGCTTCAAGTGACGCCTTTCTTATATCTTCCTTTGTGAGTCCGCACTCCCTGAGCGGAGACCTTATACCATACTCTCCCAGAGCCCTGAATCCCGGTCTGTCATCCGCGTCGTCAGAAGCATTTGTTCCATCGCATACGGTGTTATAGCCATCAGCTTCTGCAGCCTCTGTTATGGCGCTCATAATATGCTGTTTGCAATAATAACAGCGGTTTTTCGGATTCACCTTCACTCTTTCATCCGACAGCACATCAGCTTCTATCACTCTAAGCTCGCAGCCAATCCGGTCTGCAAGCCTTCTGGCATCTGCAAACTCAAATTCCGGCTGAAATACAGACTTCACGTAATAGGCCTTTACATCTGCCCCTGCCTTCGCAGCCGCGTACAGCAAATACGCTGAATCGACGCCTCCGGAAAAAGCAATTGCTGCCTTTTTATTAACCGCAAAGTATTCTTCAATCTCCATTAGCTCTCACTTTTACCCTTATTCTTCTGCTATAACTGACCAGGCTTCAATCAGCTTATCAAGTGTCCACTGTGCATTTGCCGGACTTGTAGACGGCAGACATATTGCCGCGCGACCGGTCTCTGGCTGTATGTATTTGCAGTACAGTTCATGTGATTTGCGTCCGTTGCAGTATATCCGGCTTATATTGCAGTTTTCCAGTATGATCCCGATGTCATTTGCGCGGGCATTTCTTATGCTTGCGTCTGACGAACCCGTGATCTCGCAGCTCGCGATTGAGTCCCACAAAGCAAGTCTGTTAGTCAGGATGAGCTGTTTTTTCTCTTCTATGTTTTGAGGAACCGGCTCCCCGAATATTGCCGCTACAGTCTTCCAGAACCTGTTCTGGGGGTGACCATAGAAAAAATTCTGCTCCCGGGATTTAACAGACGGGAACGAGCCGAGTATCAGCACCCTGCTGCTTTCATTGAATAATGGTCCGAATGGATGCTGCAGATAGTTCATTCGCTTTATTCTCCTTTTTCTGTTAAAGGGATTCAATCACATAAGCTGTATAGGTTATATGCCACATATGATAACACATATCCAGGTCTTTTTTGGTATTCATGGACGTTTCGGGCTCATTATTGTTAACCGGCACAAAAAATCAAGAGATTTTTTGTATTATTTTAATACATTAAGATTTCCCGAAAGGTATTGCATTTTGTTTTTATATCAGTACAATGGAGACAAGAAGAGAGAATAAAGAAAGCCGGACGGATAATAAGGAAAACAAGGGAAGTGATCCGGCAAAAGAAAAAGCGCGCAGCGCGCAGAATATAGGAGGACAGACCAATGGGAGCATTTTATAAAGGGGCTGTTCCGCTATAGAGACACTGCAAGGCAGGCCGACTTACAGGCAACCCGAAGGTGGCAAATAACGGGACACCAAATCATAATCAGCAGATGTGATCGCGGGGCAGCCTGGAAAGCAACTTAAAAAAAGAAAATTTCGAAGCTGTATTGAAGATATGTACAGCGGAGACACAACAGAATAATATGATGTTTCGAGGGACGGGATAACCCGTCCCCTTATTGTTGCATCAAAAGATAAGCCCCACTACACTGAACTGACCCCCAAAAGTTAGACCAAAAAATCTAGCTTGAGGAGGTCAGTTTTGTTATGGCGAAATACAGTTTTGAATTTAAACTA
>JBGUVT010000239.1:0-2313 GCA_045220485.1 Anaerovoracaceae bacterium | reverse complement strand
TACAAATATGATGTATATATTTTCACTTACGACAGAAAGTATATCCACATCTCGAACGATACCTACTACCGGTTCCATCAGTCATTTGATTTTTACTGGCAGCTGGTATACTACAGGGAATTCAATGAGGAATTTGAAGTGAGTGCTGCCGGAACATGAATCAATCCGGCAGCTTTTTAATAATGTTTTTAGCTGGATTAGTCTGAAATTTATAATTTTAAGCATAATGAAGACTGGCAGATGCCAGCCTCTGTTAGTTTATTTAATTCAGGATTATCCGTTCTATCCGATACAGTTTACTTTAAGCCAATGAGCCACGCCATCTTCATCGTTAGACATAGTTATATCGTCTGCTGCAGTTAATGCTGCGGGAACTGCATTAGCCACTGCTATTCCTTTGCCGCACAACTTCAGCATTTCCACATCGTTGCTGTCGTCACCGAAAGCAACAATATCTTCGATGCTTATGCCGCTGATCTTGGACAATGCTTCAATGGCGGCAGTCTTTCCGGAACCTGAAGGAAGGAAAGAATACCACCTCTCACCACGGTAACACTGAAGTTTGCAACCTGCCTGTTCTGCTATTTCCCGGGCTATAGCCTCATTCGGCAGTTCAGCCACGATCTTATTTGCTTTGACGTTAAGCGCTGCAGAATAATCGTTATATGTAGCCTTATGAAGTTTCTCTGATTCGGCGATGTGAAGGCTGTTCCAGTAAACCGTCTTTCCGTGGGCAACGGTAATCTCCGATCCGGGCACGGCATTTAAAAGACTCCTTACTATATGTTCGGTGTCTTCTTCCGAAAACTCGCAGGAATACAAGCATTCACGGCCTGAATGTATGAGAGTTCCGTCCGTAGTTATCTCATAGTCAGGATGTAACAGATCTATGTATTTTTCGGCACCGATCCAGTATCTTGCTGTCGCGATCGCGAAAACAACACCTTGTTTTCTGCATACATCCAATACGCGAAGTGTCTCATCAGAAACGCTCCCGTCCTGTCTTAACAAAGTGTGATCCAAGTCTGAAAGAATAAGTCTGACCATTTTTACCTTATGTTTAGTTGCACTTATCATCGTGCATTATTCTGAGCATTAAATGATCCAACACTCTATATCTTTTGCGGCAGCATACTTCTCGAAAGCCGCCTTTTCCTCTTCAAGAACAGCATTAAGATCAATACAGTTCTCAAAGTTGATGCTTCTATCGTTAGTCATGAACGGTATTATATCATTAAAAAGAGGTGCCTTACTAAGACACCTCCGAAAAGCTTTGTTTTGCGTATCCAAAAATCAGTCAAGCTTGTTGCCGCAGCCGTTGCAGAATTTTGCATCCCCTACAATGTAAGGACGTCCGCAGTTCTTGCAATAAGCAGTGGAACCAGCTGCGATAGGAGCAGCTACAACAGGTGCTGCGGGAGCTGCCGGTGCTGCAGGAGAAGCGGGTGTAGTGGGAGGAACGGTATTAACATAATTACCATTCGCATCAATAGCAAAAGCCTCATTGTGACGGAGCGGTGAGCGGCATGTTGCGCAATATACGAAGCCGTCTGCATACCACGGTCTGAAATCAAGCTTATCATCCTGATACTGAATTACTGTGTGGCACTTAGGACATGTCTGCTTATATGTCAGGCCGCTGTGCCAGAGAGCTCTCTTAAATGACATAATCTAATCCTCCTTAATATCCTTATTTTTTAATTATATCACCGGCAGGGCTTATTGCGCCAAAGGGGAAGTCCCTTACATCTTTTCTTACATCTGTTGCCCCGAAAGATATAGTGGGCAGGCGGAAGATACTGCAATAACACTGGGGTGAAAATATCATATACTCGGAAGGCTTTATTCTTAACTGTTGATCGCCATGTCCTCGTCCCAGTATTTCTTCTTTTTGCCGAGCATAAACATTATATCGTCATCACTGAACAGTCTGAAGTGGTTCAAGTCAACGCCGACATTAAATCCGAAAGGCTTCCATAGCCCGCCGTATCTGTGCGTGTGGCCGAACAGGGTCTGACAGTCTTTAGCGTGGTCAGTAGGCTTATGCGTCAGGAAGAACTTCTCACCCTTTATATCGACATAGTCATTCTGCTTTACGTCATCGAATTTGCATGAGGGATCATTCAGGCAGTATTCGCGGAACTTTTCAAAAGAACCGTCAAAATATACGTCGATGGCACGCTGCTCATTGTTTCCGATAATGAGGATGATGTGCGCATTTATCTGCTTTGATACGGCAAGACCGCTCCTGAAATCGTTTTCAAGCTTAGGAAAGCAGTTACAGAAATCTCCGATGACGTATATGGTGTCATC
>JBGUVT010000238.1:0-3858 GCA_045220485.1 Anaerovoracaceae bacterium | reverse complement strand
CATAATAGGCCGTGTAGTCACGCTGAAAAAGTCGGGTTCCAACTACATGGGACTCTGTCCGTTCCATACAGAAAAGACACCTTCATTCAGTGTCAACGAAGGCAAACAGTTCTATCACTGCTTCGGATGCGGAAAGTCCGGAGATGTGATTGGCTTTGTGCAGGAGTATTATAAACTCCCTTTCATGGAGGCAGTTGAGAAGCTCGCTGCTGAGAACGGTATAAAGCTCCCTGAAAGACGCAGCAGCGGACCCAAAATCGATTACGATAAATACCACGGAATCAATGCAAAAGCAGCCAGATTCTTTTATAATTCGCTGGGAACAAAAGGCAATAAAGGCCTGGCTTATCTGAAAAAACGCGGATTGAGCAAAGATACAATAACGGCATTCGGTCTTGGCTATGCACCGGCTTCGGGTCATGCTCTTGTCGATCATCTCAGGAGCGAAGGCGTTTCAGATGATGATATGCTAAAGCTGGGACTGGCCAGCAAAGGCAGGGATGGTCTTTATGACAAATTCCGCGACAGAGTGATGTTCCCGATAATAAGTACGCAGGATAAGGTAATAGGTTTTGGGGGCCGCGCTATAGGCGATTACAAACCCAAATATCTTAACTCCCCTGAAAGCGAGATATTCCTCAAGAAGAATAATCTCTTCGGCCTGAATCTCACTAAAAAAGAGATAGACAAAGAACAGCGTGCAATAATCGTTGAAGGATACATGGATATGATCTCCCTGTATCAGAACGGTGTACGCAATGTGGCTGCCTCGCTCGGCACAGCACTTACTGTAAATCAGGCCAGGCTGCTTTGCAGATATTCAAAAAATATAGTCCTTTCATATGACTCAGACTCTGCTGGTATCAATGCAGCATTAAGAGGAATAGATGTCATTAATGCAGCGGGCGGAAAGCCGAGAGTGATGAACGTTACTGACGGAAAGGATCCTGATGATTTCGTCAGAGCTCACGGCAGGGAAGCTTTCCTCAGACTTGCTGACAATGCTGTGCCTGCTACCGATTACAAACTCAGACTTGCAAGACGGGGCTTCGATTTCGGAAATGACAGGGATGTACTCGATTATATAGACAGGGTTGTTCCGATTCTAAGAGATCTTGGTCCGGTGGAGCAGGATATATACGTTCGCAAGCTCTCATCAGAGTTCGGAATATCCGAAAATGCCATAAAAATGGCTGTGAGAGCAAGTGGCGATAATAATAAAATGGTAAACAATACGATCAGCAGTGCCGGAAGTGAGCGCGCTGTCAGAGATTCGGTCAGAAAAGCCGCAAACAGAGGCTACTATGAACGGTTTGAGATGGCATTCGCAATACTGGCAATGCACGATCCAAGATATATCAAGCGTTTCCGTGAAGACGGCATAGTTTTCGGCAGCGCGCTTGCGAATAAGATATTGCTCGTAGAAGAATCGCTCTGCAAAGATTCGCAGACGGCGATCCGCGGGATAAGTAAAGAGATGATATTCGAAGCGCTTGATCCGGATGATGAAGCTCAGTTCGCTAAACAGCTTGAATCAATTCAGATAGGACCCGATGATGAGGCCTTCTATAAAGAAACGAAGGCAGGGTATCTGGCCGGTAAATACCGGGATGAAAAAGCCGAAGTCACAAATAATATAGCGGTAGCCGAAAAAATGGGCAGGACCGATGAAATTGAAAGGCTGGTGACAAGGCTTATGGAGCTTGATTCTCTCATCAGTAAAACAATGGAGGAAAGTAATGCCTGAAAAGATTAAAAACAAAATCAATGGATTGGATAGCGTCTATGACGAGAATGATGAAACATTCGAGATGTCAAAGACAGAAGAAGCAGCCAATACTATTGTCGAATCAGCAAAGATGACGGGCAATGAGATCACTTACAGTGAAATCAACGCTTTGATTGCTGACTCCAATTTTGACAAGGATGCTCTTGAAGAGATATACGATCTTGTTGAAAGCAAAAACATTAACATTGTCGAAACCAGAGAGCCGAACGCAAGCGAACTTGAGGACGATGATGTAGATGATGACGAGCTGCTGGAGCTCGAGTTGGAGGAAGATGATCTCCTCAATGACGAAGAGGACGAAAAAAAGAGCGGAGTCATCATCAAATCATCAGGAGAGATTGAAGTAAGTGATGCAGCGAAGAATATCCCTACGGATGATCCGGTCAGAATGTACTTCAAGGAAATCGGCAAGGTGCCTCTGCTTACAGCAGATGAGGAGAGGGAACTCGCAATAAGGATCGAACAGGGAGACGAAGAAGCAAAGAAAAAGCTGTGCGAATCCAATCTGAGACTTGTTGTCAGTATTGCACGCAGATATCTTAACAGAGGACTTTCATTCCTCGATCTCATTCAGGAAGGAAACCTCGGCCTTATCAAGGCTGTTGAAAAATTCGATTATACCAAGGGGTATAAGTTCTCAACCTATGCAACATGGTGGATAAGACAGGCCATCACAAGGTCGATTGCGGATCAGGCCCGTACCATCCGTATCCCGGTACACATGGTTGAGACAATCAATAAGCTGATAAGGATCTCAAGACAGCTTCTGCAGGAGTATGGCCGTGAGCCGACCAGCGAAGAGATAGCTAAAGAGATGGGAATCTCTGTAGAAAAAGTAAGAGAGATCAAAAAAATCAGCCAGGATCCGGTATCACTCGAGACTCCTATCGGTGAAGAGGAAGACAGCCATCTGGGAGACTTCATACCTGATGAAGACATACCTTCTCCTGTTGACGCTGCTGCATATTCGATGCTTCAGAAGCAGCTGCGTGAAGTACTGGATACTCTGAGTGAAAGAGAAAAGAAGGTACTTATACTCAGATTCGGCCTCGATGACGGTCGTCCGCGCACACTTGAAGAAGTAGGCAGAGAGTTCAATGTAACCCGTGAAAGAATACGTCAGATTGAGGCAAAAGCTCTCCGCAAACTCAGACACCCGAGCCGCAGTAAAAAACTGCGTGATTATCTGGAGTAATGAGACTCAGTAAAAGGATATACGCGCTTGCAGATAATGTGATCGGCGGACACAGTGCAGCCGATATAGGGACGGATCATGGATACGTCCCTATGCTTTTAATGAAGCAGGGCAAATCACCCAGAGTGATCATGTCCGATATAAGTGAAGGATCCCTTGCAAAAGCCCGGGAAACTTTTACAGCCTGCGGACTTGATAAAAGAGTCAGCGAATCGGATTTCCGCGTAGGCGACGGCCTGCAGACCCTTGAATACGGTGAAGTAGATGAGCTGATAATTGCAGGACTTGGAGGACATACTATAAAAAATATCCTTGCTGATGACGAAGCAAAGAGCAAGAGCTTCAGAAGACTCGTGCTTCAGCCCAGAAAGCATTCAGGCACACTGCGATACTATCTGTATACCCATGGATGGGACATTGAGGGTGAGCATCTTGCAGAAGAAGGCAAATTCGCCTGCGAGATAATCACAGCTGTTCCGGCAGTGGAATCAGGAAGAGAAGCATCTTATCCTGAAGATGATATCCGCTGGAAATATCCTGAAGGCATAGTAACGGCAGATCCCGTACTTGCATTGAACAGGATACGCTGGAAGATAAGCAGTCTTGAAGAGCAGGAGACAAATCTCAGTCCCCTTGCAGAAGAACATAAAGCCATTGTTGAAAAGATAAGGGAAGATCACACTTACCTTATCAAACTTGAAGAAAAAGCTGTCAACGCGTTGAAAACTTTTTAAACTTGATTATAATATAGCAGGATTTTGGGCAGACCAGGCGATCGCGTGCTTAAGCATGAGGAAAGTCCGGGCTCCGCAGGGCATGGATGACGGATAACGTCCGCCGCAGGTAACTGTAGGGAAAGTGCAACAGAAACATT
>JBGUVT010000237.1:0-9661 GCA_045220485.1 Anaerovoracaceae bacterium | reverse complement strand
CTATCTCGGAATGCAGATACCTCACTCTGATGCCCTGTTCCTGCAGATATTTGGTAAGATCCTCGGCCATGCGCTTGGTAAGGGTTGTAACCAGTACGCGCTCTCCCTTCGCGGCTGTCTCGTTTATCTCGCCGATAAGATCGTCGATCTGTCCCTTTGTAGGCCTTACCTCTATCTCAGGATCAAGCAGTCCCGTCGGCCTGATGAGCTGTTCTGCTGTGACTCCGCCGGATCTTTCGAGCTCATATTTCGCAGGAGTTGCAGAGACATACACAGTCTGTCCCGTCAGCTCAGTGAACTCCTCAAATCTGAGCGGTCTGTTGTCGAATGCCGATGGAAGCCTGAATCCGTATTCGACCAGCGATTCCTTGCGGGCACGGTCCCCGTTATACATAGCGCGAAGCTGCGGAAGCATCGCATGAGACTCATCGATGATAGTCAGGAAATCCCCGTCCGGGAAGTAATCGAGCAGCGTGTACGGCCGCTCACCCGGCTTCAGGAAGTTGATGTGACGTGAGTAGTTTTCGATACCCTTGCAGGTACCGACCTCCATCATCATCTCTATGTCATAGTTAGTGCGCTGCTCAAGCCTCTCGGCCTCAAGCAGTTTGCCGTTCGATCTGAACCAGTCCAGTCTCTCGCGCAGTTCTTCCCTTATGGATGCTACCGCCATGAGTATGTCTTCCCTGCTCGTGATGTAATGGCTCGCCGGGAAGATCGAGATATGCGAACGTGACCCTGTGATCTCGCCTGTCAGCGGATCTATCTCGCGGATACTCTCTATCTCGTCGCCAAAAAGCTCAACTCTGACAGCGCTCTCCCCTCCGGCCGGATAGATATCGACTATATCTCCCCTCGCGCGGAAAGAACCTCTCGAAAAGTCCATGTCGTTGCGGGTGTACTGAATGTCGGTCAGTTTGCGCAGGAGCTGCATGCGGTCCATCTCCATTCCCGGTCTGAGACTGATGAGCTGGTTGCGGTACGATGACGGACTTCCGAGACCGTATATGCATGATACCGAAGCGACTATGATGACGTCGCGCCTCTCGAGCTGTGCCGCCGTTGCGGAATGCCTGAGCTTGTCGATCTCGTCATTGATGTCGGCATCCTTCTCTATATACAGGTCGGTCGAAGGCACGTAAGCCTCCGGCTGGTAATAATCATAGTACGACACGAAGTATTCCACCGCGTTATCCGGGAAAAACTCCTTAAATTCGCCATGAAGCTGCGCTGCGAGTGTCTTGTTGTGAGAGATAACCAGCGTCGGCTTCTGCACCGCCTCGATGATTTTAGCCATAGTAAAAGTCTTGCCGGAGCCGGTAACACCCATAAGGGTCTGCGCCTGCTGTCCCGCAAGTATGCTGTCTGCGATCTTCCTTATCGCCTGCGGCTGATCGCCCGTCGGAGCGTATTCACTTACTACTTTAAACTCTCCCATGGTGCACATTATGTTTGGTTTAAAAAAAATAATCAACCCCTTTTCAGAGGTTGATTAAGTATAACACAATTATATTTTCAGAACAAGTGTTCTTGAGGGCTTCCCGCCTACTTCTCAGGTGCCGGAGCCAGTATCTTAAGGCGCGCGATGATCGTATCGAACTGATGCGAATAGATCAGCTCCCTGTTGTAACCTATTACATCCGTGAGCAATTCAGCATCCGGCTCTCCGCCATCCTCCGGCATAGTTATAAGCACCGGCGCGGCAAATCTGATCATCTCATACAAGTCCTCTTCGCTTATCGGAAGGCCAGCTTCCGCATCATTAAGCACGGAATACATGCCGGTCGCTGCCTCCCAGTATTCTGCCGCCGGATCACTCCCTCCGGCCTCGGCTTTCACGCCTTCTGCCAGGTGTCCGAAAGCGCCTTCAAGGTCTCCCCTTTTAGCCGCCAGCTCTTCAAACAGAGATCCTGACGAATCTTCGCTGAACACGAGATCCATCAGCTTAACAAAGGCGTCCTGGCAGCTGTATGTCAGCTCATGTTTTTTGCCTTCGGAATCCGTCCAGCTGTCTGTCCTCTCCGCTGAGTATTCAGCCCGCGATGATACCATTTTCTCAAGATTCTCTGAAAGTCTGGTAACCACATCCTCAGTGACTATCCTCGCCTTCATGCCGGCCGCATCGCTTCCCAGTGCCTCGAGTTCTCCCGCAAGACCTTTATCAGTTTCTTTAGTTTTAAGATCGTGCATCACGCCATAGCGCGTCATTCCCCACATAGGGATGTGCGTAACTATGTCATCGCTGCATACGTAATTATGTATGTTCTTATAGCTGCCGGCAGCGTCTGCATCGACTGTCGCAGGTGCTTCAAATGTATAGGCAAACACTTTTGCTTTATCTAGCTTCTCCTGAAGTCTTACCGCAAGAATGTTGGCGATTGCTCCTCCGCGGCTCTGTCCCGTGATCCAGAACACAGTGTCGCCGTCTCCGGCAAGCGCAGCTATATCGTCTACAGCTTTGTCTGCCGCATTTGCATACGCATAATGTTCACCGGAAGGATCTGTGCTTCCCGGTTCGTTGACAGTGAAGTTCTGCTTCCATGCTTTTTTGCGCAGTTTCTGCTCTCTGTTTACGCTCTGCATGGCCACTGCCACAAGAGTAGTGTCCCCTAAGGTTTTGCGTGCCCAGGTATAGTTGCAGTCACCGGGATCGCTGCTTGCGAAGTCGCTGAATCCGACTTCTTCAAACCCCATGCTTTTCAGGAACGCAGCCCCTGTGCTGTCAGCATCATCGCTCACACAGGAAGCGATAAGCTGCATGGAAGCGAGCGCGAGCTCTTTGTTTTCAGCAGACGGATCATCAGAAAACCAGTCATCAGAATAATAGAAAGTATCCTTAATGGTCTTTGTCTCCGTATCTGAAGCTTTTTCCTTGTAGGTGGAAAGCCACTCGACGTCGCCGAAGATATATTCATAAGATTTACCGCAGCCTGTCAGCATGAACGTCCCGAAGGTCATCAGCGTGACCAGCGCCAGCGCCATAATTTTTCTGAACGATTTGTTATTCATTATCTGCACCTCCGAACAGGGAAATTATATCATAAAAAAGCCGCGGACGAATCCGCAGCCTTGCAGCCCTGTGTTTCATGCGGATCTTTACGCTCAGTAAGTCCGCAATCAGTACAGCTGTTTCAATATCGAATCCGGATCATCGACCAGATTCGGAATCTCAGCTCTGTATAAACGACCCGAAAAAGCTTCGTTCGGAAGCGATATAAACTTAACGCCTTGCGGGACGATAGGCTTATACATCGGATCGGCTATGACAAAGGCCGCTCCTTCGAGCTCAGGGATTATGTCGTCCTCGTCAGGAGTCATCCGGTCGCACTCCCTGAGGATTCCTTCAGGACACTCTGTAGCGCAGAGCACCTTCGCAGGGATACCGCATTCAAGCTCGATAGTACCTGCCAGCGACAGCGAGGTGATGCCCTCTCCAATCACTGCAGCAAATCCTTTTTCATAGGTGCTTCCGTCTTTACCCGCATTTCCGTTCAGGAATACGCCGGAGTCCACGCTTATCTCTGCCGATTCAAAAGTCTTCGCTCCGCCCTGCTCTTTAAACTTCTTCACATTGAGTATTATCTGATCTGCCAGCAATCCCGGAAGCTCATTGCCTACAGGGAATCCGATGGCATAAGGCATGCCGAATCTTTCGTACAGCACTCTGGCCGCTCCGTAACCGGCCGCCGAAACTACCAGGTTCACGTCTGCTTCAGCCGAGCGCCTTATCTCATCGAGACTGCATCCCATTGCCCACTTCGACACTACCTCAAAGCCTTCTCTTTCGAGCCACTGAACGATCGAATCATCCGTTCCGTTTACTGAGAAATCGAGCGGCGTAAGACCGAGAATATTTACCTTGATGCCGTTTGGCTTCATGCAGCAGCTGTCCAGTACCG
Source organism: Anaerovoracaceae bacterium (assembly GCA_045220485.1). GTDB lineage: Bacteria > Bacillota > Clostridia > Peptostreptococcales > Anaerovoracaceae > Crickella. Next base: position 5,762 of record JBGUVT010000237.1, on the reverse strand, counting down.
ACGCGAGCTTGCGCGCAGACATATCCAGTGTATTGCTTCCGCTGTTTTTATTATCCTCAGGGTCATCCACAAAGCGTTCCGCAATACCTGCGAAAGCCATCGAAACTCCGTGTATGTATGTATTCATGCCGCTTGTCGGGAATCCGAAGCTCGGTATGCCGGTCCTGTGTTCTATGACCGAAGCGACCGCTTCGAAGTCGAAGCCTGTCATCGTAGGGATAGGTGTGCCGGCGATCGCTATGAATGCAGGCTTAAGTACTTCAGCCGCATCCACGATATCGCTTATGAGCTTCTCATCATCACCCATTATCGCTTCCATCTCGCTGAGACCGGATATGTAAACCATGCTGTCCATGTCGTACCAGCGCGGCTCATCGTGCGTAGTGTACGTAGAGTTGCAACCCGACGCATCGTGCATGATGGTCATTCCGCCCAGCTCAAAGAGCGCCGAGCTTACGCCCATCACGTCCGCTGAATATGTCGAAATTATTCTCGCTGTCTGTTTCATCGTACGCACACCTCACAGCCCAGGCCCTTTACCTGTACCAGTTCACGCATCTTCTTTTCCTCAAGGAATGCTTCGCGAATCAGCCTGCATGTTCTTATGACCGCTTCGTAACCAATCATTCCTCCGCCTTCAACAACATTGACGAAGTAATTGGTCTCCTCAAAGACCGCTGCCTTCTGTCCGATTGCCAGGACCTTTGCTTCACCCTTTTCTTCCGCATTTGCGGTGCGTGCGAACCTCATGCCCGGATGCACTGTCGGATATATCATAAGATCCGGGTGCTCCTTCTGCAGGATGTCGAACGCCGCTCTGTCACCTCCCGGTATACCGTCAGCATATACTCTGGTCACATTCATGCCGTGATCGAGCAGCAGCTTCGCGAGTCCGAGCGGTCTCGGGCAATATGTATAGTCGATGCTCACAGGCGTATCGCCGATAAGCTTTTTTGTCTCCTCAAGTTCCTTTTCACATTCTGCCCTGAGTGCCGCGATCTCCTCACTGCTGCGCGGATCTATGCCCAGCACTTCAGCGAGACCTGCGAATGTCTCATCGATCTCGTCGTAGTCGAAGCTGAACTTCAGCGCGTAATGGATCCCGCCGAGCCTTTCCGAAAGCATGTCACCGCCCGGTGCTGCGTCCGGATTGAGCGACACGTAGACACAGCTCTCAGCCATCTGCTGGTATTCTTCGTAGTTCCTGCATGATGTGATCTCATGCACCTTAAGACCTGCCCCCTTCAGGACCTTCATCAGGTCGCTGTCCTCATCAGTCGGCAGATCACTTCCGATTATAGCGACAGCTTCCGGATCGATATCCCGTTCATGCAGGAGCATATACAGACGCGACCTCATGAGCTGGTCAGGGGTAAGTCCGCTCTTGCGCATGATAGGGTTCATGTAGCAGTCGGTGAAATCGATGTCCGGGAAGCGGCTCCTGAGCTCAGAGTAAATCATGTCGAGATCGACTCCCGTAAAGTGATGAACACAGCTCGTATACACGAGGACTGCAGGCGGACGATTCGGAAGCTTGTTGATAATATCCGTTACTCCCTCTATAACAAGGTCTTCCATGTCTCCGTCGAGCAGGTTGTTCTCTCTGATAGCAACAGTTGAGAACCTGTCCATGGTCCCCATCTCAGCGGCAGTCAGGACGACTCCGCGCAGGCAGCCTGCGGCGCACACGTATATCTGGTGCGATCCCGGAATGAGCATCCCGGTGTGAACGATGTTCCACGTTCCGCGGGCAGGAGATGAATACTCAAGACCGGACCTGAACGGCGCAGGGAAATTCGCATCCGCGATCCTGACGTGCGGGAGCTCGTCCGCGCTCAGTTTCACATTCTGTTTTTCGTTTACTTTTTTCAGCATTTTCATTCCTTTGCTGGTTAAACCGACAGATTTACAAATTTATTACTTATCCTGAATAACTATTCTCGTTTTATAGTTCAAGTCTATATCCTGAAAAGGAGTTTTCTAAATCTTTCTACATGAATGTCTCAAAACGAGCTCTCCATGTAGAAGATTACTCTTAATCGATTAGTATTCAATTCAAAAAGTATCTGGAAACCGGCTTTTCTTCTATCATGCTGTTGTTATTAAGCAACTATACTTTACGATAAAGACTGCTTTCCTTTTATTTTATGTGCATAAAAATGCATGATCGCTATGTGAGCATTTTTTTCTACATGAAAAGTCCAAAATAGCCCCTCCATGTAGAAGTTTTTCAAAAACTCCTTTTAGTGAATCCTGCTGAGCCTTTTCTGATCAGATGATTTAGCAGTATTTCATTTCCGAATTACAAATCTCAAGCAGTTTCTTTGCCAGCACGCGGTATTCGCCCGCCATCTCGCTTTCCGGGAATGCCTCGATGACAGTCTTTCCGAGATCTTCAGCATCGGTGACAGTCTCGCTGCGGCTGAGCTCGCCTATTATTTCGGAATGGATATCCGAAGCCAGCTCTGCGACCTTGGCATCTTCGTCCCGGACATTCCTGCGGTTCAGGATGATTCCGCCGAGTGAAGCGTAGCCTCTGTCCTTAAAGCCGTCAAGCGCGACCGCTATGTTCGCGGCGGCATGGATGGCCATGTTTTCGCCTGAAGTGATCACGAATACCTTGTCGGCATAGCCGCCGCGCATAGGCATCGAGAATCCTCCGCACACCACGTCGCCCAGAACGTCGTAGATTACGACATCCGGTTTGAACGTTTCGTATGCGCCTTTTTCTTTAAGTTTGTCGAGAGCCGCTATTATGCCGCGCCCCGCGCAGCCGAGGCCCGGAGTAGGCCCTCCTGCTTCAACACAGATGACTCCGCCGTAGCCTTCCTTTACCATGTCTGACAGCTCAAAGGCGTTCTTATGCTGTCTTACGAGATCAAGCACCGTAGTCATATCGCCCTGGCCATGAAGACTCGATGTCGAATCGGCCTTAGGATCGCAGCCGATCTGCATCACCTTGTATCCCATGTCTGCCAGCGCTGCTGATACATTCGACACGGTGGTCGACTTGCCTATTCCGCCTTTCCCGTAAACTGCTATTTTTACCATTTCCGTTTCCTTCCTGTCAGTAAGTCGTTTTGACGCTGATGGCCGTTATGAGGCTCATTTGCGTGCTCTGCTTACTATATAATTAATACTTTTTTGAAGGTGACTCCAGCCCAATAACCAAAACAGCCCCGCTCCGTGTGAAGCAAGGCTGTGCAGATACAAATATCAAGTAAGCAAAAAAGCGTCCCTTCAAATGATACCATCACATCTTGCTTCAGCCTCAAACCCTCTTTCAGGGATTTCGGCTTCAGGAGGATGTTTCAGACTTTGGCGCAGGTCACCTTGGCATTTATACCGTCCAGGCGTCCGAGAGCACCGGTGAGTGAATTGATTTTATTCATCGGTGCGTCAATGGCTATGCTGATTATGCTGATTCCCTTTTCTTTATACGGGATCCCCATGCGTCCGATAATATACGCGGAATAGTCATGGAGCAGATTGTTCAGCCTTTCCACCTTGTCGGACTCCGTGACGATAATGCTTATCACGGCGACTCTGGTTTCCATTGTTGTTCTCCTTTTTTTCAGTTGTAATGAGATTTTAACACATACTCAGTCCTGCGGCAATCTTCTGTGGTCCTCTACCTTATTGATGCTCAGGAACACAACAGCAGCTCCGGCAGCCGTTATCAGGGCAGCTATGAAGGTAAGCATCTTTGCTCCTGAAGCGTCGAGTATCCATCCTCCGGCAAAGCTCGCGATGATAGTCGCAAAAGTAAACATCATCGTGAAGAGTGACTGCCCCTTGACCGCCTCTCCAGGGCTCATTATCTCATCAATGTAATAGACCATGGCAGGCATCAGGAGTGCAAAAGCTACAAGCTGGAATGCCTGCGCTGCAAAGAGCACCCCTACAGAACCGGCGAGCCAGCAGACTACTATCTTTCCGGTGAAGCCTACCGACGCGATCTTTACAAGAGTCGTGCTCCGGAAGTGCTTCTTTATTGTTCCTATAAAAAGCATGGTAGGCATCTCCAGGAGAGCCATCAGGGAAAGTATCCTTCCGGTCTGCTCTGTAGTGCCTCCTACTCCGCCTGCTATCTGCGGCATGTAATTGCTGAGGATAGCATTGCTGAAGAGCAGACCCGAAATTCCCAGGTTCATTATGAAGAAGTTCTTATTGCGTCTGATGAACGCCCTGAGGTCTATTCTTTCATCATCCGCATCCGTTTCGGCCGGTTTTCCGCCATGCTCCGCAATTTCTGTATCGTTTGCCTGCTTCATTTTTTTGAAGCTGTATTTTGTAATAAAGAGCAGTACTATGAGCAGCGCGCATGCCGCCTCCATGCAAACCGGGACCGACATCTCGCCCTTTTTCTCTACGAGAGTTCCGAGTACCGCCACAATGACGGAAAAGCCCAGCGAACCGCCTGCTCTTCCTATCCCGTAATTAACATCCGCGCCGCTTTCTCCGAGCCTGAAGGCAAGTGAATTCAGCAACGGCTGAATCAGGGCATGTATCGCCAGAACGACCGCGAAAGATGCAGCCAGCATGAATGAACCGCCGGTGAAAGCAAAGTAGCCCACACCGATCAGCATTATAAGAAATGTCATCCATACGATGGCGTCAATTATCTTTATTCCCCTTGCCCTGTCCATATGGTCAGCTACAAGAGGCTGCAGACCGAGCGCCAGCAGATTTGCCATAGCCATTGTTATGCCTATGTGCATGTTGCTGTAGCCTTTTGCAAGCATAAAAACCGAGGCAAAACTGCCTGTGATACCATAGATCATCCAGTATGCCCCGTGTGATAACGCGTATTCAGTATTGAGTTTTAGCGATTTCAATTCCACTTAATCTCCTGTCTGTCAGAACTCATCAGGTGAGAACTCCAGCAGGCAATCATACTCCTCCTGTCCGAAGAGTGCAATATAATCCGCAACGGCTCTGTCGATTATTTCTTTTGAATCTTCAGGGAAATGCTTGCGGAGCTCGTCAGCTACAGAGCAGTAGATGTGAGCAGTGTGGAAGTTGAAATCCCTCATTGCGCTCGTGCCGAGTTCGGCCTTCTTTTCCGTGACCAGCTTCAGCTCTTCTTCGCTGAGAGGCTTCCCCCAGTCAAAGTCGCAGCGCTCACCGCCCCAGCTCATTGAAGTCGAGATCGGTGTGCAGACGGCGCCGCAGCCGAATCCTTCATATACGGCAGCATCCACGTTTACACAATATTCGCGTCCGTATTCGAGGATGTCGTTTTTCTTCCATGCCTCGCACCATGCGCACTTTGCGATATATGTCTGATAAGTAGGCTCCGATCGGAGCATACCGAACTCCATCTGGCCTGCATAGTCAGGCTTCCACTCGCCGTACGCCTGGTTTGTCCAGAGGTCGACCGGGTCACCGGCCTTGCGTGCTCGCTCAGCCATCCTGGCTCCGCGCTCTCTTCCGTAACGTATCATGCCATCCTGAATAGCCGCCCTTCCTTCTTCACCTTTAGCTTCAATTGCTGCGCGGCTGAGGAAGGCAAACATCATAGCCTGGTTCTCAATCCTGAGTTCTGCCATTATTAGTTCTCCTTTTCGATCTCGCTCAGGCGCTCAAGAATCGCATGTGCAGCGATATTTCCTTCTCCTACCGCCTTCGCTATCTGATACGGCCTGCCCGTGCAGTCGCCCGCAGCGTAGCAGCCTTTAAAGTTGGTCTCCTGGCTGCGGCCCACCTTTATGTGCGCGCCGTCCATCTCAAGACCCGGCAGCACCGTCGACGGCGCGATG
>JBGUVT010000236.1:0-3280 GCA_045220485.1 Anaerovoracaceae bacterium | reverse complement strand
AAATTCCGGTTTATGTGTCTCAAATCATTTTGATGCCACTGACTTATCTTCGAGCTTTTCGACATCCAGATCTATGTTGATATGTCCGTCAATCTTTTTGTCACTTAAAAGAACTACCGTTTCTGCAGTATGTTCAATAAGGAATATATCGACAACAAGGTATTTGTTAATCCAAAATGCCTCTTAACGAATTCTCATAGCTTTCTGTAATCAAAGTAATCTTTTCTCCATAAGAATTGTAACCATTTATGATCTGGTGATTGTCTTGCTTCAGTTGTTCAACTGTACAATAAGAATCATTGATCCTTCTTTCAATGTCAGAGGCATGTGATTTTATTTCTTCAAAATGCGAATCTATATATTCATCTGACATAGCAAGGCAGATGAATCTTATCGACTGAAGATACTGCTCACCAAAACTATTCCTCCAATCAAAAGGTATATAGCAGCCTTCAACAATAAGGTTCTGCTCATTCTCAATAGCAGTCTTTATTATCTCTCGAACGATTGGCCAAAGATAGTCTGTAAGTTCAACATCGTCTTCTGGGGTGAGAAAAGAAAAGAACCGGTCTCCCGATTCTTCTCAAAAACATTTCACTTTGTTTATACGCGCTATTTGCGCTTTCTTTTTCCTGTATTATCGGATCCGCGGATTTCTTCATGATAAAAATAATCCACGATTACCGGATGCCCCTGCGGAACCCTTCCATAAGGCATTTCATTATCCACAAACGGGCAATCATACTTCTCGGCAAGTTTCTCGGCTTTGTTTTCCAGAGCCTCGAAATAGCTTCTGTTATGCTTGTTATAAATCTCATCATAGAGCGGCACTAAATCAGGATACTCTTCAGCGATATAGTCCATAACGGTATTCTTAAATCCGCCTCTCAGATTAAGATTCTCCAGCCAAAACAGATCACATTGGTCTTTTACACGTTCAAAGATAGCCTCAAAATCCGTAATGCCCGGAAATACCGGGGATACAAAGCATACTGTCCTGATACCGGCGTCATATATCTGCTTCATCGCAGCAATCCTTCGTTCAATGGAAACCGCTGCATCCATATCGTCCTTGAACTTCTCGTCCAGCGTATTGATCGACCACGATACTGTTACCTGTCCGAGCTCTTTTAGCAGGTCAATATCTCTCACCACAAGGTCGGATTTTGTGCAGATCAGAATATCTGCTCCGCTCCCCCGCAGCTGTTCAAGCAGTTTCCTTGTGTTTCCGAACTCTTTTTCCTGCGGATTATACCCGTCTGTCACGGAGCCGATCACAACGCGCTGTCCGGCATATTTCTCAGGGTGCTTGATTTCAGGCCAGTGCTTGATATCAAGAAATGTTCCCCACTCTTCCGTATGTCCTGTAAACCTTTTCATGAAAGAAGCGTAACAATACTTGCAGGCGTGCGTGCATCCGACATACGGATTCACAGAATACCCTCCCACCGGCAGGTTTGACTTTGTCATGATATTTTTGGTTTCCACATCCCTTATCAGGATATCTTCCGTTCTCACTTCTTCCATGCCCGCTGTACCTCCAATACCTTCTCAAATGCTTCAGGAAATTCCTGCACCATATTTTCATCGCCTATGATCGGTTCAAGATCTTCCTTCATAAAAACAGGTATATTCCTTTGATGCGCCTGATCCGTAAGCGACCATGCCCATTCCGGCTCAGTACGGATTTTTCTGCTCTGAGCGCCTGTCATGGTTCCTACAACGATCCAATCAATACCAGAAAGATCGACCTCTCCAGGATCATCAAAAAGCGGCTCAAAAGTCACATGATAATGCTTTGCCCTTACATGATTCCTCAATGCTTCAATGCGCCAGAGTTCTGATCTTCTGGTAACCGTCACCCCAAACCAGGCGTTCTCAAGATCCGTTTCAAAATCCAGGAGATCAGGCCTTTTTGACAAAAATAAAAACTGATGCTGCGGATTTTTCCGGATCTTTTCAAACACCTCTTCTCGCCATTCTTCTTTCCATCCCGCAAGATCACTCATACCGGTCAGAAGGAAATTCTGCGGTCTTGCCTTGTCCATCATTTTAAGCTTGCCTTCAAAAAATTCAGGCTTACTGAAATCCGGTATCGTATGCCACCGCTTCACATTATTCCGCGCATAGCAATAATCGCAGCCTACCGTGCAGCCGATGACAAGGTTCATATTCTGGATATTGTCTTTTATACAAACACTCATAGCTCTCCACATAAAAAGTTATGGACATCTGCTTGCAGAAATGCCCACAACTTTAAAACTCATACTTACTCGATTACTGCATCGTCGGCGGTATACGCTTCAAGAGAACCTGCCTTCACCTGGATACAGGCATAGCTGATCTCAGAATCATCTGCCGCGAAGAACTGTCTTTTCCCATCCGGCGCAATACGCACGATATCACCGGCAGAAAGCTCTATATCCTCACCGTCAACTACCGCTTTTCCCTTGCCGGAAAGAATGATGTAAATCTCTTCATTGGTCTTATGATAATGAACAAAAGGAACACTCGCACCTGCCGGAAGATGGTTGATGCTGATCTCAGCCCCTGTAAGTCCCAGCTGATCATGAAGTTCAGTTCTCGGATCGTTTGCAACACTTACCTTACTATAGTTAGACATTTCTGATACCTCCATTTGTTGTGATATTGATTGATACAACGGAAGTGTACCACCACCATGTTGTGATGTCAAGTGTTACAACAAAACTTTTTAAGATTCTATCAGCTTGTTCGCATCCGCCATTACATCAGCTATGGTTATTCGCCGCATTTTATCTTCCATGGCATTCTGTATTTCTTCAAGCCTGTGATCCATGATCCTGTGAATGTTCCGTCCCACAGGGCATAACTCATTCGGATTCTCATGGAAATGAAACAACTGTCCATTTTCGACAGGCTCCACGGCATTGTAAACATCCAGAAGCGTTATCTCCGTCAAGGATTTCTCTATATCGGCACCGCCGCTTCCCCGCTTCACTGTTACAATCTCCGCCTTCTTCAGCTGCTGCAAGAGTCTTCTGATTACCGTCGGATTTACATTTGCGCTGGACGCAAGAAATTCACTGGTGATTTTATGGTCATTCTTAAATGTTTCAATTGCTATAAGCACATGAACCGCTATTGTAAATCTGCTTGAAATCTGCATTCTGACACCTCCATCGACTCTATCTTAAATCATTTTCGTTGTAATTTCAATAGTCACAACAAGGTACGATTATCCCTTCTAGAATCGATCCATATCATCCTGAGATGCCAGAGTGCTGTATGATCCCTGGTT
>JBGUVT010000235.1:0-3725 GCA_045220485.1 Anaerovoracaceae bacterium | reverse complement strand
CTGCGACAGGTATCACACTGCCGTTCATAAGTTACGGAGGTACGTCCATCTGGTCATTCATGATAGCCATGGGCATAGTGCTTAACGTATCCAAAAAACGAAGACCTAAAAAGAAGAAAGTGAAGGAGACGATGGAAGCGGAGGCAGCGGCATGAAGATAGTTCTGACCGGAGGCTGCACGGGCGGCCATATATATCCGGCTCTCGCGATAGGTGACAAATTCAGGGAAGAGGATCCGTCAGGCGAGGTCATATACATTGCAAAGGGAGAGGACCTTGAGCGTCAGATAATTCCGGCTCACGGTTACGTTCTGCATGAAGTCGATTCCACATGGTTCGACCGCAGCAATCCCATCAGGCTCGCGACTACTATAAGACGGACACTTAACGGAAGACGAGACGCCATAAAGCTGATGAAAAAGTTCAGGCCTGATGCGGTCATAAGCACCGGAAGCTTCGTGAGTGTACCTGTCGTGCTGGCAGCCAGGAAACTGAAAGTGCCTGTGTACCTGCATGAACAGAATGGATTCCCGGGTGTTTCCAACAGACTCGGCGCACGTAACGCCAGAACGGTGTTCCTCGGATTCGAATCCGCGCGCGAGCACTTCAGAAATAAAGACAACATAATCTACAGCGGCAACCCTGTAAGAGCTGAATTTGACGGAAGAGACAAATCAGCTGACAGAAAGGCGCTGGGGATCCCTGAAGACGACTTCGTCATAATGGTCTTTGGAGGAAGTCTGGGATCCGAGACAACCAACAGTATTGGCGAAGCTATCGCCAGAGAATATGCCGGCAGGGACGGATACACTGTGATCTGGGGTACCGGCAGAGAGTATTACGACGCCATAAGCAGGCGCCTGGCAGATGAAGGCTTCAGCCCGTCAAACGTCAGGATCAGCGCATACATAAACGATATGCCTGCAGTACTCTCGGCATGCGACCTCACAATAAGCAGGAGCGGCGCTCTCTCAGTTGCAGAGGTCACTATGGCCGGAAGAGCCGCCATATTCATCCCGTCACCGAACGTAACGGCTGACCATCAGTACTACAATGCAAAAGCTGTGGCGGATGCCGGCGGGGCAATAATTGTAAGAGAGAACGCAGATACCGCGGACAAGGTACTTGAAGAGGTCCGCAGACTTGACGCAGACAGGGAGACGCTCGAAGCCATGAAAAAGGCGAGCCGCAGCATCGCACCTGTGGACGCGACTGACATCATATACAACACGGTCGTCCGGACCTGCAAAAGGTAAAGTATTTGGAAGATAAAAAAGAAGATATCGTACAGAATAACGAAGAAAGCATCGAAACACAGGCTGAGGATACGAAGCCGGCTGCTGAAAATGTAGTGGATGATGACATCCAGTACACTTTTGTTGTGCCTAAAGGCGAGATCTACAGGGATCCGGATCTTGAACCGCCTGTGCCGGAAGAGTCTGAAGAAGCTGAGACTTTTGCTGAAGAGGCAGAGGAGCTTAACCCTGAAGAGGATAATATCCCTGAACCTGTTGTAATCGAGCCGGAACCCGCAGAATCTGATACTGCAGAGCCTGAATCAGAAGAGCCAGACGATACACCTGCCAAAACAATAGTAGCGGATCGCAGGAGCTTTACAGAAGCGGTAAATGATGCGCTGGCTGATGCTGCTGAAGAGGACGGGATTTATGATTCCGATGATGACTTCTTCGATACATATAAGGCAGCTGATCCGACCGGCAGAACCGCTTACGTGGAACCTCCAGTGTATGGAGCGACAGGACTGCCGGATGACGATGATATTACATACACGTTCGTAGTCCCGAAAGGAGAGGTTTATCAGGAACCTGATCCTGAAGAGGAGCGTGCGGCAAAAGAAGCGGAGAGATTCCGAAGGGCGATCCTGTCCCAGGAAACCAGGGTCATGGAACGCAGCGGAGAAGGCAGTAATACAAATTACGGACTCCCGGCCAGTCATCCTGAGATGGGAGAGCTCGCCCAGAAACAGGAAGCCCGCAGGCTGTACAAGCAGAGAAAGAAAAACCGCTTCAGGACGCGGTTCTACGTCCTGTTTACCGCCATAATACTGGGTATCGGGTGGCTGATTCTGTCGAATTCAGGACTGTTCACAATAGATGCAATAGTAGTGCAGGGCAACTCGCATTACACGGCAGAAGAGATCATCAACATGGGTCATGCATCTCCGGGCCGCAACATCATCTACAAGGCCAATATCAAGGAGACTAAGGAGTTCCTTGAGAACAACCCATACATCAGACATGCCGAGGTCAGGCGCAGGCTGCCGTCGACACTGGTCATAAAGGTCACCGAGAGACAGGAACGTCTCGCGTTCAAATACGATGATGACTATCTCGTTATGGATGAGGACGGCATACTTTTAAAGAAAACCAGAAATATACCGAAGACAACTATCATACAGGGCATCGTAGTCAGCAAAATAAAGCTGGGTGAAAAGATAGGTACTGAAAACGGCAATCGTATGGACAGGATACTCGATCTGATCAAAATGATGATCAAGTCCGATCTGTACTATGTGGATGTTGACATCTCCAATGAGAAAACCGTTAAGGCGTATATATATGACACACTCGTCGTAAAGGCAGATTATGACACTCTGATGACCAATATGGAGAACGGAAGACTCCATCTGGTGGTTGAAAAACTGTTTGAGGATGGTATCGAAAGGGGCACCATCACATTCAGGGAAGACGGCACAGCATCGTTTGTACCGACTTTCTAGTTTACAAGTAATTGTGTCTTGTAAAGCAAACGACCCCTAAATGTTGTGTTTTTTGCCAAAAAACTAATGCATCCGGGGTTTTTATATGTTACTATTACAATATATGTTTATAAGTATATTTATTTGAGGAGGACTTCACTATGGAATTCGTTTCCGACTTTGTTTCAGAACCGGACAATGCCGCAATCATCAAAGTCGTCGGTATCGGCGGCGGCGGATGTAACGCGATCAACCGCATGGTCGACGCCGGACTGCAGGGCGTGACCTTCATTGGTGTGAATACAGACAGACAGGCTCTCTCGAGATGCAAGGCTGAGATCAAGGTTCAGCTTGGAGAGAAGATCACAGGAGGCCGTGGTGCCGGAGCTAACCCTGAGGTAGGCCAGAAGGCCGCTGAGGAAAGCATTGACGAGATCATCGCCAACATCCAGGATGCCGACATGGTATTCATTACTGCAGGAATGGGCGGCGGCACAGGTACAGGAGCAGCACCTATCATCGCAAAGGCGTCGATGGACTGCGGAGCTCTTACAGTAGCTGTAGTCACAAAGCCATTCACATTCGAGGGCAAGAAGCGCTGGAACCGTGCTGCAAAGGGCATACAGTATCTCAGCAACTTCGTTGACTCGCTCGTAGTTATCCCTAACGACAAGCTCATCGATTCGAGCGACAAGAGCACTTCAATGCTTGAGGCATTCGCCATGGCAGATGACGTTCTCAGAAAGGGCGTTCAGGGAATCTCCGATCTTATCTCCGAGTACGGACTCGTCAACGTCGACTTCGCAGACGTCAGGACAATCATGGAAGGCCGCGGTGTGGCTCACATGGGCGTCGGTACAGGCGAGGGAGAAGACAGGATCGAGCAGGCAATCACAAACGCTATCAACAGCCCGCTCCTCGAGACATCCATCTCAGGCGCAAAATCCATCCTGCTCTACGTTACAGGTGGATATGACATGGGAATGCTCGATATCAACACTATCGCA
>JBGUVT010000234.1:0-8902 GCA_045220485.1 Anaerovoracaceae bacterium | reverse complement strand
TAAAGGCCATGGCTATTCCAAGTTTGTTGCAGCAGTCTATTACTGCGTCGTCTCTGATGGAGCCGCCCGGCTGCGCGATATAGCTTACGCCTGATGCGGCCGCTCTCTGCACGTTGTCGAAGAACGGGAAGAAGGCATCAGATCCGCACGATACTCCGCTGATAGAATCGAGATATGCTCTCTGCTCCTCATCGGTGAAGCGTTCCGGCTGCTCCGTGAAATACTTCTGCCATACGCCGTCGGCGCAGCAGTCCTCTTCGTTTTTGTTTATGTAAGCGTCTATGACATTGTCTCTGTCAGGACGCCTGATCTCATCTTTGAAAGGCAGGTTCAGCACTTTGTCGTGCATGCGGAGGAACCAGGTGTCTGCCTTGCCGCCTGCGAGTCTGGTGCAGTGTACCCTCGACTGCTGACCTGCGCCGACACCTATCGCCTGACCGTCATGCGCATAGCAGACGGAATTCGACTGGGTGTATTTGAGAGTAATCAGTGCCACGATCAGATCGCGCACAGCCTCTTCCGGGAGCTCCTTCTTCTCGGTAACGACGTTCGAGAGAAGCTCGCGGTCGATCTTAAAGAAGTTATGTCCCTGCTCAAATGTGACCCCGAATACCTGCTTTTTCTCTTTTTCAGGAGGCAGATAATCCGGATCGATCTGCACGATGTTATATCCACCTTTTTTCTTCTGCTTCAGAAGCTCCAACGCTTCATCGGTGTATCCCGGTGCTATGACTCCGTCGGATACCTCGCGCTTGATTATGCGCGCTGTCGTCTCATCGCAGACATCCGAAAGCGCTATCCAGTCGCCGAATGAGCACATGCGGTCCGTTCCCCTTGCTCTCGCGTAAGCGCAGGCGAGAGGAGAATCGTCGAGCCCTTCGATGTCGTCTACGAAGCAGGCCTTTTTCATCTTGTCCGTAAGAGGAAGGCCCACGGCGGCGCCTGCCGGGCTGACATGCTTGAATGAAGCGGCAGCCGGCAGTCCGAGAGCTTCTTTGAGCTCGCGGACGAGCTGCCACGAATTCAGCGCGTCAAGAAAATTAATATATCCGGGTCTGCCGTTGAGGACCTCGAGTGGCAGCTCAGCGCCGTCTTCCATGAAGATCCTTGCAGGTTTCTGATTAGGGTTGCAGCCGTATTTGAGTTCAAATTCTGTCATACCAGTCTCCTATATAAAGTGCGCAGGCTGATGCCGGAAACATATCCGGCCCGGTCGTTCCGAGGCGCTCTTTGTTTTGCGTTATCTTTTGTTAGTGCTGAAGGCAGTTACTTTTACATATGGCGAAGGTCTGCATACAATTGGCATTCCGCTCAGCCTTTCGTCCGGGCCGGATATGCTTTCCGGCCGCCTGCGCTTCTAAACATTCTTGTTTATTAAACGGCTTTCAAACTCACCGCTTGCGATATCTGTATATCTCACATACAGAGAGATCTTGTTGTCCTCATCGAGTGCATTCCAGATCTCTTCTGTGAACGCGTCGATGTCGTCAGGTATCTCTATGCGTTCAGGCTCTCCCTGGAATGTAGGGAGCGGATTCCCGTCATGCTCGTATGTATGGATAAAGTGTCCGACTCCGCAGACAGGTGCGTAATCATAGCCGAAGCGGTTGCATGCGCTTCCCTCAGCATCAGCGCTCTTGAGAATGCTCATCCTGTATCTGAAAGTCCCGTCTCCGCCGAACACGGCTTCTGCGCTTATGCGCGGTGTGAAGTTAGGAGCATCCGGTTCGAAGCATCTCGACTCCAGTGCCTCATAGAACGACTTCCCTTCAGTGAGGCCATCATAAATCGTGTCCGTCTGGTCGCCATTGGTAACGATCAGGTGGTTTTCGAAGGTCCTTACCGCAGCATAGATAATGAGGCTCGGGTCCTCGAGCTTCGAAACATCGAACGGTTCTGTAAACACAGCTCCGTCTCTTTCAACGAATACGCGGTTTCTCGAATTGACGGACCGTCCCATAATAAAATATGCGATGACAGCTTTGGTGCCATCGCAGGACTGTCCGGCTACGATGCCGCGGCCGGGATATCTGTTTCCCTCGACCGCATCACCGAATTTCCTGACTTTATAAATGTCCATGTCTCTCCTTTACAATCTTGCGGCAGATCTTTGCCACCGCTACCGGCAGAATCAGCCACTCTGCCTGTTCCATTACACGCCTCTGGAGTATCTCCGGCGTATCTCCTTCTTCCACGCTTACCGCCTTCTGAGCGATGATCTCGCCCCCGTCAGCAATTTCGTTTACATAGTGTACCGTAGCACCGGTCACCTTGACGCCTCTTTCGAGCGCCGCAATGTGAGGCTTGAGTCCGTAGAATCCGTCCCCACAGAACGACGGTATTAACGACGGATGTATGTTTATGATCTTATGATCATAGCGTGTGACAAAGTCCTTGCTCAGTATCATCAGGAAGCCCGCGAGAACTATGAGATCGATGTTTCTGGAATCGATGATCTCGCAGCAGGCCTCCTCGAAGCCTTCCTGTCCGCCGCTTGCCTTGCGCGTTATTACAAAAGATTCGATATCGTTTTTGCGGGCACGCTCAAGCGCGTACGCATCCTCCCTGTTGGAGATGACGAGTACGATTTCTCCCTTTTCGATGAGACCCGATTTCTGGGCATCTATAAGGGCCTGCAGATTCGTACCTGTGCCGCTTACCATTACGGCTATCCTAGCTTTATCTGACATACTGATACCTTCACAGCAAATGATTCAAATGGTTTATGCGTTACGGCAAAGCCGTTTTCCATTAAAATATTATACCTCAGAAACAGTGCTAATATCTATTCTATTCTATCGTAATCTTCTCTGTTCCGCGGATGATATCACCAATCACATAAGCGTCCTCACCGTTCTGGCGCAGCACGTTGAGAGCCACAGGCGCATCCTCGCGCGACACTATTACTGCCATGCCGACTCCCATGTTGAATGTGTTGAACATGTCGTGGTCGCTGATGACTCCGACCTTCTGTATGAGCTTGAAGATCGGCAGTACTCTGATCGCCTTGCGGGCTATTCTCGCCGTCAGGCCTCCCGGTATGGAGCGCGGGATGTTCTCATAGAATCCGCCGCCTGTGATATGCGAGATTCCCTTGATTTTCTCCGCTCCGAGTTTGTTGATAAGAGCCAGTACAGGTTTAACGTAAATCTTTGTAGGCTCGAGAAGAACATCTCCCAGGGATTTCCCTTCGAGTTCAGTATTGCCTGCTTTCATCGCCATGATGTCAGGCTTATCGAGAGCAAACACCCTGCGTACCAGTGAGAACCCGTTTGAATGAACGCCGCTCGACGGAAGCGCAATGATGATGTCTCCCTCAGCCATCCGGCTGTTGTCTATTATTTTGTCCTTGTCTACTATGCCCGTGCAGTATCCCGCGAGGTCATACTCATTTACAGGATAGAAGCCCGGCATCTCTGCTGTCTCTCCGCCTATGAGAGCTGCTCCCGACTGTACACAGCCTTCGCAGACTCCGGCTACTATCTGTTCGATGCGCTCCGGAACATTTTTACCGCAGGCGATATAGTCGAGAAAATACAGTGGCTTTGCCCCTACACAGATAACATCGTTGACGCACATAGCCACGCAGTCGATGCCTATCGTATCGTGCTTATCGAGCATGAATGCCAGTTTCAGCTTTGTGCCTACACCGTCCGTACCGCTTACAAGCACAGGCTTGCTGATTCCTTCGAGGTCGAGCTCAAAGAGCCCTCCGAAGCCTCCCACCTGACCCATTACACCGGGTACTGCAGTCCTCGCGATATGCTTCTTCATAAGCTCTACCGCTTTGTAACCCGCCTCAAGGTCTACTCCTGCTGCCTTATAACTGTTTGATGATGAATTCGTTATCATTGGACACCTTCTGTTCTGTCTGCTTCTGCGATGCCTGTTTCTCTAGTCGTCCCTTCCGGTCCAGCAGTACTTGCAAAGTTTACACGATGGAAGTCCTATCGCCTCAACAACGCCGTCGAGTGTCTGAAACTCCAGGCTTTCAAAGCCCATCTTCTCAGCGATGACCTCGCGCATCCTGCGTCCGCGTTCGGTATTCGCATCCGAATACTCATCCAGATGCTTCAGCCCCTCTTCACCCTCGATCTCGACGATGATCCTTCTCGAGAGAAGTTCCATGTCGCTTCTGTTGCGCGAGAAGTTGAGATACTTGCATGCGTACATGATAGGCGGACAGGCTGATCTCATATGTACAGCCTTCGCGCCGTTGTCATAAAGGAATTCTACTGTCTCGCGGAGCTGTGTGCCCCTCACTATGGAGTCGTCCACAAAGAGAAGGTTCTTTCCCTTGATGAGCTCGTTCACCGGGATCTGTTTCATCTTTGCGACCTTGTTTCGCTCCTCCTGCGTAGTAGGCATGAAGCTGCGGGACCACGTAGGCGTATATTTTATAAAGGCCCTTGCAAACGGCTTGTGTGTCTCGTTGGAATAACCGATCGCATGAGGCGTACCGCTGTCGGGAACTCCTCCTACATAGTCAACCTGCGAAATGTCGAAGCCGTGCGCTATGTCATTGCGGGCCATTATGTGACCGTTGTTATAACGCATCACTTCTACGTTCATGCCTTCGTAGGTCGTTGTCGGGTAGCCGTAATAGCTCCAGAGAAAAGCGCAGATCTTCATCTCGTCGCCCGGAGCCACAAGCTGCCTGCAGCTGCCCGGTGTGAGTTCTACTATCTCGCCGGGGCCGAGGTCCCTGGATTCTTCGAAGCCTGCCTTCAGCAGAGCGAATGACTCGAAGCTTACCGCCGAAGCATTTTCACTTACTGCCACGCTCATAGGAAGTCTTCCCTTGATATCACGCGCTGCGATTATGCTGCCGCCTTCCTTGAGTACGAGTATGGTTGCAGAGCCCTTTATAGTCTCCTGGGCATATCTGATACCTTCGACAAGATCATCCTTCTCGGAAATAAGTGCCGCTGCCAGCTCTGTCTGATTTATCCTTCCGCCGGTCATGGCCTCAAGATGGCCATGAGAGCCTCTGAGCACTATGTCTGTGATCTCGTCAACGTTATTGATGATGCCGACCGTGCATATAGCAAACGTACCGCTGACTGAGCGGAAGAGCAGCGGCTGCGGGTCCATATCGCTTATACAGCCGATAGCCGCCTGGCCTTTCATCTTGCCAAGTATTCCCTCAAACTTGGTACGGAAAGGAGCGTTTTCTATATTATGGATCTCGCGCTGGAATCCGCTTTCTTTATCGTATGAAGCCAGACCGCCCCGGCGGGTGCCGAGGTGGGAATGGTAGTCTACTCCGAAATAGACGTCAAGTATGCAGTTTTCGTTCGATGTGATACCGAAAAATCCGCCCATATAACCTGTCCTTTCGGTCGATCTATGCGAAGAAGAGCTCGTTCAGCTTGAGCGGCTCAATATACTCGCCGTTCCTGTAAACGCGCATGTTGCCCGATGCGATCTCGTCGATCAGCATAACTTTGCCGTCTGCGTCATAGCCGAACTCAAACTTGATGTCGTAAAGGTCGAGTCCCTTTTCCTTCATGTCATCAGCCACGATCTTCGTGATCTTCTGTGTCATGTCTCTGAGGTCATCATACTGCTCCTCTGTCATGACACCGAGAACTACGAGGCCGTCCTTTGTTACCAGAGGATCGCCCAGCGCGTCGTTCTTGAATGTGGTCTCCACATAGTAAGGGAGATCAGTGCCTGCCTCGATGTATTCTCCGTATCTCTTGATGAAACTGCCTACCGCCTTGAGTCTGCAGATGACCTCGAGTCCGTGTCCGAATACCTTGGCCGGTTTTACTTCCATCGTAGTATCTTCAAAGTTGGCCTTCACATAATGTGTTCTGATGCCTGCTTCGTTGATCTTTTTGAAGTAGTAATCCGTCATCTGAAGGTTGATGTCTCCAACTCCTTCAATGGTAAGTCCGATCTGGTTTTCGCCCGGGTCAAACTTTCCGTCCTTGCCTGTGACATCATCCTTGAACTTCAGAAGATAGTTGCCATTCTCAAGTTCGAATACGTTTTTGGTTTTGCCTGTGTAAACCAGTTTCATCTTAGTCCTCCTTATTATTCTTTATTTATGAGGCTTAAATATGCCCCGTCCGGAGCACGGCTCTCGCCTCGCCGCGGCTATACGCAGCGGTACTAAGCTCTGTCTTCGCAGCCTGCAGGCTGCTTGCCAATCGCTAAGTGCCGGCTACCGCGGAGTCTCCGGCCGCCGCATATTTAAGCCTCTATTTTATCAATAATTATAAACGGTCAGCGATATTCTTGTCCTTAGCCAATACTGCTTCTGCCTCTGACTTGCGGCGCGCGATAAGCGCCTGTGCGAGGTCTTCATCTGACAGCGCAAGTATCTCGGCGGCAAGGAGCGCTGCGTTTTTGCCCCCGTCGATCGCGACCGTTGCGACCGGGATACCGCTCGGCATCATCACGGTCGATAAAAGAGCGTCCATGCCGTCAAGCGCAGCGCTTTTGCATGGCACTCCAATAACCGGGAGCGTCGTATTGGCAGCTATCGCTCCCGCCAGGTGGGCTGCCATGCCGGCGAAGGCTATGACGACGCCGAAGCCTTCGTCTCTTGCCGCCGTCGACCATGCGCTCGCCTCCGCAGGCGTGCGGTGCGCCGAATACACATGCGTCTCGTAAGGTATTCCGAGCTCTTTAAGAACAGCAGCGGCTTTCTGCACTACCGGCAGGTCGCTGTCGCTGCCCATGATAAGTCCTACCTTCTTCATCGCTCCCGCCTTTCTTTATTATTCGTCGATATTAAAATCGTCTCTTGAGTAGACTTTTGTCTTGCGGTTATCCGTTCTGACCAGGGCTCTTACCCCGTGATAAAGGCCCCTCAGTATAGCAAAAATGAGGAACATCACGAGGAATCCGGTTATGCCGTATGCGATATCCTGGCTATCCATGCTCCCGGTTCCCGTATACCACTGGCCTATCTCTATAGCGAACGCCAGTACCATTACTACCGTAAATACATAAAGCCAGGTGATCACCATGGTGTGATCGTGCTTGGCAAGCATCTTAAACAACGGATACAGCACAAAGATGAGCATCATTCCGAAGATGCCGAAAACGATAAAGTGCAGCTGTTTGTCATCAAAGTACCAACCGCCTGCATCGTTGATGCGGAGCACACGTTCGTGTATTCTCGCAACCCATGTTGTAAATGTATATATTAATTCCCACATACTCATAGCGATATTATAATACGAAGCTTCCCCTGTTTTGTGTTCTAATTGCAAAACCTCAAAGCCTTACGAAATATAAAGGTTTTTGTTTGTATAGGTTTGTTGAGCTCTTTGAGCCTGACTTTCTATAATTTGAATGGACACATACCGGCCTTCCGCAAAACGCAAGGTGCCGGTCAGTTCGCATCTGATAAAAAAGGTGGGAATCATTATGAAAACCAGGAACAATCAAATTAAGCGAAAAGCGGTCACTATAATGCTTGCAGCGGCAATGCTGTTTACGGCAATGCCGGTACTGAGCATCCCTGCCTTCACGGCATCTGCGGAATCGATAACCGCGACCGGCAAGGTCAGCGCAAGCGGGGTCAACCTTAGAAAATCCGCAAGCACAAGCTCTAAGACAGTCAAGACGCTTAAGAAAAACAAAAAAGTGACCATCCACAAGGAAGTTTTCAAGAAAAAGAAGAGCACCAAGAAGTCTTCCCGCTGGTACTATGTTACAGTGGGCAAACATAGCGGATACATAAGATCCGACTGTGTAAAAGACATTCAGTGGAGCAATACCGCAGCAGTAGTGACCGAAGACCTCAACTACAGAAAAGGTCCCGGCACCTCATTCAAGAAGAAGGGCACCCTTGATATAGGTACGCGTGTCTCTCTCCTGCTTCCGGCAAGTCTTTCAGGAAACAATCTCGCGTGGTACAAGGTCAGTGTAAACAACACCACCGCATATGTAAGCGCAGACTACATCAAGCTGGGAACTTCCCTGTTCATCCAGAAATCCGCACAGGAACTTGCCGGCAAATCCGATCTCGCAAAAGCGCTGCTGATCAACCCGACCAGAGGCGGCAAAGCAAGAGTCGTATATACATTCACACCGGACAACTGCGCAAAGCGCTTTGCGATCCAGGGGTATAAAAATGCCAAGGTGCCTCAGGGCTTTACATATACCGGAAGTGCATACCATATAGTTTACGGCATGGCAGCCGGTCAGAGCATCGTGACATATTCCCCTGACGGCAAGCGTACAGGTGAGTCCAAGTTCGCATTTTCAATCGGGCATCCTAACGGGATCACCTGGGATCCGGTTACAAGGATCTGCTACATTTTCAAGGGGAACCAGAAGAGGATATATACCTGGGATCCGGCGACCAACAAGTTCGGTAAGTCGAAGACTCCGTATTCATCCTCGGGTGTCGGCTACGACAACGCGACCAACATGATCTACGCGACTTCGCACACCGGCATCAGAGTATACACCGCAGACGGCACATTCAAGCATCAGAAGCTGTTCCCGAGATGCACTCCCGGATTCTTCCACTACATACAGGACTGCGGAGCCGGTGAAGGCTTCATCTTCCACGGCGTCAGCGGATCAAGCAAGAAGACCAAGAACCAGCTCGACATCTACAGAGCAGCTGATATGGCATATCTCGGATCCATCAATATCACTATAGGCGAATACGAAAGTGCTGTAGTAGGACCGGGAGGATATCTGGAGCTTCTCATCAACACAGACGGCACAACTGATTACGTCTGGAGAACGCCGTTAAGGGTTACCGAGCTGAAATAGCTCACGTAATAACTGCAGCAAAAAGGAGCAACGCAGTTGCTCCTTTTTTAGTATCTTAATTTGCTGTTAGCCCTTGCGGAGCTCTGATATCTTCTGACGCGCAGTGATCGCCAGATAGAGGATCTCGTTAGCCGGTGTAGGGATGCCGTGCTTT
>JBGUVT010000233.1:0-8935 GCA_045220485.1 Anaerovoracaceae bacterium | reverse complement strand
ACGTTCGGTACTATCAATGTTGAGAACGCGCTGGCGGCTATCTCTCTTTCGGCTCTGCTTGGAGTTCCTCTCAAATACGTTAAGAGCGGTCTCGCCAAGGCCAATTCGCCGGGACGCATGGAGGTGTTCTACAGCGAAGACGGCAAACGCATAGCAATCGTGGATTACGCTCACAACAAGCTGAGCTACGAGAAGTTCTTCGAAACCATCAGAGGAGAATTCCCGGGAAAGAAGATGATGATAGTATTCGGATGTCCGGGCGGAAAGGCTTTCGCAAGACGTGAAGAACTTGGCACAATAGCCGGCCACAACTGCTCGTACTCGATCATCACAGAGGAAGACTACGGAGAAGAGGACGTCAATAAGATCTGCAGAGAGATTGCCGGATTCGTGGAAGCTGCCGGCGGCAGATGCGAGATCATCACTGACAGGGTGGAGGCCATAAAGAAAGCCATAACTCTCATGGATGATGACACGATACTGTTCCTTCCGGGAAAGGGCCGCGAAACACGCGAAAAGCGCGGTATAAAGTACATAGATACACCGTCGGATGCGGATGTAGTAATACAATTCATGAAATAAGAAAGTCAAGCGAAGCAGCTGTTTACCGGCTGCTTTTTCTTGTTGTTGACTGGACTTATTACTATATGTATAATATCTATGTATGTTTATGTCATCTAACCGCATATATGTTGTATCGGCCGGACTGTCCGGACCCTACATAAAGTTTTTCAAACAGCATGATGCGTAGATAATGTATATATTACAAAATCCAAATAATTGATAAGGAGGTGCTTATGTCACCGGTTTTAACTGTTGTGATCAGCATTGTAGTCCTTATCGTCGGTATAGCAATTGGTTACATACTTCGTAAGAATGTCGGAGAAAAGGCCATAGGAAGCGCAGAACAGCAGGCCAGGAACATGATCCTGGATGCGCAGAATACTGTCGAGAACCTCAAGAAAGAGAAGGTGCTTGAGGCAAAAGAGGAAATACATAAGCTGAGAGAAGAATACGAAGGTGAGCTCAAGTCCAGAAGGTCAGAGGTCACAAAAGCTGAGAGAAGGATCCAGCAGAAAGAAGAAAACATCGACCGCAAGCTCGAGAGCATCGAGAAGCGCGAGAATGGTCTCACAAAAAAAGAGCAGTCGCTGAACGAAAAGCACAGAGAGATCGATGCCTACATCCAGAAGCAGGTAGAAGTACTCGAGAGGATCTCAGGTTACACAAGAGAAGAAGCAAAACACCTTCTTCTTCAGGAACTCGAAACGGAGATCCGCAAAGATGCTTCTGACATGATAGTCAGCATCGAAAGTGAAGCAAAGGAAGAAGCCGATAAGAGGGCAAGAGAGATAATCACTACCGCGATCCAGAGATATGCTTCGGATCAGGTAACAGAGACCACAGTATCGGTTGTCAGCCTGCCGAATGACGACATGAAGGGCCGCATCATCGGAAGAGAAGGCCGCAATATCAGAGCCATCGAGACTCTGACAGGAGTAGACCTGATAATTGACGATACTCCTGAGGCAGTCATTCTTTCGGGATTTGATCCTGTCAGGAGAGAGATCGCAAGGATCGCTCTTGAAAAACTGATCGTTGACGGACGTATCCATCCGGCAAGGATCGAAGAAATGGTCCAGAAGGCGACTAAAGAAGTCAATACCATTATCAAGGAAGAGGGTGAGAGAGCATGCTTCGAGACAGGAGTGCATAATCTCAATCCTGAAATGGTGAGACTTATAGGAAGACTCAAATACAGGACTTCATACGGACAGAACGTGCTCCAGCACTCCATCGAGGTGTCTACTTTAGCCGGAATGATGGCGGAGGAACTCGGACTCGATCCAAGGCTCGCCAGAAGAGGCGGCTTACTGCACGATATAGGCAAGGCTATCGACCATGAAGTAGAAGGTACTCATGTGGAGATAGGAGTCAACATCTGCAAGAAGTACAAAGAGTCATGGAAAGTCATCAACGCTGTTGAGGCTCACCACGGCGATGTGGAACCGACAACACTCGAGGCCATGCTGGTAGCAGCTGCCGATGCACTGTCAGCAGCAAGACCGGGAGCAAGAAGAGAGACTCTTGAGTCATACATCAAGAGACTTGAAAACCTTGAGAACATTGCCAATACAACAAAGGGTGTAGAAAAGTCATATGCGATTCAGGCAGGCCGCGAGATCAGAGTTGCAGTCAAGCCTAATCAGGTAAGAGATGACGAAGTACCTATGCTGGCAAGAGAGATCGCCAAGAAGATCGAGGCTGAACTCGAATATCCCGGACAGATCAAGGTCAATGTCATAAGAGAAACAAGGGCTACGGATTACGCAAAATAAAAAGTATCTTAAAAGGCTCCTCGCGAGAGGAGCCTTTGTAAGCCTGACAAATAAGGGTAATTACAGAAAAGGGCATATATAATGGTATATCTGGACAACAGTGCCACAACAAGACAATATGACGAAGTAACAGATCTGATGTATAAGGTCGCCAAAGAAGACTTCGGGAATCCGTCTTCACTGCACGCGCTCGGTTTTGAAGCCGGCAATCTGCTTTATGATGCGCGCAGGCAGATCGAAGATCTGCTGCCGCCTGCCGGCAACGTCATTTTCACTTCAGGCGGCACCGAGAGCGACAACATGGCACTGCTCTCGTCTGCGCGCAAGCTCAGGCGCCGCGGCAAAAAAATCATTACTACCAGGGTCGAGCACCCGGCGGTACTGGAAACATGTAAAAGACTCAGGGAAGATGGCTTTGATGTAGTTTATCTTGATGTAGATGTTGATGGATATGTCGAGGAACAGGTTGTAAAAGCTGCACTTGACGAAAACACTATTATCGTCTCTATTATGGCTGTAAACAATGAAGTCGGCACTATCGAGCCGGTTTTGCCTGTTGGGCGCACTGTAAGGGAGTTCAACAGACAGCACGGAACGGATATCATGTTCCATACCGACGCTGTCCAGGCCTTCGGTAAGCTTCCCCTCGACGATATCGACGCTGACCTCATATCAGCCAGCGCGCATAAGTTCCACGGACCTAAGGGAATGGGATTCCTGTATATGAAGAAGCGTCACAGCCTGCCTGCATATATTATCGGAGGCGGCCAGGAAGGCGGGTTCAGATCCTCAACAGAGAACACTCCGGGAATAGCCGGCATGGGACTTGCTGCAAAGATGTCCTGCGCAGATCTTATGATGAAATCGAGCCGTATGGGCATGGTCAACAACTATCTGCTCAACGGTCTCAGGGCTGAGATCAAAGATGTCATCGTCAATGGTCCGGAAGAGCTTGGATATACTTTGCATGAGCATGGAAAGCGCTGTCCGGGAGTCCTGAATGTCACTTTTGAAGGTACACGCGGAGAGGTTCTCCTTCATACCCTTGAGCAGGACGGCATTTACGTTTCGACAGGGTCCGCCTGCTCGTCAAACAAAACAGGTGACAGCCATGTACTGCAGGCAATGTCAATGACGCATAAAGAGATAGAAGGAGCCATACGCTTCAGCTTCTCGGAATTCAATACTGTGGAAGAGATGGATCTCGTGATAGAGCGGACCAAAAAGGCCGTTGAGCGCTTCCGCCGCCTCGGCAGCTTCCGCTAGATTATTTAAGGAAAAACTGAATGGAAAAGAATTTATATATAGTCAGGTGCGGCGAAGTCGCACTTAAAGGCATGAATAAGCCGTACTTTGAGCGTGTTCTCCTCGAGAGAGTCAAAAACGCTCTGTCCTGCTATGAAGGAGCAGAGGCTAAGTGGATAGAAGGTCTGATGTTCGTCAGAGTACCTGCAAACATCCCTGAGGATGAGGTAATCGCGAAGTGCGTAAGGGTATTCGGCGTGGCCTCTGTCAGCCCGGCGGTCGAAGCGCCAAAGGACATCAATGAAATAGGCAGGAAAGCTGCTGAGTTCATGCAGAATGTTATTAAAACTGAGAATATCAAAACCTTCAAGGTAAAGGGTAAGAGAGCCGATAAATCATTCGCGACAGAGTCTCCGGAGATAGCAAGACAGGTAGGCGGAATGGTGCTGAAGGCATGCAAGGTTCTCAGTGTAGATGTGCACAATCCGGACTGCGTACTTACTGTAGACGTCAGACGTGAGGGAGCATATATCTTCAGAGACAAGATCCGCGGTTTCGGAGGACTTCCTCTCGGCACTAACGGAAAGGGACTCATCCTGATGAGCGGCGGCATAGACAGCCCTGTTGCAGCTTTTATGATGGCAAAGCGCGGCATGAGCATCGAAGCCGTGCATTTCCACTCATATCCTTATACCAGCCAGAGAGCGCAGAGAAAGGTAGAAGAACTCGTAAGAACACTGGCAGGATATATGGGAACTGTAAGGATGCACGTGATCAATCTGCTTCCGATTCAGGAAGAAATCGTGAAAAACTGCCCTGAAGACGAGACTACACTGCTGGTAAGGCGTTTCATGATGAGGATAGCTGAGCAGATTGCCCTTAAAAACCGCTGTATGATGCTCATAACAGGTGAGGATCTCGGTCAGGTAGCAAGTCAGACCGCAGAGGCACTTGTCGTGACTGACAGTGTTGTAGACATGCCTGTCATGAGACCGCTGATAGCCATGGATAAGGTGGATATCATGGACAAGGCGCGCGAGATAGGCACATATGACATCTCGATACAGCCTTATGAGGATTGCTGCACGGTGTTCCTGCCTAAGCATCCTGTGACAAAACCGAAGAAAGAGCGCATCGAAAAGTCCGAGTCGGCACTCGATGTTGAAACGCTTGTAAAGAATGCGGTAGAGTCCGAAGAAATAGTTGAAATCAGGCCTTAAAAATTGTATTATAGGCGAGTGAAAACGATGACGAGGACAGTAAGTTCACCAATGGGGCTTGCCAGAGAGGGATGGCAGCTGGAATCATCCTAAGTCCCGGTGTTCCGAAAACCACCTCCGAGTGGCACCAATACTGCCCGCTTAGACCGCGTTAAAAGTCTGAATGAGTGCCGGTAAGAGACCTTGCCGGAAGATGGGTGGAACCACGGATGCTCATATGAAACGAGTATGCGTCCCTTCTGACAACACGTCGGAGGGGACTTTGTTTTTTGGCCCTTCCGGAGAATAGAAGGAGGAAAACAGAATTGATTATTACACTGAAAGACGGAAGCAAAAGGGAATATGCCCAGCCGATGTCCGCTTACGACATCGCAAGAGATCTGAGTGAAGGACTTGCAAGAGTAGCATGCATTGCCGAGATCGACGGAAAAGCAGTAGATCTCAGAACCATGGTTGATAAGGACTGCAATCTCAACATCCTCACATTCGATTCCGACGAAGGAAAGCGCGCGTACAGACATACATGCTCGCACGTTCTCGCAGAAGCCGTAAAGAATCTCTATCCGGATGCAAAGCTCGCTATCGGACCTTCGATCGAAAACGGATTCTACTATGACTTCGATATGCCGCCTCTGACACGTGAGGATCTCGACAAAATCGAAGCTGAGATGAAGAAGATCATCAAGAAGGGCGAAAGGCTGACCTACTTCACACTTCCAAGAGAAGAAGCCATACAGATGTACAAGGACAAGGATGAGCCTTATAAGGTGCAGCTCATCGAGGACCTTCCTGAGGACGAAGAGATATCGTTCTACCAGCAGGGTGATTTTGTTGAGCTCTGCGCAGGACCTCATATCATGAGCACAAAGCCGATCAAGGCATTCGCGCTCACTTCGAGTTCCGGAGCTTACTGGAGAGGCGATGAGCACAACAAGATGCTCACACGTATCTATGGTACGGCATATACAAAGAAGGATGAGCTTGAAGAGTATCTGGCTTACCTTGCAGATATTAAGAACCGCGACCACAACCGTCTCGGACGCGATATGGATATTTTCACAACGGTAGATATCATCGGCCAGGGGCTCCCGCTCTTCATGCCTAAGGGTACAAAGATCATACAGAAGATGCAGAGATGGATAGAAGATCTCGAAGAATATGACTGGGGATATGTCCGCACAAGGACTCCTCTGATGGCCAAGTCCACACTTTATAAGATTTCCGACCACTGGTATCACTACAAAGACGGTATGTTCCTGCTCGGATATGACAGCATGGATGAGATCATGTCAGCTGAGGACCGTTCGAGCGAGATCCGCGGAGTCGAGGACCTTAACCTCATCGAGAACGATGCAGATGCTGATGTAATGGCGCTTCGTCCGATGACATGCCCGTTCCAGTATTATGTATATAAAGCGCGTCAGAAGAGCTACCGTGATCTTCCGTACAGGATGGGCGAGACATCTACACTGTTCAGAAACGAGCAGGCAGGCGAGATGCACGGACTTACGAGAGTTCGTCAGTTCACTATTTCCGAGGGACATCTCGTATGCACACCTGAGCAGATCAAGGATGAATTCAAGGGATGTGTTGATCTTGCAAGATATTGCCTCACGACCCTTGGTCTGGAAGAGGATGTTACATACCGCTTCTCCAAGTGGGATCCTGAAAAGGCAGAGGACTATCTTGGCGATGCTGAGTCATGGGAGCGCGTTCAGGATCTCATGAGAGACATACTCGATGAGATCGGCCTTGAGTATACTGAAGAAGCCGGTGAAGCGGCGTTTTACGGACCTAAGCTCGACATCCAGGCAAAGAACGTATACGGCAAGGAAGACACAATGATCACGATCCAGCTCGATATGTTCCTGTCCGAGCGTTATGACATGTACTATATCGACAAGGATGGTCAGAAAAAGCGCCCATATATAATCCACCGCACATCAATAGGCTGTTATGAGCGTACGCTTGCGTGGCTCATCGAGAAATACTCCGGCAACCTGCCGACATGGCTCTGCCCTGAGCAGGTAAGGATACTGCCTATCTCAGATAAGATCGCTGATTATGCTGAAGAAGTCCGCAGGGAGCTCCGCAGAAACGGCGTAGATGTTACTGTAGACAACAGCAGCGAGCGTATCGGATACAAGATCCGCAAGGCTCAGATGGAGAAGATCCCTTACATGCTGGTACTTGGAGCAAAGGAAGCTGAAGAGGGGAATGTCTCGGTACGTTCAAGATACCTCGGCGATGAAGGCGTAAAGCCTCTTGGCGAATTCGTAAGCGCTCTTTGTGAAGAGATCCGCACAAAGGAAATCCGTAAGATCGAAAAGAAAGATGCGTAGAGTTAATCCGACAAACTATGGTATAATGTTTGCGTTGATTGAAACGGCGCTGCCGCAATGTCGCAAACATTTATCTTCGGAGGCGGTGCTCTTCCGATTGAATTAACTGCTGGAGGAACTTTAAACATGGCAATCAAATACAAAAGAGTCTTAATAAAGGTCAGCGGAGAGGCGCTTGCAGGCGATGACCGTTTCGGTGTCAATGACACAGAGCTCGGAAAGGTAGCTGCGCAGATCAAAGAGATACGCGATGCAGGAGTAGAGGTAGCGGTCGTAGTAGGCGGAGGTAATTTCTTCCGCGGCCGTACAGGAGGCAATATAGACAAGCCGACTGCAGACTACATGGGTATGCTTGCTACCGTAATGAACGGACTGGCAGTCCAGGACGCACTTCTGGCAGCAGGATGTCCTGCTAAGCTGATGACTGCGATCGAGATCAGGGATATGGCTGAAGGTTACGCCAGACGCAAGGCTCTGGACTATCTTGAGGAAGGCAAAGTCGTTGTGTTCGGAGGAGGCACGGGCAGCCCGTTCTTCACTACGGACACCACAGCTGCTCTGAGAGCTGCTGAGATAGGAGCGGATGTGCTTCTTCTCGCAAAGAACATCGATGCGGTTTATTCGGCAGACCCTAAGCAGGATCCGGACGCTGAACGCTATACCGAGCTTTCATACATGGACATCATCGATAAAGATCTTAAGGTCATGGATCTTACTGCAGCAACGCTCTGCAAGGATACACAGACCAAGATATATGTGTTTGCTCTCAAGGAAGAGGGCAATCTCATGAAGGTTATAAACGGCGAAAATGTCGGAACACTCATACAGTAGGAGGCATATCATGGCAAAGAAACCACTCGAAGAGAGAATAGAAGGCGCTAAGAATTATCTTAAAGAAAACCTTAACACCGTAAGAGCAGGCAGAGCCAACCCGGCGCTCCTTGACAGGATCACGGTGAACTATTACGGATCACCTACACCACTCAAGGCACTCGCTAATATTTCGGTGCCTGATCCGAGAACTCTGATGATCTCGCCGTTCGACCCTAAGTCGGTAGGTGATATCGAAAGAGCGATACTTGAGGCCAACATCGGTATTAATCCGACAAACGACGGCAAGGTGATCAGACTCGCGATCCCTCAGCTTACAGAGGAGAGACGTAAAGAGCTCACAAAGGTCGTAAAGAATTACGGCGAAGAAGCCAAGGTGGCAGTCAGAAACCTGAGACGTGATGTTAATGACGAGCTCAAGAAAGCCGAAAAGGCCGGAGAGCTTACAGAGGACGATCTCAAGAAGGAGCTCGAAGATACTCAGAAGACCATCGAGAAAGCAATCAAGGATATCGACGCTATTATCGGTGAAAAAGAGAAAGAGCTCATGGAGGTCTAAAAGGCGTACTTAATGATGACTTGCGGCGTGGCTTTATGCCACGCCTGCTGTTTGTAAAACGATATGGAAAAGCGACCTATACCAACTCATATTGGAATAATAATGGACGGCAACGGCAGATGGGCCAAGGCTCACGGTGTGCCGCGCGTGATGGGGCACAATGCCGGGATGCAGGCGATGAAGAAGATAGTTATCGCCTCATCAAATCTAGGTGTAAAATACCTCACTGTTTACGCATTTTCTACCGAGAACTGGAAACGCAGCACTGAAGAGGTCAGTGGCATTTTCAATCTTATTGTAAAGTACGTAAACTCGGAGCTCGAAGAGCTTGATGAGAACAACGTGCATATCAATATTTTCGGAGAATATGACATGCTGCCGAAGGCTTCGGTCGATGCG
>JBGUVT010000232.1:0-29712 GCA_045220485.1 Anaerovoracaceae bacterium | reverse complement strand
TGTTAAGTTGATTGAACCGCCGTATGCCGAACGGCTTGTACGGTGGTGTGAGAGGACGGGGGCTCAACGCCCCCTCCTACTCGATTGACAGGAGTAGGATCAATAAAACAATTCCAGCAGGTCTACTGCGCCGGAAATCAAGGAGGAAAAGAACAGGTTATGTGTGAAAACCCTTTTGAAGAGCGATACCTGGTGATCGCGGAGAAGCCCAGTGTTGCAATGACGATTGCGGCTGTATTGGGATGCAAGGATAGAAAAGACGGATATATGGAAAGCCCGGACTGCGTTGTCAGCTGGTGCTTCGGACATCTGGCGGAATATGCTATGCCGGAGTTGTATGATGACCGGTATAAAAATTGGTCTCTTGAGGATCTTCCGATCATACCGGAAAAATGGAAGCTTGTTGTAAAAGACGACAAAAAGAAGCAGTTCCGGATCCTCTGTGATCTGCTGAACAACCGGGGTAAAGCGGTATCTTCGACAGGCAGATTTACCGACCGCCCTTTTAACTATGTAGTAAATGCCTGTGACGCGGGACGTGAGGGAGAATTGATCTTTAACCGCGTATATGAACTGTCAGGGAGCAGCCTCCCGGTAAAGCGTTTGTGGATCTCCTCCATGGAGGATGATGCGATCATGGAGGGATTCTTGTCTCTGAAGGATTATTCTGATTACAGGAATCTTGCAGAGGCTTCTGTCTGCAGGGCACAGGCGGATTGGCTTGTAGGGATCAACGCATCCAGAGCTTTTTCAAAGGTTTACAACTACCGCCTTTCTGTCGGCAGGGTACAGACTCCGACACTCTCGATGCTGGTGGAACGATGCGAACAGATCGATCGCTTTAAGAAAACACAGTATTTCGTCACACATCTTCTGGTTGATGATCGGGGGAAGATGATCGATGCAGTATCCGAGAACTTTGCGGATAAAAAAGAAGCGGAACAAATGGCATCTGCATGTAACGGAAATACAGCGACAGTATCCTCCCTTGAAAGAAAGACGAAAACTGCTGCACCTCCAAAGCTCTATGACCTTACAAGCCTTCAGCGTGACGCAAACCGCCTGCTCGGGCTGACGGCAGCGAAGACACTGAACTGTGCGCAAGCACTCTATGAAAAAAAGCTCATCACCTACCCGAGAACTGACAGCAAATATCTGACTGATGACATGGAGCGGACAGCTGCAGACATACTGGCTGCGTGCAGGAAAGTCTTCCCGTTTTTGTCACCAGCGGAGTTAACTGCAGGCTATGAGAGAGACAAAGGATCTGCTGTCCCGCAGGGTTCTGCAGCGACGGATATTCGAAGAATTCTGGACAGCAAAAAAGTATCTGACCACCATGCGATCATTCCGACGATTATGATTACCAGAGCAGATCTTTCCAAATGCAGTGAAGAAGAGAGGAAAATCCTGACTCTGATAGCTGCAAGGCTGGTCAGCGCGACAGGCAGGAAGTTCGTCTATGAGGCCGTAAAAGCGACCTTTTCCTGTTGCGGATACACGTTTGTCGCATATGGAAGGAACATCATGGAGGAAGGATGGAAAACTGCGGAATCAGCGATGCGCAGCCATCTCCATGTTGAACAGGAAGAAGCAGTAGAAGCTGACCCGGATGAAGGGAAAAAGCAAGCTGCAGGGATGGTGAAGATCCAGAGCCTTTCTTCTCTGTATCAGGGGAAGCAGTTCTTGAATGCGAAGACGAAGGTAACAGAGCACTGGACAAAGCCGCCTGCTCCGTTTACCGAGGACAGTCTTCTTGCCATGATGGAGCGGGCCGGTGCGAACGAAATGGAAGCAGACGTGGAACGAAAGGGACTTGGGACGCCCGCAACCAGGGCAGGCATTATCGAAAAGCTCGTCTCTTCAAAATATGTCGTGCGCAGAAACAGGCAGATGATTGCCACCGATGCAGGGAAACAGCTGGTCAGTGCTATGCCTGAATATCTGAAATCCCCCCAGATGACAGCTGACTGGGAAAACAGGCTCCTTCAGATTGAACGGGGACAGTATGACAGCAGATCCTTTATGGACGGCATTACACAGCTGATCAGGAAGATGCTGCAGGAATGCGGCCAGATTGATGAAAAAGAGAGAACGCGCTTTGACAGAGATAAGAGCAATACCAGAGGAATGGATAGTCGCGAAAATCTCGGAAAATGCGCTGTCTGCGGGTCTCCTGTCTATGAGGGAAAAAGGAGTTTTTACTGTTCCAATAGAGAATGCCGTTTTGTTTTATGGAAGGAAAACAAGTTCCTGGAACGGATGCGGACATGCCTGGACGATGGAATGGTAAAAGACATTCTGAGTACGGGAAGAACATATGTCAGAAATCTGTATTCAGTAAAAAGGGATAAGTTCTTTTCTGCATACCTGTGTATGGAGTGGAAGGATGGGAAAAGCAGGTTCAGTCTGGATTTTGCTGAATAAAGCGGTACGAGACATAAGCCATAATAGATAACAGGAGGTCAGGAATGGCAATAGGAAAACGGATTAAATTCTTCAGGAAAAGAAACAGGCTCACAATGAAAGCTCTGGGAATGTTCGTTGGATTCAAAGAAAACAGTGCAGATGTTCGCATAGCGCAGTATGAAAGTGACAAGAAGAGACCAAGGCGGAAATTGATCAAAGGGTTGGCAGATGCTTTAGGAGTTGTTCCCGAGGCAATCACTGTTCCGGACATAGATACTCCCATTGGCCTTATGCATACCCTCTTTGCATTGGAGGATATGTACGGGCTCACGATACATACCAGCTATGGAAGACCTTGTCTTTGCGTACTGTTTCCAACAGAAACCGGGGAGGTGAACCTACAGGAATATCTTGAGGAATGGTGCACAGTGAAAATGGACCTGCTGCACGGAAGGATCACCAAAACGGAATATGATGACTGGAGATATAACTATCCCAGGATCGAAAGGAAGATTGTTGACAACACAGTGAAATACACCACTATGGACACTATTCTTGAATGAATAAGCCTTCTAAATAATAGTAAAGTTCTTTGCTGTAGGTTTGATGCGTTGAAAAGATGAAATCTATTTTTATCGTTTTCTTAGAAATCATGAAAAATTGGTGAATTTATCAGTTTATTTTGCTGCCTGTAACCAAATAGACACAATTCGCAACTATACTTATAAATCATTTTACTCGGAGACGGATGGCAGTAAAGGAGGTGCCCGATGAGTGTTGTAGAAGTTAGAGACCCTTCAAATAATCTTTGTATTATTCATGTTGAAAAAATTCTATACATGAAAAGGACTCCGAACAGGGAGTATGAAATTGTTTTTACCGGGGAAGGAGGGCATAAACTGATTCTGACTGAGCGAGAAGCGAAAAAAGTATATGCTGCTCTGGAAAAGACCAGCACGTGAATAAATAAATAGGCTATCTTAAAAACCATGCAATAAGTAAACATAGTTGATACGCGCCGTCGGCTTCTGCCCCGGCGCTTTTTTTGTTTCAGGGAGGGTAATAAATGGCTAAACTCAATGATATCCGAGCACTGGCAGAAAGCCACGCCTTGGAGATCTCACAGTCCGTACAGGCATGGACTGGTTATTTGGATACGGCGGCAACATTGTACCGGTATGATTTTCCGGAGACTCTTTTGATTCATGCGCAGCGTCCCGAGGCTACAGCATGTGCAGAGTTGGAAACCTGGAACCGCCGTATGGGCAGGTGGGTAAACCGGGGATCGAGAGGCATTGCTCTGATTGATGACAGCGGGCCGAGAAAGAGCTTGCGGTATGTCTTCGATATCTCTGACACACATATGGTTCGCGGAGGAAAAACGCCTTACATCTGGCAGATGGAGCCGGGAATCAGGCAGGAAATAGCGGACTATCTGATGGATACATATGGGATTGATAATGATCCGGATGCTCCGCTATCGTCAGTGCTCATGGCTCTGGCCAGGTCACAGGTTGAAGAAAACCTGCAGGATTCTATGGATGGTTTTGGGTACGAAATCAGGGGCACGTGGTTGGAAGACCTGGGGCAGGATGCTGTTTGTGAGGGCTTCCGCAGGCTTCTGGAAAACAGTACATACTATATGCTGGCGAAGCGATGCGGCCTTGATCCATGGGATGAGCTGATGCCCGATGACTTTACCGGGATCACAAACTTCAACAGACTTTCTGTTCTTTCTTTTCTTGGAAATGCAGCGCATGAGATTGCAGAGCCGGTTCTTAAGGACATCGGCAGGGAGGTAATCTTCCGCTATCGGATCCGGGCTGCTGAAAGAACCCTTGATGAGATGATCAAAAATGCAGCGGAAAGTGTTGAAAAGAAAGAAGAGCAGGCATATAATGAATTTAGCGCGTTAATTCGTGAAAGCGCAGATAATAACCAACTCTCATCAGATAAGGAAATAGAAAACAAAGGAGGGGCACAAAATGGAAGTGACTTACACGAGGAAGGGAGATTACCTGTTCCCGAACCTGATGATCAGCGAGGAGCCCACTCAGTACGGGAAGTACGGAATGCTGCGGAAGACATTCCTGAAGGAAAACAAGAGGAACTGGTACCAGAGCATGATGTTGACCGGGAAACTGGAGAGGCACCTGCAGGAGATCGACGAGACAGCGAACGAGCAGATGGAGAGGATCTCTTCGCAGATGGCACAGAAGGAAGGCGTGGACGAGAAACTGAAAGCAGCCGACCCGATGGTCTGGGTACAACGGATGAACAGCATCAGGAGCCGGGCGGAAGAGACCGTTCTGAGGGAATTGGTGTACAGCTGATCCCGGAAGACGGGACTGATGAGATCGAAACTGTTGAGTTCATTCCACCGAATGATGTATCAGAGACAAGAGATATCGATGAATCACCCGAAGCAGAGGATACCGTCTCCTCTGCTTTTTCTATCCCTGCAATCCAGTTCTTTCCGGATCTGCCGACGGCAGCTCAGCAGAGACGGCAGATTGAAGAGTGGATGGATGCAGTCTATGCAGGTGAATCCAACATTCCTACAGATGTCATTGATGAAATACTCCGGACCGGCGGGAACAGGAACGGGAGCCAGCTCCGCATCATTTATAACTTTATGATCGACCAGACTCCTGAAGAGTATGCAGAGTTTGTACGGCGAGAGTATGGAAAAGGCGGTAAAGGACTGACCATAGACGAAAAAGACTATTCCGTCTGGTTTGATGAATCAGGGATGAAGATTGCGGAGGGGCATTCTGTAGACGACCCTCTCATGGACAGGGCATATCTGTCCTGGGATGAGGTCTCCGGACGCATCCACCAGCTTCTTCTGCAGGGAGAATATGCTCCCCGGTCCGTACTGGATGCAGCAAGAGAAAATGCTCTGCATGAGCATGCCATGGCACTTGTTTATATGGAGCATGACCTTGCTGATGGAATTGAAGAAATTGTATTTGAGGATACTTCCATATTCCGGGGCGGTTTTCCGGATGCTGTACAGAAGGTTTCAGAGAAGCTGGATGACCCGGCATTTGTAACTGATCTTGTGGAACGCCTGGAAGGGCTTGCTGCAGCCTACGCTGAAGCTCCCAACCTTATGCGGTTCCCTTATTACAATCCCGACCGGATGCTGGCGCAGTTCCGGCGCTTTGCAAAGGAAGCTGCCCCCTTCGATGCGCGGGATGGCTTTTCCTGGACGGAACACGGTATTTTCATTACGCAGGAAGAGGCGGATGCTTTTCTTGCTTCCGGCGGACCTTATTCCGATGGGAGAATTTCTACATATTCTTTTTTCCTGCGGCACGAGGATACCAGGGAAAGAGCGGATTATCTCAAAGACCAGTATGGCACCGGCGGAAGGAGCCATGCGCTCTCGGGCGCTGATGAATCCAATGCAGACTATAGTGCAAAGGGCATCGTGCTTACCAGAGGCAACGGGGACTCTCCTGCTGTGTACCGTATGAATTATACGCAGGCGGCGCAGAGGATCGACCGCCTGATCAGCCAGGACCGGTTTCTTACTGCGCAGGACTATGTCCGCATGCCTGCCTATGAGCGTGAACAGCTCGCCTCCGGAGTGATCCGTTTTTATACGGCAACTCCTCCGGTATCCGAGTGGCCGTTTACCGGAAGTATATTCGAGATGGATACCCGGAAGGAAGTTGCTGGGATGATAGAAGACCCGGAAAAACTTCTCAGCCTTCTCAAAGATATGGATGCAAAGATGGCGGAGATACCTGAAACAGATGCCCGTTATCAGCTTCGTCTGGATGCTTTGATGGATCTGCATGCTTATGCGGATGGAACTTTTACTCTTTTTCCGCAAAAGAAACAGGAACTGAGTGTCCCCGATGCCAGACAGATGTCGCTTACGGATCTCTTCGAACTGAATGTTCCAGAGGAAGCAATGACTTCGGAAGCTGTGGTGACAGAAGAAGGAGCAGACAGCGACAGGACTGAAAATGAAGAAACTGATCTGCAGAGCTCCGGTACAGAAGAAGCCGGTAATAAACAGGAGCCGGCAGCTGCATCAGCAGATAATCCTCCCGGCTGGGCAGAACAGGAAATGTCACAGGAGTCTATGAAGCCGTTGTCTGAAGCCGCGGCAGCAGAATATAACGCTTTGAAACAACAGTATCCTGATGTCCTTATAGGCTTTGAACAGGACGGCAGTTTTGAGTTTTATGGAGAGGATGCCCGTGCCGTAGCAGATGTCATGGAACTGGATCTGATGAAAAAGGAAATCCCGGACGGAGCCGTGGATGTGACAGGCTTTGAAGCAGACCGATGGCAATCCGAACTGCAGATATTGTGGAGCAGCGGCAAGAGCATTTATCTGGCAGGATTGAATAAGGACGGCACTCACCATGAAGTAAAGTATCTGCGCGGCGAGGATTTTCTTCCTCTTAATGCAGAGATTAAGATCGATGACCGCGATTACAGAATCGACACGGTTGATTTTGTGAGCGGAACTGTTTCTCTGCAGGATATGACAATGGCAAGGGAGGCACGGTATCCGGTATTCCGCAATGAATCGATCTTTTATGTGCGCTCCTACTATGAGGAACAGTATCCGAATCTTCTTGAAACACAAGGACAGGAACAAACACAGGAACAGGGCAGGGAAAGCCGAAAAGAACCTGGAGCAGATATTCTGCTTTCTGGGGGTATACAGTCCGATGATCAGCAGACAGCATCAGCTCAAGTCCTGGAAGAACCCGCAGCAGAGATACCGCAAAGTCGTGCCAATATCACCCCTTCACCAAATCTAGGCGGCTTTGCCGATGAGCGGCGCGAGGAGGAAATCGAGCAGGCAGTTTTTGATGCGTTGCAGGAATCCGGGACGGATTACGGGGACTATTCTCCGGAGCAGATGGAGGTGATCTATGATGCTGCAGACAAGGGCTATGATATTTTGCCTCTCTGCAGTCCGGACTATCCTCCCCAGCAGATGCAGCTCATCATGGATATGCAGGCGAGGGTAGAGGCCCATACCATTGCCCATTTCCAGGGTGTGCTCGGACAGATCACAAACGGTGCGCTCAGCATAGATGAGATCAATGCGATCCGAGCGGCAAGTCTCCTTCCGTTGGAGGAAAGTGAGGAGAAAAGCCCGCCGGATAGTAACAGTGCCAGGGGCGAAGGCAGGGAGAGCGGGACTGAAACGGAGCCGCCCTCAACTATGCCGGCTGAACTTCACAACTTTCGTATCACAGATGATGACCTTGGGGCAGGCGGCCTGAAGACAAAGTTCCGGGCCAATATGGATGCGATCCATCTGCTCAAAACACTTGAAGAAC
Source organism: Anaerovoracaceae bacterium (assembly GCA_045220485.1). Lineage (GTDB taxonomy): Bacteria > Bacillota > Clostridia > Peptostreptococcales > Anaerovoracaceae > Crickella. The sequence goes on along the minus strand of JBGUVT010000232.1, from coordinate 21,985 downwards.
AGGAGCGCCTTGCGACTCCCGAGGAGCAGGAAACACTCTCCCGTTACGTAGGATGGGGCGGAATTCCGCAGGCATTCGATGAAAATAACAGAAGTTGGTCAGACGAATATGCGGAGCTTCGTGCCTCTCTTGAACCTGATGAATATCGGGAGGCAAGGGCAAGCACTTTGAATGCCTTTTACACATCTCCCACCGTGATCAAAGCCATGTACGGCGCATTAGAAAAAATGGGACTCTCCAACGGAAATCTGCTGGAGCCGTCCTGCGGTATAGGGAATTTTATGGGACTCATTCCTGAGAGTATGTCAGGCATGCGCATGTACGGCGTGGAGCTGGACTCCGTCTCCGGAAGGATCGCCCGGCAACTTTATCAGAAAAACAATATCGCTGTTCAGGGATTTGAGACGACCTCATTCCCGGACAGCTTTTTTGATGCAGTGATCGGGAATGTGCCGTTTGGGCAGTATAAGGTAGCGGACTCCAGATACGACCGGCACAACTTCCTGATCCATGATTACTTCATCGCTAAATCCCTGGATCTCGTCCGCCCCGGCGGTGTCATCGCCGTGGTGACTTCCAGCGGGACGATGGATAAGCAGAATGAATCGACAAGGAAGTATATCGCCCACAGGGCAGACCTTCTGGGGGCAGTCCGCCTTCCTGATAATGCCTTTCTGCGGAACGCAAATACCGGCGTTGTAGCGGATATCCTCTTTTTCCAGAAAAGGGACCGCATGTCTCTGGAGGAGCCTGACTGGGTTCATCTGGGAACTACTCCGGAGGGTTATTCCGTTAACAGTTATTTTGCCGCACATCCTGAGATGGTACTCGGGGAATTTGCTGCAGAAAACACTCAGTACGGCAGGCAGGAAGTGACCGTCAAGCCGATCGAGGGGGCAGACCTGGCAGTTCAGCTCAGTGACGCTATGGAGCACATACAAGGGGAGGTAACTCCCGTGGAATTGACAGATTCTGAGTTGGATGATGACGAACCTGCCGTCGTATCCGTTCCGGCTGATCCGTCTGTAAAGAATTTCAGTTTTACCAATATAGACGGCCATGTTTTCTACCGTGAAAACTCACGCATGAACCGCATGGAGCTTCCTGCGGCAACGGCGGAGCGTGTGCTCGGCATGATAGAACTGCGTGACATCGTACAGGAATTACTGCAGGCACAGCTGGATGATCTTAGTGATGCGGAAGTGGCAGCGATCCAGAGACGCCTGAACCGGAGATATGACGAATTCACTGCCCAGTACGGGATCATCAGCAGCAATGCCAACCGCAGAGCCTTTTCACAGGATTCCAGTTACTGTCTCCTTGCCTCCCTGGAGATCCTTGACGAAGAAGGGAAGTTTGAACGTAAGGCAGACATTTTTACGAAACGTACTATCCGCCGTCCGGAGCCGGTTACAAGCGTGGATACCGCAAGTGAAGCCCTTGCTCTTTCCATCGGGGAAAAGGCAAGGGTAGATCTGCCTTTTATGTCTGAGCTGACAGGGAAGACACAGGAGGAGATCGCAGAAGAACTGACAGGTGTGATCTTCAAAAATCCCCTGACAGATCAGTATGAAAATGCGGATGAATACCTTTCCGGCAATGTCCGGGAGAAGCTTCGCATCGCAAGGGAATTCGCACAGAACCAATTGGAATATCAGGTAAATGTGACAGCCCTGGAGCGGGTACAGCCCAAGGATCTCGATGCTTCCGAGATCGAAGTCCGCCTCGGTGCGACCTGGGTGGATCCGGAATATATTACTCAGTTCATGGGGGAGACATTCAAGACTCCATGGTATTACCTCGGCAAAGAGATCGATGTGCGGTATGCCGAAGTCACCGGCCAGTGGAATATCTCCGGAAAAAACAGAGATTCCTATGGCAATACTCGTGTCACATCCACGTATGGGACCAGGCGTGTAAATGCCTACAAGCTCCTGGAGGATGCACTGAATCTGAGGGATACAAAGATCTACGACACCGTGGAGGATGCGGAGGGAAACACCCGCCGGGTCCTGAACCGCAAGGAGACCATGCTGGCGCAGCAGAAACAGGAGATGATCAAGGAAGCATTTAAAGAATGGATCTTTAAGGACCTGGAAAGGAGGGAGACCTTATGTAAGAAGTACAACGAACTATTCAACAGCAACCGCCCCAGGGAGTATGACGGCTCCCATATCCGATTTGTTGGGATGACACCGGAGATTACCCTGATGCAGCACCAGAAGAACGCGGTCGCCCATATCCTCTATGGAGACAATACACTGCTCGCGCACGTTGTAGGTGCAGGGAAGACCTTTCAGATGATAGCAGCCGGGATGGAGAGCAGGCGTCTCGGGCTTGCACAGAAGTGCCTCTATGTCGTCCCGAACCACCTGATCGAGCAGTGGGGAAGCGACTTTCTGCGACTATACCCTGGCGCCAATATCCTTGTCTCTACAAAGAAAGATTTTGAACCGGCCAACCGCAAGAAATTCTGTTCACGGATAGCCACAGGGGATTATGACGCCGTTATTATCGGCCACAGCCAGTTTGAGAGGATCCCGCTTTCCAGGGAACGGCAGAAAGCAACGATCCAGAGGCAGATTGATGATATTGAGAATGCCATCGCAGAACTCAAATATGACCGTGGGGAAAACTATACCGTTAAGCAGATGGAGAAGACCCGCCGGACTCTGGAAGTGAGGCTGGCAAAGTTGAATGACCAGAAGCGCAAGGACGATGTCGTGACCTTTGAGCAGTTGGGCGTGGACCGCCTCTTTGTGGATGAAAGTCATTTTTACAAAAATGCTTTTTTCTACACCAAGATGCGCAATGTGGCGGGAATAGCCCAGACCGACGCGCAGAAATGCTCGGACATGTTCATGAAGTGCCAGTATCTGGATGAGATCACCGGAGGAAAAGGAGTCACTTTTGCCACCGGCACACCTGTTTCCAACAGCATGGTGGAGCTCTATACCGTCATGCGCTATCTGCAGTACGGCACACTTCAGCGGCTCGGCATGGGACATTTTGACTCATGGGCTGCAGCCTTTGGCGAGACTGTCACGGCGATTGAGCTGGCACCGGAAGGTACCGGCTACCGTGCCAAGACCCGTTTTGCCAGGTTCTACAACCTTCCGGAGCTGATCACTCTTTTCAAAGAGAGTGCGGATATACAGACCTCAGACATGCTCGAGCTTCCTGTTCCGGAGGCAGAGTATATCAACGAGGTTTTAAAGCCCAGTGAAGAACAGAAGGAGCTCGTCTCTTCTTTTGCGGACCGTGCAGAAGCCGTGCGTTCCGGAAAGGTTCAGCCGACGGAGGATAATATGCTCAAGATCACGAACGACGGTCGGAAATGTGCTCTGGACCAGAGGCTGATTAATCCGATTCTGCCGGACAATCCGGAGAGCAAAGTAAACCGGTGTGTCGAGAACATGTTTACTGTCTGGAAGGATACAGAAGCAGACCGCTCTACGCAGCTTTGTTTCTGTGACCTTTCCACCCCCAAGGGAGACGGGACTTTCAACGTTTATGATGACATTCGTGAAAAGCTGGTTGCAAAAGGGATCCCTAAAGAAGAGATCGCCTTTATCCACGAAGCAAATACAGAGACCAGAAAGGAGGAACTGTTCGCCAAAGTCCGTTCCGGTCAGGTGAGGATCCTGATGGGTTCCACTCCCAAACTCGGTGCGGGCACTAACGTGCAGGATCGTCTGATTGCCCTGCACCACCTCGACTGTCCCTGGAAGCCTTCTGACCTTGAACAGCAGGAAGGAAGGATCCTCCGGCAGGGAAACCGAAATTCCAAAGTAAAGATCTACCGCTATGTTACTGAATCGAGCTTTGACAGTTACATGTGGCAGATTCTGGAACAGAAGCAGAAATTTATCTCCCAGATCATGACATCTAAATCGCCGGTCCGCGCATGTGAGGATGTAGACGACACTGCCTTATCCTATGCGGAGATCAAGGCTCTTGCGACCGGGAACCCGGCAATCAAGGAAAAGATGGATCTGGATATACAAGTGAGTCGGCTCAAGCTTTTAAAAGCCAACCACACAAATGAACACTACCGTCTGGAAACGGATATCGCCCGCACTTACCCTGTACAGATCACGGCAGTAAAAGAACGTATCGGAGGACTGAAGGCTGATCTGGAAGCAGTCAAGATCCTCCGGGAACAGCAGGAAAAGGATAAGGACAAAGAAACGGAGACCTTCTCCATGACCATCGGGGGCAAGGAATTCACGGACAGAAAAGAAGCGGGAACTGCGCTGATCGCAGCCTGTGCCGGTCTGAAAGCCGTGCACTCGAGCGGCCAGATTGGAGAATATGCCGGTTTTTCCATAAGTGCTTCTTTTGATGGTTTTATCCAGAGCTATCAGCTGACTTTGAAACGTCAGTGCAGCTACACGCTCGAAGTGGGAAAAGACCCTTCAGGCAATATCACACGCATCCAGAATGCTCTGGCGGGGATTTCCAGGCAGCTTACTGAATCTGAACAGAAGCTCGGGAACCTGCAGGACCAGCTTGCGGCGGCAAAGGAAGAAGTACAGAAACCATTTGCGCATGAGGCGGAGCTTGCAGAGAAGTCCTCCCGCCTTGCAGAGCTTAACGCAATGTTGAACATGGATGAACGCTCCCCGGTAGAGACACTCGTTGTTGATGAGGAAACAGATCAGTCCATAAACAGCGGGAAGGCGGAAAGGATTGCTGCTCGCTCAGCAGACAGCTTACCGGCAGGCCGGACTTTTGCAGAACAGGCAGAGGATCTGAATGTACAGGGAACGCAAAGGCAGGAAGCAAAGCCAGGGAAGGTAAGCCTTACCGGAAAGGGATCGGTAGTCGCCCGGCTGAAAGAAAAGAAATCTGAAATTGCTGCAGCGACAGGAAACCCATCTGTCCGTCTACGACCTGAACCTGCTCTTTAAGAGAAAGGGAAAGATACTCCGTGTAAGGCCTGGACAGCGGCTGTATCAGGAGAGAGTCACCGGAAATAATTTCGAAAAACCACAAAAACAGGAATATTAGGAAGTTTTGAAAGGTGTCGCAAAAAAGTACGCCTTTCATTTCTTCCCGATTCGGGAGGCTAATCGTTGAATAAATGGCAGGGCTCCCGGGAAAGGAGAAATATTTATGGCAGAAAACAACAGTGTCCGTCAGGAGGCTGCTTTTGCAGAAACTGTTCCGAAGGAACAGCAGAAAACCAGTCAAAGGAATGGCAAGGAAAAGGGTAAAGAGAAGGACCAGGAATCAGACAAAAAGTGGACCTGGCAGGAAGTGGCGGAGAAGCGCAAACAGCAGATGAAGGAGATCACTGAGCGTCTTGAAACCGGTCTGAAAGAATATATGACAACAGATGAGCAGTTCAAGAAGGTTCTTGATACAATGGCGAAATTTTATCATTACAGCGCCAACAACGTCCTTCTGATCGCCATGCAGATGCCTACGGCGACCCATGTGGCTTCCTATACATCCTGGCAGAAGAAATTCAAGCGGCAGGTCAAAAAGGGGCAGCGCGGATTGTCTATCATCACCCCCGCGCCTTACAAGAAGACGGAGGAACAGGAGGTCATCAATCCGGATACGGGGAAACCCGTTATGAACAGAGACGGCACTCCGATCACAGAGGAAGTGGAGGTCACTGTCCCCAGATATAAGGTCGCCAAGGTTTTTGATCTTTCACAGACGACCGGTGCCCCGCTTCCGGAACTGGATGTACCCGAGCTTACCGGTACTGTGGAAAACTACAGAATCTTTATGGATGCCATGCGTGCTGTCTCACCGGTTCCGATCCGCTTTGATGCGATCGAAGGCGAAGCCAAGGGCTACTATGACAGTGTCAAAAAGGAAATCGTGATCAAAGAGGGGATGAGCGAACTTCAGACAATGAAGACGGCAGTCCATGAGATCAGTCATGCTAGACTTCACGACAGGGATACCATGCTTGCCAAGGGAGGCCTGAAGGATCAGAAGACACGAGAGCTCGAAGCGGAATCGATCGCCTATGTAGTACTCTCCCACTATCACCTGGATACGTCCGACTACTCGATTCCTTATCTGGCAAGCTGGAGCAGCAGTCAGGATACGGATGCCCTCCGTGCTTCCATGGACACGATTCGTAGGGCAGCTTCTGAAATCTTTGATGAAGTGGAAATCTATCTTACGGAGCGGGATGTAGACCGTTATACGATCTACCAGATTCAGGAAGACAGCCCGGCCAGGGAGTACTGCTTTATGGATATGGAATTTGTCAAAAAGCATGGGTGCACGGTCAGCATGGAATATTACCAGGACGTCTACCGCGGCTATCTGGGACCGGAGGATACCCTTTACAGCCTGTACTATAAGTTCAATCAGGATGACCGCCCTGCTGCTACAGAGATGCGGTCTGTGACTACCAGTGATGTAATTGTCCTGCATAAGAACGGCGAGGATCATGCCTATTATGTGGATAGTATCGGATATGTAGAGGTTCCACAGTTCTTTTTGTCTCCTCAGGAACAGGAACAGTCTATTTCCGTCTCACAAGAGCAGGAAAAAACCGAGCCTGCTTCCAATTACCAGGAGATATCTGCAGAAGAGAAAAAGAGTAATGAAGATCTGAACATTGCAGAGCAAGGTATCGGATCGGAGGATATCCTCACTTTCTATGCTGCAGAATGCATGGCATTTCCGGTCATGGGGAGATATCAGGGAGGCCTCACATTTGCAGATGCTGTCAAAGCATTCAATGAGCTTCCGGAAGGAAATCCGAACGGCGGAAAGGGCATCGGCTTTACCCTGCAGGATGGCAGCGATTATATCGGCGACTTCCCGCTGGTAGTCGACGGGAAGGTTCAGACAGAGAACATTAATGCAGTGGATCATTTTCGCCAGATGCCCGCAATCCAGGAGGTCATTGAGGATGCGAAAAAGGTCTTCCCTGACAGGGAAGAAGCTCTGAATCTTGCAGAAACCGTTCAGTCTCCTTCCGGATTATTGAACAGGGAGGCGGCTTCAGTTACTCATAGTGATGAACGGAAGGCGGAACAGACAGAAAGGAAGCCGTCCGTTAACAGAAAGGAATCTGTACTGGAAGCGCTCAGGAAGCATCAGAAAGAGGTACAGGCCAGGAAGGATACTCCGGAAAAGGCACCCACAACACAGAGAAAGAAAGGAGAACCGGTACTATGAAAAAGATCACATTTGATGAGGAAGAGCTGTATGCAATCGCGGTCTTTAATATGGAGACCAGGGAGAAGGCGATCACGGGTATGGAAAAGGTACTCGATCTGATGGACGATGACCCGGAAATGAAGGCTCTGATCGTGAGTGTCAAAGAAAAGCTCAAGAGGATCACTGACAAGGATTACAAGGAACTGGATGTGGAGCGCTATATTGAAGAGCTGGAAGAGGAAGATGATGAGGACGAGTCTGAAGAAGACGGCACTGGGAGTACTGATTCCAGTGTCGTTGCTGTTGTTGAGACCTCTGACGGGGAGGTAGATGCTACATGAGTACAGGACTGAACCAGTATGCGGTCTACCGCCTGCGTCGGGATATTAAGGAGACCCGTTCTCTGCGCAATCAGTCCTATCAGTATCTGCTGAAGAATAATCGGAAAGTAACCTCAGATCATTACAGACAGCTCTTTCTTGCCCGTTTTGATTCGTCTCTTACGCCTACAGATCTCCACAGGCAGCTCGAAAAAGAACTGCCTGCAGGGATTACAGGAAAAGCACTGGAGGTGAGTGATGTACTTGCCTTAACGAGAAACGGGATCACAACAGCCTATTACGTGGATTCGCAACGCCTCGTTTCCCTGCCCGGCTTCTTCCATGTACATGTATCTGCCCCGGTCCTCTCTCTTGGGACGACCGACTACAAGATTGAAGGAAGACCCGGAACATGGACAGCCAGAGAGGAATACTGGGTGGACGGGCGTCGATTCCTGCTGATGCAGAGCCAGCAGTTTGGCTCCAAAGCGGCACTTGCTGTCCTGGACAGCGAAGGACATCCGGCTGCAGAGGACACTTTTACCGGCTTTTCGCAGGAAGTCATTGACCAGATCCGAGAGTATATACATCGCAGTGATAACGGACAGAACGATACAGCAAGCAAGGCAGAAACGCGTGACGATAATAGTTCCATCAATGATACTGCAACTGTTCCTGTGTCTGCGGATTCAGGTGGAAACCGCAATGACCCGAGTGGGAAAAATGATGAGAAAACAAACCGTGCAGCAGATAAACAAGCTGTGAAAACAAAGAAGAAATCTGCAAAGAGAAAAGGCAAATCTAAAAAGAAAAGAACGGGTTTCCGACCATTGTGGAGCAGGAGTTCTGTTCTGGAACGGCTTAGAAAATATCAGATGAAATTGGCAGAAAAGCGATCAGCTGAGAACGCATCCGAAGCAAAGCATTAAAACAAAGCGGCATGCCTGTTGGAAGGAATAATGGTCTCCTTCCAACTAAGCATGCCGCTATTTTTATTGTAATTATGACTGGATTTTCCGCAGATTAGAACAGGTCAACTGCGCCGGCGGCCTCGCCGTTCACAACATAATATACCTTGCCTTCCTCGGCCTTGATATAGTTATACAGGGACATCAATGAATAGAAATGGGTTAAAAGTATTCACCTTGAACGGTAATTCGTTAAATACGTCAACACTTGTAGTTGAAATATCATTGAAATATCTTTTTACTTAATTCAAGAAGGGTAAAATTGTAAAATGCAATCAGAAATTGAAGGTTGAAATTTTTTATGATACGATTGATATGTTGTGTATATGCATTTTTCATATTTATTGTTAATGGATAGGTGAATAGGTGACTATTATGGCGATGAATTATAACAAGCTCTGGAAGCTGCTGATAGACCGAGGCCTAATAAAAAAGGACTTGCGCGAGATGGCTGGCCTTTCGACAAATGTTATTGCGAAAATGGGCAAAAACGGGGATGTATCGACGGAAGTTCTTCGAAAAATATGTAAGGCACTGAATTGTGGATTAGAAGACATTGTAGAAATAGGCCCTGATCCTGATTCAAGTCCCGAAAATTGGACAGATGGCGCGTTAAAATAAATGAATAAGGGGGAGTTTTTACCTTATGAACAGGAAAGAATATAGCGCAGGCGCTGTAAAGCATTCATTTTGGTTTATGGAGTTCCGAAAGGTGGTTGCTCTTCGTAATGAAGGGCTGTCTTGGGATGATATTAAAGAACAGAATAAAAATGAAAATATATTTGGAGCGCAGACAACGCGGCGTCAGAATCAGATTTGGAGTACTGTATCCGGAAGATTGAAATGTCTGGACGATAGCGTTTATCCAGTTTTCCAGTCATGCGATATAGCGGCACAAAAGCTTTTTGCGTTGGTGGCTGCAATGGCTTATGATTCTCTCTTTGCAGAGTTTGTTTACGAAGTTATTAGGGAAAAAATGATCATTGGCAGCAACGAGTTTACAAACAGTGATGTCAGGATATTTTTCAAAAATAAGCAGGAGCAGAACGACAAGGTTGCCAAGTGGACTGATGCCACAACGAAACGTCTTGGGGACTGCTATAAAACAATGTTGTTTGAAGCCGGTTTGACAGATAAAGGCAAAGAAACACGTAAAATCCTGAAGCCTATACTTGATCCGGTTATGGAACAGTGGCTTCTGAACTATGACATGCAGTTCTATATAAAAGCACTGACGGGGGTGAGGTAATGGCAAGCTTAACAGTACGACTCGATCTAATGGAAACCGCAATCCGTAAACCTTCCTTCCGGCAGTCAAGTGGCAGAGCTAATGAAGTAAACTACTGGGTATTCGATTATCCTCCGGAAAAGGAACTGGAAGTGCGGGAGCGTGTCGAGTACATGAAAAAGAAAAATGCAAAAGGTGTCGATGGATTTGAGCTCGTCGTATTCGACCTCTATGACATCATCATCGATTATCTGGAGAAGGAAGAATTCTTGGAACAGTGCTATCGCTTTGAAAAAAAACGCGGCCTTGACCGAATTATCAAAGCGGTCAGCAATTCTATGAAGATTAATGACGATGACAGTTTGATCGTGCAATACATCAAAGATCATACACCGGAAAATGCTGTGGTGTTTCTGACAGGAATCGGGAAATGTTATCCCATTCTCCGGTCGCATAAAGTGCTGAACAACCTGCACCAGGCATTTGTACGAGTTCCGGTGGTTATGTTCTTTCCAGGAACCTATAATGAGCAGGAACTGATCCTGTTCAACGAAATCAAGGACGACAATTACTATCGGGCATTCCGGTTAGTGAAATAGCGGAGGTAGAAAAATGCAAGTAAGAGAAATGTTCAGGAAGCCGATCGACCGTGAGATCCAGGGCGTTATCATTGTTGGCCAGGGCGAGGAAACCAATGTATCTCAGGAACTGGACGAGTACGTTGTCACCAGGGAGTTACAGAAACACTTTGCTGATTTCTTCTCTGCATACAAAAAAGGCATTCTTGGAACCACACCGAAAATGGGTGTATGGATCTCCGGTTTCTTTGGAAGTGGTAAATCTCACTTCTTAAAGATTCTGTCCTATCTTCTTGAGAATAAACAGGTCGGTGAAAGAAGGGCACTTGACTTCTTTGTGGAAGACAAGAAGATCGCTGATCCGATGGTGCTTGCGGATATGAAGCTTGCCGCAGAAACACCGACTGATGTGGTGCTTTTCAACATCGATTCCAAGAGCGACACAGGTAGCAAGCAGAATAAAGATGCGATCGTCAACGTATTCCTTCGTGTCTTCAACGAGATGCAGGGCTTCTGTGGTTCTCTTCCGCATCTGGCAGATCTGGAGCAGCAGCTTACTGAGGCTGGCCGGATGGATGAATTCAAAGAAGCTTTTAAAGATGGATATGGTAAGCCCTGGGAAGAAAACCGTCATAAGTTCGATTTTATCCAGGACACAGTAGTGGATGTCCTTGTTGACATGGATTTCATGAGCGAATCCGCTGCAAGAAACTGGTGTGAAAAGGCATCTGAACCTTACCAGATCAGCATTGAAGATTTCGCGAAAAGAGTAAAAGCCTACATAAACGCAAAGGGAAAAAATCACCATGTTGTCTTCCTGGTAGACGAGATCGGTCAGTACATTGGAGAAGACAGCAAACTGATGTTGAATCTGCAAACTGTAACAGAGGAACTGGGTAAAGAGTGCCAAGGCAAGGCATGGGTCATCGTGACAAGCCAGCAAGATATCGATTCTGTTACCAAGGTCAAAGGAAATGACTTCTCGAAGATTCAGGGACGTTTTGACACAAGACTCTCCCTGTCTTCAGCTAACGTCGATGCCGTTATCAAGAAAAGGATTTTGGATAAGACGGATACGGCAGCACAGACCTTGAGATTGCTGTATGATCAGAAAGCGACCATTATCAAGAATTTGATCGTGTTCAATGATGGTGTGGAAAAGAAATTATACGCAAACGCCAGCGACTTCTCAGAGGTTTATCCATTTGTTCCCTATCAGTTCAACCTTCTGGCTAGTGTTCTGACTTCGATTCGTACACATGGTGCTTCCGGTAAACATCTGTCGGAAGGTGAACGTTCTATGTTGGCTCTCTTTAAAGAGTCCGCCGCCAAACTGAAGGATGAAGAGATGGGTGTCATTATACCTTTCCATCTGTTCTATGATGCACTGGAGAACTTCCTGGATCACAGCCACCGGGGAGTTATTATACGTGCCTATGATAATACAAAGATTAATCCGGAGCATAAGGAATCAGATGTCTTTGCCATCAATGTGCTGAAAACCCTCTTCATGATTAAGTATGTTCTGGAGATCGAAGCCAACATCGACAACATCACATCTCTTATGATCAGTAATATCGATGATGACCGCATAGAGATTAAGGCTAGGGTCGAAGATGCACTGAAGATTCTGATACAGCAGATGCTGGTGCAGAAGAATGGAAGCCTCTATGTTTTCCTGACAGATGAAGAGCAGGAAATCAACCGTGAGATTGACAGCCAGAATGTCGAGATGGCTGAGGTCATCAATAAAGTATCGGAGATGATTTTCGAGGATATTTTTACTGATAAAAAGTATCGCTATCCGTCCTTCAACGGTAGATATTCCTTCTCCTTCAATCAGGCTGTGGATGATCGTCCGTACAAGGCCAATCAGAATTATGATATTGGGCTTCGAATTCTGACACCCTGGTATGAGGGCGGTAATGATGATGCGACGCTTCGTATGATGTCCGGACAAGGCCGGGAAGTTCTGGTGGTTCTTCCGGATGATGCCGCATTCCTGGATGAAATCCGCGTCTATCTGAAGATTGAAAAGTTCCTGCGTCTGAATACATCCACGCAACTGACTAAGTATGAGACCATTAAAGAAGCAAAGCGTGTGGAAATGCGGGAACGCAATGCCAATGCCAAACTCTATCTGACAGAAGGTCTGAAGGATGCAACAATCTATGTCAATGCAGATACGGTCAAGACCAACGCAAAGGAAGTCACCAGCCGGATCAATGAGGCCATCGGCAGACTGGTGCAGACGGTCTTTCACAAACTATCCTATATCGATGCTGCTTTCGGCGAAGCGGAAATCCGAAAGATGTTCCGCACATCCAATCAGCTAACTCTGGACCTTGGAGGTGGAACGGATGCCAACCAACATGCGCTGGATGATGTCCTGGCTTTTATTGCCGGAAACAGCCATATGCACATGAAGACATCCATGAAGACAGTCAAGGACCGTTTTATGAAAGCTCCGTATGGATTTGTTGAAGACGATGTTCATTGGCTGGTTGCCAGACTCTTTAAGCGCGGTGATCTGGCATTTACCGTGAATGGCGCATCTGTCAACCTGAACAATAAGTCAGAGGAAGAAATCATCAGCTTCATCACGAAGAAAGCCTTCGTGGAAAAGCTTCTTATGGAAGAGCGTGTACGCGTATCTGACAAGGATAAAAAAGCAGTCCGTGATGTCATGAAGGAAGTCTTCGGGACCGGCTCAGTAGCCGAGGATGAAGACACCATCATGAAGAACTTCCAGCGTTATGCGCAGAATACAATCAATGAAATACTGCGCTTGGAGCCACAGTATCAGACACATGCTTATCCTGGTAAAAAGGTGCTGGAATCCGGCAAGAAGCTGATGCAGGCTGTGATCCAGATCCAGTCTCCGTTGGAATTCTTCCAGTATGTTTCCAAGATGCGTGAGACGTTCTATGACTTTGCAGATGACTATGAGCCTGTTAAATCCTTCTTTGGAAGCGAGCAGCAGGAAATCTTCACACGTGCTCTCGAGATGCTGGCTATTTATGATGACAGCAAGACCTATATCGTAGATAGAGAACTGGAAGAAATCGTTTATGAAATGCGCTCTATCACAAGACAGGACAAGCCGTATGTGAACATTCCTAAACTGCCGAACCTTCGGGAGAAATTTGTGACTTCTTACATGAAGGTGCTCGATAAAGAGGAAAAACCTGTTCTAGATGCGATCGATCAGGCCAGGAAACGTGTTTTGGAAGTGCTTGATACCAAAGAGTATGCAGAGAGTTATAGGGAACGCTATAACAAGCTGTTCACTGAGATTCGTTCCGGTGCGGAGCACTGCAATAACGTATCATCCATGCGAAGCTTTGCTGATAAAGCAGGTGCTCTGAAGATCCGTCTGCTGAATGAGATGGACAACCGCGATGCACAAATTGCCGAAGCTAAGGCTGAAGAGGCAAGGCGCGCCGCAGAAGAAGCAGCCAGAAAGGCAAAGGAGCAGGGAAAGCCTTTTGATATCGTTGCCGAGCCGCTGGCTAAATACAATGTTAAGAAGACAAAAAATGTCACGATTAAGGATATGACGCATACATCTTCCTGGAGACTGGAAAAAGCGGCAGACGTTGACAAATACTTGACCATACTCCGCAGTGCACTCCTTGCGGAGCTGAATGAAAACGACATTGTGAATGTGGAGTTTTGATTATGAATATCAAAGAGTATAAGCAGAAAAAAGAAGCTGAAATGACACAGGTCCTCGTCTCTTTGATAGAGAACTGGGAAGAAGAAATCATTGAGTTTAAGGAAGCCGGAAAGAACTATAAACAAAGTGAAATAGGTCAGTACTTTTCTGCAATAAGCAACGAGGCTAATTTGCATGGATTACAATATGGTTGGCTTGTTTTTGGTGTTCGCAACAAAGACAGGAGAATTGTAGGCAGCGACTATCGTGACACACAGGGACTGAATACGCTGAAGAATGAAATTGCTTCGAATACCACTGGCGGCATTTCGTTTATTGGCATTTATGAGGTGTATCCTGTGGTAGATGGTGAGAAGAAAAGGGTAATCATGTTTCAGATTCCGGCAGCCATTACAGCAATCCCTACAGGCTGGCATAACATTGAGTATGGTCGTGATGGAGAATCGTTAGTACCACTATCCCCAGAGAAAAGGGAACGCATTCGCAGACAAGAAAAAATGGATTGGTCCAAGCAAATTGTCACAGGTGCGACTATGGAAGATTTGGACAAGCAGGCCATAAGGATTGCTCGTGAGAACTATAAAGAAAAAATGCGGGATCCTTATATTTCAGAAGAAGTGGATCAAATGTCAGATGAGGAATTTCTTGAGAGAAGAAAACTTGTGATCAACGGCAATATTACGAATGCGGCATTTTTATTACTGGGAAATGCAGACTTTGATTATAAGTTTCCAACTGTTCCAGAGGCGTCATGGAGGATATATGATTCCAAAGAAAACGTCAAGGATTATTTGATTTTCAAGATTCCGTTTATTACGCTGAGCGACAGGATTCTTGAGAATATACGAAACCTTACCTATCGATTTATGCCAAATCAAATGACGCTCTTTCCGATGGAAACAAAGCAATATGATCCATGGGTGTTAAGAGAATTGCTAAACAATAGTATAGCACATTCGGATTACAGCCTTGGTGGCAGAATCTATGTAAACGAGTTTGAAGATAAGTTGATCATTACAAACCCCGGCACCTTTATTCCTGGGAGCGTAGAACCGATTCTTAAGCCGAGTTATACATCACCGTTCTATCGGAACCAGCTTCTTGCTGAGAGTATGGTGATGTTTAAAATGATAGATTCCGAGACCACTGGCATCCGCAGAGTATTTACGATACAAAGAGAAAAATTCTTTCCTCTGCCTGATTACGACCTGTCTGAACAAAACAAGGTCGAAGTGTGCATCTACGGAAAAGAAATAAACGACAAATTTAAATATTTGCTACACGACAATGAGAATTTAGATTTAGCAACGGTTTATTTGCTGGATCAAGTTCAAAAGGGTAAACGGGTATCCAAGGAAGCCGCAGCACATTTGCGCAAATACAATCTTGTCGAAGGAAGGGTTACTAATCTGTATTTAGCAGCACCGTTGGCAAAGACAACTGAAGAGAAGGCTGACTATATAAAGCATAAGGGATTTGATAATAAATATTATCAAGATATGATCGTTGATTATCTGCAGAAATTTGGACAGGCAAACAGGGCAGATTTCAGAAAGCTTCTTTTGGATAAATTCCCTGATGGATTGTCTGAAAAGCAGAAAGAGAGAAAAATACTTACGCTTCTGACAGCGTTGAAGAGGCAAGGCATTATTACAACGGATTCTGATAACAAACAGATTTCTCATTGGATTCTAGTTAAGTGATAATACTAGTATAAGCGAATAGCAAACTGGGTTAAGAAATTTTAAATGAAGTATTCCAAGATCCCAGAAATACAGCAATATGAGCTTAACCCAATCGAGAAAAAAGGATATTGGTTTAAGAATTGGGTTAAGAACTGGTTCGAGAAAAGGTCGTTATTATGAACAAAACAGCTATAAAGAACTTCGCCATCTGGGCGAGAAATAAATTGATCGCAGATATCAGCTACCGCGCAGGCCTTATGGGAATTACTATAGATGGAATTCATACTGCGCTTCCGCAGTCGATTGGACAGACAGAGTTTTATGATATCGGAGCGGCAGAACCTTATATGATTACAGGAGAAGCAATTCGTCAGAGGGAGCAACTCGTAGAGCTGATTCAAAGAAAAGAGAAGGATACTGATTATAAAACGGCGTATAAGTACATTATCGAGGAGGTAGCTTATACTTGGTTTAACCGTCTGATTGCCGTACGCTTTATGGAGGTCAATGATTATCTGCCGAACCATATCCGTGTGCTTTCTTCGGACACCGGAAAAATGGAACCAGATCTGGTTACCACACCATTTGATGCGGAACTGGAATTTACCAGGGATGAATATCAAACAGTTTTAGAGCTTAAAAATGCAAATAAGATAGATGAAGTGTTCCGGCTCCTTTTCATCAAACAGTGTAACGCTTTGAATAAGATCCTTCCTGCTCTTTTTGAAAAGACAAATGATTATACAGAACTTTTGCTAAATTTGTCTGTCATTGATCAGGATGGTGTGGTTTATCATTTGGTTCATGACATCGCTGAGGATGATTTTGATGTTGAGCGTGGTGGCCAAGTGGAAATCATAGGCTGGTTATACCAGTACTACAATATTGAACCTAAGAATGCGGCGTTTGGGAAAAAGGGCACTTTCACAAAAGAAGAAATAGCACCTGCGACACAGTTGTTTACTCCAGACTGGATTGTACGTTATATGGTGGAGAATAGTCTTGGTCGTCTATGGGCAGAAGGGCATCCTAATAATAATCTGAAGATTGGTTGGAATTACTATATAGAAGAAGCTGATCAGGAAGCGAAAGTAGATTCTTTATAAATCTATATGGTTTGTCAGGAATTATGGTTCCTGAGGTTGCCGAGAGTGAAGTATCTATTAGAAGGGCAGACTTAGATAGGGACGTAAGAGGCTTGATTTCTTATGCAGTTGGCTGTATGTTTGGACGTTATTCATTAGATCATATTGGATTAGTATTGGCGGGTGAGGATCTATGTGCTGATAATTATGCTTCATTTGCCCCCGATTCGGATAATGTGATTCCTATCACTGATGAAGAATACTTAGAAGATGATATTGTTTCTAGGTTATGTACATGGCTAAAAGTCGTTTATGGTGAGAATACCCTTGAAGAAAACTTAGATTATCTTGCAAGAGTTTTAGGTAATAAAGGGAATTCTAGTCGTGAGATTATTCGGAATTATTTTTTAAATGATTTTTATAAAGACCACTGTCAGTTGTTTTCTGTGACGGGATCGGGAAAGCGTCCTATTTATTGGCTTTTTGATTCGGGTAAGAAAAATGGTTTTAAAGCGTTGATTTACCTGCATCGCTACAATGCCGACACTATCGGAAACCTTCGCATCGATTATCTTCATCGTATGCAGCGTGTTTACGAGAGCGAGATTGGACGTATGCAGGACATGATCGATTACAGCACAAATGCTCGTGAGGTAGGGCAAGCTACAAAGCGTAAAGACAAACTGACAAAGCAGTTAAAAGAATGCCGTGAGTATGATGAGAAGCTGGCTCACCTTGCACTTTCGCGTATCGAGCTTGATCTTGATGACGGCGTGAAGGTTAATTATCGAAAGCTGCAGACAGCGAATGACGGCAAGTTCTATGAGGTCCTTGCTGATTCAAAAAATATCATGGCAAAGAAATGAGGTAGTAGGTTATGGCAGAGCTTAACCTGAAACAAATCATAGACCGGCTGAATGCGGAGTTTACTGGTGACAACCGTAAGCTCGTGTTCTGGTACGACGATAAAGGCGAATTTGCCGAGGATATGGAGAGTGTTGTCCTCGATAATGCAAAGATCTATCGTCTGGAGCCGGATAATCAGTTTTATACCAAGAGATTTCTGGAACGGGTGGATACGACAACCAATTACCTGATCTATGCTCCGTTCCCGAAGCCTGATGTAAAGGACAACCACTTGGAGGACACTCTGCTGTACTCCAAGCGCTTCTTCGCTGATCGTGCTTCTCTCCTATCTGTAGATCTTGGTATTGAGGAGAAATATAAGCCGATCATCGAGAAGCATATAAAGTTCTTTGCTAATAAAGAGCGAACTCAGCGCTTCTATGATTTGGAAATTGAGAACTTCAATGAGGAGAATATCCTGGTTGGTATGCTTGCAAGTATTTGCCGGACGCGAACCTGCTCTTTTGAAGAAGTCATCCGTGTCGTGCTGATTGATGGTGAACTACAGGATAATAAGTTTCTCACGGAGATCGAAAAGTATGATCTTCTTTCGGCATTTTGGAAGCTATGTGAGCAACATTTTGGCTACACAGATCCGAAACCAAATCTGGAGAAGCTATTAGTGACGATGTTTGTTACGGCCACAGAACGGCAGCTTTCCAGAGAGGTTCCGCAACCATGGAAGTCGTTCGTGTCCTATAAATCTGGCAATATCATTGCCTTCTTGGATAATCTGTCCAATAGCGTGCTTTACAGGGATCGCTACGACGAGTTGTCTTCACATATTGCATCGGGTCTTCAGGTGAATACAGCACTTTCCGGATATCTTCCGGAAAATTTGGTGGACTGTGACACGTTCATTGCTGTAGATCATATCATTGTGAAGTGGATCAAGGAACGCTTAATTGCCGAAGATACTGGAGCTAAGCTGGATCGTTATGATATTCCGGCCATCTGCGATAAGCGTATGAAGATGCACTTTGGCAGAAAGACAGAAAAGGCGTACCAGCTTCTCAAAAGCGCGTTTCACCTGATTGAAGTGAGCAAGTATGTTGCGCCGGAAGGGTTTAAGAACATTATCAATCGGTATCGGAAGCAGGATATGCTGATTGATCAGCAGTACCGCAAGTTCTATTACTGCTATGACGTAATGGAAGAAACCGGGGCCTTTCTATTGGTATGGAGCCGGATGAATTGAATTATCGCGAGAAATGGCTTCTTCTTACCAGAATGCTGCCGCTCATTGAAAACAATTTCAATCTGTGCGAGCTTGGTCCGCGTAGTACCGGCAAATCACATCTGTATAAAGAGATATCACCGAATAGCATTTTGGTATCCGGCGGACAGACCACTGTTGCAAACCTGTTTTATAACATGGGGAGGAAAACAGTCGGTCTTGTTGGTCTCTGGGACTGTGTGGCCTTCGATGAGGTGGCTGGTATCCGGTTTAAAGATAAAGACGGTATCCAGATCATGAAGGACTATATGGCTTCCGGATCTTTTGCTCGCGGTAAGGAAGAAAAGGCGGCGTCTGCTTCTATGGTCTTTGTAGGTAATATTAACCAGAGTGTGGATGTACTTCTGAAGACGTCCAGTCTCTTTGATCCGTTCCCGCCGGAAATGGGCACAGACACTGCTTTTCTGGATCGTATGCATTGTTACATTCCAGGATGGGAAATCCCAAAGTTCCGTCCGGAACATTTCACGGATGACTATGGTTTCATCACAGATTATCTAGCGGAGTTTGTTCGTGAACTGCGCAAGGAACAGTATGGCGATGCATTAGATAAGTATTTCCGCTTAGGCAAAAACCTGAATCAGCGTGACACGATTGCTGTCCGCAAGATGGTCGGCGCCTTTGTAAAGCTGCTGTATCCTGACGGTGTGTTCACGAAGGAGGAAATCGAAGAAATTCTGACCATCTCTTTGGAGATGCGTCGCCGTGTAAAAGAGCAGCTGAAGAAGCTCGGCGGTATGGAATTCTATGATGTGAATTTCTCCTATATCGATAATGAATCCTTCGAGGAGAAATATGTCAGTGTGCCGGAGCAGGGCGGCGGAAAGCTGATCCCGGAAGGTATGTGCAATCCTGGCCAAGTATATACCGTGTCACAGGGTAAGTCTGGCATGATCGGCGTATTCCGTCTGGAATCTCAGATGCTGCCGGGTAATGGCAAATTTGATCGTACCGGGCTTGGATCAGATAGGGAATGCCGTGAAGCTTCTAACACAGCCTTCAATTTCCTGAAAGCCAATGGAAACCGGATCAGCGGAGCCATTAGCACAACTACAAAAGACTACATCGTGAACTACCAGGACCTTCAGGGTATTGGGATGACCGGAAAACTGGCACTACCGACACTAATTGCTCTGTGCTCGATTGCCCTTGCTAAGCCTACGGTTAGCAGTCTGGCTGTACTCGGCGAAATCAGTATAAGCGGTACGCTTATTAAAGTGGATGAGCTGGCTAATGCGCTACAGGTATGCTTGGACAGCGGGGCAAAGAAGGTGTTGCTGCCGATTACATCTGCTGGTGATCTCGGCACTGTGCCGGCAGAACTGGTGGGAAGTTTTAACTTGATTTTCTATAGTAGCGCGGATGATGCGGTATATAAGGCACTGGGAGTGGAGTAAGATGCAGTGTTTGAGAAACTCAAAGATTATTTCATTATTGAAGATAATCGGTAGGGAACCTAAATTTGGTGGACCAATATAAAGAGTTCACGCTCTAAAGTAGCACCTGCTTCAAGGATGAATTGATGGAAGTCAAGAAGCATCTGAATTTGGAAGTAAACATCGTGATTGTTGTAGGTTTTACGGCGATTTCAGGGCAGAGCGAATCTGGGTAAACATGGACTAGGGTATGCTAGTGACAGAAAAAGGTGTAACCGCCAGCTATCCTGATAACATAAAGTAGCTTATTGAAAAGTGCATTACAATAATGCACACAATAGTTAACGTTTTTAAATAGGATATGATAGTGTCATTATTCCAGCACATGAACTGGGTAAAAAAGAATAACAGGCAGAAATCTCTTTTACCTTGTTGGTACGCATGTGAATGAAAGGATAATCAATGTAAAGAAAGTCTACCAAATATATATTTGGTGCAATCTCGTAAGCATTGTTAGATCAGAGGAGGTAAGCACCTATGGAGAATCGGTACAAAAGAGCTGCACAGCTTTTGGATAAGCTTTATGAAGAAATGCCAGATAACTCCTTTATCAATGAATCCGAGGTCAGGGCACGTTTCAAGAGATTCCAAAAATCATTCTCTATAGAGCGGCTCGCTTCCTTTGAAGGAATGGACATTCTTAATTACATTTTTGACTTAAAAAGCCACGACAGTCTATTGTATACACTGCTCTATAAAGATGGATACGGTGAATTTGGCAGTGTAAAAGGTGCAGGAGTAGACTTTTATCCAATCTATCGGACTAATGATGGAGGTTGGAACACAAAGGAAAACGGGGAGAAAAAAAGGCTTTCTTTTGAACGTGCAATTCAGGTAGGCAGAACATATAAGAACAAGCTCGTAAATGCACTTCGCCAGGTTGACCCAAATAAGTTTAATACAATTGATGATTATGAAGAATTTGAGCGAATTCTTAAGAGAGATATTGGCGATGATGCAAAATATATATGGATTCACAAGTACCTGCATATGCTATATCCGGATTTATTCTCTGAATTTCATGGTTGGGACTTTAAAAAGCATTTTCTTTGTGCGATGGAAATAGAGCCGAAGGATACATTTTATGGTATGGCTGGGCAGATAGCTGAAATAAGACGCCATATGAAAATGCAGGATTATTATCGTATGGCATGGACTGTCTATCACTTCTTTCCTGAGGTTGGAGATGGAGGAATTAGCAGACTGATCCTTACCCCTAAGGCTGTGGAGAAGGTACGGTCATGGCGGCCAGGAATAAAAGAAACCATTGCCCCTTCGGATTATGATAGCCTTGCCGGCAACAAGTGGTTTAAAAGTGCAGAGAGAAACGATCATAACTACCTGTTTGTGGTGTCAGATTCGGATAATAACTTATATGGGACGTTCAGTGGAGTTGATGCAATACCGTCTGGCAATCTCAACAATCCCATTAAAGAGAAACAGGGCATTTGGAATCCTTGCTTTAAGAAAAACGACAGACTTCCGAATCCAGAGGACGGAAAGCCTATATGATGATTAATCTGGCAGGGAATAAGAGATAATAATTCGAATCTCGATACAAAATTTCGGAGAGGATTTACGAATCCTCTCCTTTTTTACGACTCTTCTGAATCTGCTTGTATTTCTCCGGAAAAATCGGCGCTTCTGTAGCTTGGGTGGGTAAGTAAGCGCTGAATCTTACCCACCAGTATAGTTATTGGCTCAGTACGCCGCCCTTGCGTGA
>JBGUVT010000231.1:0-2067 GCA_045220485.1 Anaerovoracaceae bacterium | reverse complement strand
AAAGAAACGCACGCGTGCGTTTCTTTTTGTGTTAGTTTCAACTAGCCTTGCTTGTTACATTACCATTTCAGTTCACCATCACCGCCCATTAACCTGGTCATTTCTTCAATCCGCTCCAACGGAAACGGAGGGGACGAAACCGGCTTCATGGCAAGTGACATCAGCTTTATGGGATTATCATCCGCTGCGATACGGTTGGAGCTTAAGGCTCCACATACCCGGCAGCGGTGAATGATGGCCCACTCGCCATTTTTCCTTACCCATACTATAGTTAATTCTTGTCACTCGATTTAGCCTATATGCTTTCGCTTCTTGTTTCCCGGATGAAGTATCTATTTCAGCACAAAGTAAATAATTAAACATTTCTTCACGTCCCGTAGCTAACCGATATGGTATTACCGTATGAATAGCTTTCGTATTCCATATCGTGGAAATAGTTATTGGCTTAACATGCTCACATGCATTTTTCAGGAATTCATAGTTGTTTTGAAAGATGATTCTCTCTCTTTCACTGAATGGTTTCTCAGAATAACTCAGCAACATACGGCAGAGGTATTGTGAAAGATACTCACCTTCTGACAGAGTATCCAAAATGCTCAGAATTATGCCTTCCGTTTCATTGGTTGGTTTCAAAGATAGTTTTGATGGGTTTTTCCCCTTTCGGGATGGTACTTCCGGAAGCACAACCTTATTCAAGATTCTACTTGCAATGTCATGACTTCTTTTGTTCTCAACCCCACTCCTTATTAACTCAGCAACAATCTTCTCATATGTCTGCTGACATTCTGTAACATATGTATTATGGTATATTCATCAAATGTGTTTACCTGAAGAGACCGCTTGCTCTCTGCATAGGTCGGACCAAACCTTCCATTCCATTTATCAAGTGGGAAGGCTGTCTTCCTTCTGCCTTCGCTCCTGCCGTCTTCAGAAGCAGCTTTCGGGTAGCAGTTAAAAGTCGTTAAATCAAACACGATCAGGGAATGACCCCAGGAGCGCATCAGCCTTCCAATGATCTTGTACCGATACAGGAAATGAAAAGGAGAGATGTTTTTTCAGGGAGAAGATGCAGTGCTGGAGATCACGACTCAGTATCCTTGTGCCGGCGAGGTGAATATTATCGTCGCAAAGCTGGAACACGAAACAGAAGCAGAGATCCTACTGCGGCAGCCGGGCTGGACCAGGCAGATGCAGGTATGCGTGAATGGTGAACCCGTTCTTAAAAGCACAGAACCCTTCCATGCACAGATGCATGGGATCCGGAGGACCTGGAAGCAGGGAGATACGATCCGGGTGATGATGGAGATGGAGCCTCGCTTCATGCAGGCACGCCCCGACGTACGAAGCGACTGCGGAAGGACCGCCCTTATGAAAGGACCCATTGTGTACTGTCTCGAAGAGGCGGATAACGACAGTGACCTGCAGGCTGTCAGCGTGGATACCACACAGGGCATCACAGAACATTTTCGTGAAGACATTCTGGACGGCGTGCTGACACTCGAGTGTAAGGGATACCGGCTGAGTCGGGATACCTGGGGCGACGCACTTTACCGCCCGCTTGCCGATGAGAAGGAGCCGGTGAAGATCACCGCAATTCCATACTGCTTCTGGAACAATCGTGGAGTCGGGGAGATGAACGTGTGGATCCGGTATTGAAGAAATGCAGATCTATCATGCAGGATCATACTGGACATTCGCATTGTCTGAGCATTATAATAGTAATGTTGGTTATCGCAATAACAACAGGGGATCAACGGTATAAATAACACAATAAGGAGGATGAATTATGATCAAAAAGACAATGTTTGTAGCTACCCTTGCAGCGGCTGTTCTGTGCATGGCAGTACCGGCTCTGGCAGAACCACAGGAATACACCACCAGCGACGGAGTCCTTTCCATCGAACTTCCGGATGAGAACTGGAAAGAGATGGCAGATCCCGCTACTTGGGCAGCCTTCAGTGACGGTGCAAACCTGATCACTCTGGAACATCTCTCCAACGGCGAAGATCTTCCGGATATGGCGATCGCTGATGACCATTATGTGAATGTATATCAGGCCATCGCATC
>JBGUVT010000230.1:0-4769 GCA_045220485.1 Anaerovoracaceae bacterium | reverse complement strand
TTGCAGTCTGTATTATGAGGACAATTTAGGGCAAAGCCAAATCGCCAAATATCTGGGTATATCCAAGTCTTCCGTTTCCAGGATGCTTCAGACAGGAAGAGAAACTGGCATCGTTGAGATCAAGGTGCACCATGAGACTCAGTATATGTATGAAGACATGGAACGGGAGCTGATGAACAGACTCCCTCTCAGGGATGTTGTAGTAGCCGAGAGCAGTCCGCTGGATACCAGCGAAGACAGGATCACAAAGTTGAATGAAAGAGCCTGTGACTATCTGGACCGTTTTCTGAAGAACGGAGATCACATAGGTGTCTCTGTAGGCAGAACATTGCGAAACATCGCTCACACGTCAATGGAATGTGAAAAAAGAGACTGTGTATTTGTGCCGCTGCTTGGCGGACTCGGCACTGATGAGGCACAGTCCGGCCAGGTGGCAGAAGCATTCGCGCAGAAGTTCGGAGGCAGGTACATTCCGTTCTTTTCGCCGGCAGTGTTTTCAAGTGAAGCTTTGATGAAGGAGTTTTTGAAAGAAGACAGTGTAAAACACATACCGAATCATTTTGACCGGCTTAATACTGTCATCTCCGGTATACATTACATGAAGGATGGCAGCCTTAATACTAGGACGGTCGAAAAACTTGGTTATATAACGAAAGAACAGATCCGTTCTTATACCGAGAAGGGAGCTATTGCGAACTTTGTTCTTCGGTTCATTGACAGGGACGGTAACACTGCTCCGTTTGATGATTTTAACAGACGGGTGGCAGGGATATCTCTTGATCAGTACCGGAAGGTGGAGCATAAGATCCTTGTTACTGGCGGGAAAGGGAAGTCTGACATCATAAAGGCGT
Organism: Anaerovoracaceae bacterium; assembly: GCA_045220485.1. Classification (GTDB taxonomy): domain Bacteria; phylum Bacillota; class Clostridia; order Peptostreptococcales; family Anaerovoracaceae; genus Crickella. The sequence continues at coordinate 3,918 of JBGUVT010000230.1, read as the reverse complement.
GCATTCGTGGCGGCTATGTTAATATTCTGATCATCGATGTGGATTGTGCCCGCGAATTATTGTCCTCGCAAGAGGAGGGATAATCATGAAGTGGCAGGCAAAGATTACTGAAGTTGGAAGTGAAGTTATTGATTTAATGGAAGAATCGCATATGTTTGACCTTGTTGCAGAAGGCAAGTGGGAAGACTTGAGAGATTATACCGTGTATTTTAAGGGAGACTTTCCTGATCAGCCAATCAAGGAAGACGATATAATCTCCATCGGTTCGACAGAGTTGGTTGTTGTGGCAATGGGGGAACATTTCAATGATCACCTCAGGGATCATGGTGTATGCACCGTTGAAATATCTACTGGCATCGTGCCGGGAAGTCCTTGCTCAGTTATCCTGGATGGAATTTATGAAGACTATGGGTTTCTGAAAAAAGGTGCTGACATCTACGTTGATTAATTACAAATCAAATTCCATTATTCTCCATCTGAAATGGCCCTGGTCTTAGCATAAGGCCTGGGGCCGCTTAATGTATAGCGGGTATGGCGTACATAACTTGGATCAGCCGTTTTGCTATGAAAGAAGTTGTACGCATAGAGGATGCCAGGCTGTACGTTGCTAGGATAGGAGCAGATTTAACTGCACATTTACAAGGCTTAGGTAATGACCAATGGATACACTTTTGAATACACCGCGTGAGGGACGTCTCTCCTTCCTTGAAATTTCAACGGTTTCAGAATTGCGAATTTGTTCGACTCCCCCCATCAGCGCCAGGCATGACAACTGATGTATACTGAAAAGGAAAATAAGGTGCTGGCTGCTAAATCGGAGAGGAGACAGAAATATGCTGGAAAACAGATTTCCTGGAGAGCTGGAACTTCAAGTGTCCAGCACAGATAAGCCGGAACAGGCTGATAAATTCATATTGACTCCTTCACAGGAAGAGAAGGAGAAGGAAAGTACAAAACTGACCCTTGAAGCTGAAAGCATCGCCAAGGTTTCAGAAATCACCTTCGATGGTGAGACTGAATCTGAAGCAAGGATAGAGGAAGCAATGAAAGAGTATAATGCCGCGATGAATAAAGCGGCAGGAATAGAGTAGCACGATATATAGTACGTCTTGCAGGACGGGCACAACATGCGGCATCTGACCGATGCCGCTTTTTTGCCCTCGATTACGACGTAGCCCTTGCCGTTGCTCATGTGGGCGTTTTTTGGTACATATAGAAAAATAGACTGTAGACACAGAATAAAACACACTCGGACAGAAAAGGAGGATGCAGACATGGAAGTACCGTATGAAGGTGCTAAAGAGATGATCCTTGTTGATGATGTGGAAAACAGGGAATTCCTGAGAGAATTGCTTGAAGCAATGTATAAGGAACTTCCTGCTCCGAAGAAAAAGAAGTGAGCGTATGAAAGCAAGAGAACTTATAGGCTATCTGATGGGGCTGATCCTATTTGTGATACTGGTTCCGCTGATAATGTGGAAACTTTCGGGAGAAGTGCATCCGAATGCAGTGCGGTTGATTTGCTTAGGGGTAATGGCAGCCATCGGGATTGGACTTAGTATATGGTCCATCATATATATGAAAAATGTGGGTGAGGGAAACCCGATGGATGCTTTCAATCATGAGGTAGCACCGCGCACGGTCAACCTGATGACGGATGGCCCGTACAGAATATGCCGGAATCCTATGTTGTTAGGAGTGTTCATATATTATGTTGGCGTTATCATTTGTCTGGGAACATGGCAATCCGCCGCAGTATTTATAGCCTACTTTGTGATCATGATGATCCAGGTCAAACGAGAAGAAGAGCGCCTTAAACAGGACTTTGGTGAAGCATACGAAGAATACTGCAGAAAAACAAGCAAGCTGATACCACATATTTGGTAAGTAACGGAATAATGACTATATTGAGGTACGGAAACACCAATACATTTTTTATTGAAGGCAATGACGGAGGCCTGCTTGTAGATACCGATTATGCCGGGACTTTACCTGCGTTCTATAAGGCGCTGAAACAAAACGGTATCAAGGTTAACAACATAAAATATGTACTGGCGACGCATTATCATCCGGATCATATGGGGCTTATCAGTGAGCTGATGAAACAAGGCGCCGTGCTCCTTCTGATAGATGTTCAAAGAGACTACGTACATTTCTCAGACGGTATTTTTGCAAGAGACAGGCTTCCGTATACACCAATCGATGAGAGTTTGGGAACTGTCATCTCCTGTTCTGAAAGCAGGGAGTTCCTGTTACGGGCGGGCATTTCCGGTGAGATAATCCACACGCATAGTCATAGTGAAGACAGCGTTTCACTGATCATGGATGACGGTGATTGTTTTGTCGGAGATCTTGAGCCTTTCGAGTATATAGAAGTATATGAAGAGAATGAAAAGCTGAAAAGCGACTGGGAGCATATATTGTCCTTCCAACCTAAACGGGTCTTCTATTCACATAGACCTGAAAGGGTATTGGATTGACAAATCTTGCTAATGCTGTGTCAAGTAGTTTTTTGAAAGACATGAGTTAAATCGCCGCAATCAAATATATCTCCGCAGTTGCGGATTTTTCAGAAAAGTATAATAATGAGTCAGGATCTATCTATACAGTTCCATCGCACGGGCATAGTAGATCCTGAGAAACTTGTTTACACCTGCCATCTTGGCAACGTTGTACGGTTTCCCTTCCTGTTCTTTTTTCATCATGAAAAGATATACAGGATCGTCTTGAGGTTTAGTCAGTTTAAGGGCCTGCATGACCTCAAAACAAGCCTTTCTGAGAGCCGGGTTGCCACGTTTGGAGATGTGACGATTCCGGCTTTCAAACTGTCCGGACTGGTAAGGTGGAGCATCATTACCTGCATAAGCATTGAGCGCTTTAGCACTATGAAAACGGCGAATGTCACCGATCTCGGCCAGGATGACAGGTCCGAGCCGATCTCCTACACCATTCATGGAGCGAAGGATCTTGTACTCGGGAATGGTCTCGGCTATGTTCTGCATCCGCAGTATGATCTCGTCAGCAGCCCGTTGTGAGTCGGACAGAATGTCCACACACTGATCCAGAGCAATTGCCATATACTCGTTGTTGCTGCGTGTCGTTATGCTGGCCTTAGAAAGCTCATATATGGCGAGACCCTTTGAGGCAGTATTACGTTCACCGACCTTGCGGGCCAGAATAGTATAGCTGTTCATGAAACGTGTCTTACCGATCGAGTTGATGTAGTCGAATGAGTGAAAACGCTTTATGAACTGCAGAAGCATGCATTTTTCAGGATTTCTGCTCTTAAGAGGCAGTATCTTGGTTATTCCGGGCATAGACTCATCAAGCAGATCGATCAGTTGGTTTTTGCTTCTAGTGACCATGGAGATCCGTTGTCGGTACTGGGAAGAGAGAAATCGCAGGTCTTCATATTTCTGATCCAAAGGGGAATACGGGACCAGCGAATACCATTTTTCCAGTGCATAACGAGCGATACGAAGCGCATCTTTCCTGTCGGTTTTAGCTTTACGCAATTCAGCATCACCATACTTTTTCAAAAGATATGGATTTACCAGTGACGGAGAAAGACCTGCATCAAGGAAAGCTTTTAGTACCGGATGATGGTAGTGACCTGTAGGTTCCATAAGAATAATAGGGTGGTCGTCGACAGCTTTTATGTATTTGATCAAAGCATCGAGTTCCGCTTTTGAATGATTCATCTCATAAGGGTGAGCACGGATAGATCCATCACCATCGAGGATGGCAACAGTGCTCTTGCCCTTTGAGATATCGATTCCAACAGCAATCATTAATAACCTCCTGTAAGTATAGATTTGATTGGGTACAGCACTTCAAGGTCCAGACATATTCTATAGTTAAACGGGAGAACGCTAAGGCTGCCCAACTTGCTTAATCGAATGCAGAACAATGAAGGCT
>JBGUVT010000229.1:0-3832 GCA_045220485.1 Anaerovoracaceae bacterium | reverse complement strand
TATGTGCTTGGTAAGCTCGAAGAAAGAGGCCCTAAGTGCGTAAAGGTCTGCACGATGCTCAATAAAGAGTCACGCAGGACTGCAGATTTCCATGCAGACTATGTAGGATTTGAGATAGATGATCTCTTTGTAATCGGATACGGACTGGACTTCGACCAGAAGTACAGGGATCTGCCATACATTTCATATCTGGAAGAGGACGACGTTGATTCATTGTAAGATATCAGAAGAATTCAATAAGGACGATATGCGGGCTCTCATAGAGTCAGACCTGAAAAAGGATCTCCATATGCACACGCGTTTTTCTGATGGTGAACTGACACCTCAGGAACTGATAGATATGCGTGTAGCAGAAGGCTATGAGCTGCTTGCAATCACGGATCATGACGGAATTGGAGGATCCGTGTCCGGGGCACAGTACGCTGAGTCTATTGGGCTGCAGTTTATCTATGGAATTGAATTTGACTCAGAGGACGTTCTCGGCAAGGATCTGCATATACTCGGGTATGGATTTGACCCTCATGATGAAGAGTTTATGGATGCTCTTCTTTATGTAACAGATGAGAGAAGAAACCGGAACGAAAGATTCAGGGAATGTCTGAACAAAAGGGGCTATGGAATAACTCCTGAAGAAATATGGAATGTAAACAATGGCCGGTATGTGGGAAAACCTACTTTTGCAACAGTTATGGTGCAGAAGGGTATAGTAAAAGATGTAAAGGAAGCATTTGATACTGTTTTTAAAGAAAAGGATCTCAAGGCCATTAAAAAAGTTACATTGTCGACTCAGGAGGTCATCAAAGTTATACAGAAAGCCGGGGGACTTGCCGTTCTGGCTCATCCAATGGAGCAGCGCCGCCCGAATGAAAGCTTTGAAGAGTTTAAGCCCCGGATGTACGAGCTGATGGATAAAATTGTCGAGTATGGGATCGATGGACTTGAGTGCTTTCACCCGTCAGCAAGTCCTGAGCAGTCGGAATTGTTCGTCGCATATGCAAAGGAGCATGGGCTGATGATCACCCGTGGATCAGACTTCCATTCTAAAGAAAACAGAAACTACGATATATTTCACAGGCCATAAGGATAAGCAGGACGCCGCCGGCGTCCTTTTTTATGCGATAAAACATGAAATCCTGCAAAAAATGACCTTTTTCCGGCATTAAATGACCTCCTCACAAAACTGTCATAAACCGGCAGACGCATATCGCTAAAATGTGTGCAGACATTTTTAAAACAGAGGAGGAAGAATATGAGAAAGAATGAATATACCGTACCTAAGGCAGTTTATTATCAATGTATCTGGCTGATAAAGGATCTGGACAGACTGAGAAAGCTGGAGGCAGTAAGTAATTATGCTGCAAGAGAGGATGAGCTTGTATTCTTCATGGACGATGAAGAAGTAATAAGAGATGCAGAGGTTCTCGATAAAGCAAAATGGAGGCTTAACTGCATAAGAAGAGCGCTGATAAAGATTCCGGAAGAATACAGACAGGGAACTCTGGACTGTATAAGCTACAATGTGCCGTACAGCGACATGGCTCATGAGAATACATGGCGCAAATGGAGACAGGTATTTATTTGGGAACTGGCAAAAAACCTGTTTCTGATCTGACATAATGGTGCTAAAATAACCTTAATAGATAATAAGATTATTGTAAAGGTACACCATGATATTCGAAGAAAAGACGATAAGCAGTGAAATAGTATATGAAGGGCCTGTCTTCAGGATCCGTAAACACCTGGTAGAAACAGTAAATGGCGGCAAGTCTGAGAGGGATATTGTAGAACACAGCGGCGGCTCGATTCTGGTGGCGATAACCGATGAAGGTAAAGTTGTTATGGAACGCCAGTACAGAAAAGCTTTTGAGAAAGCTCTGTTCGAACTTCCGGCAGGGAAGGCAGATCCGGGCGAAATACCTGAAGTTACTGCAGTAAGGGAGCTGCAGGAAGAGACGGGTTATACCGCAGGTTCAGTAAAAAAACTGCTTACGTTCTACCCGACATGCGGATATTCCGCAGAGACACTGCATATATACATATGCCGTGATCTCACGCTCGGAGAGAAGCATTGGGATGACAGTGAATGCATAGAGATCTACGAGTTTTATCCTGATGAGCTCATCGACATGATCATGAGAAACGAGATAAAGGACGCGAAAACGATAATAGGACTGCTTTTCGCCAGACAGGTGGGAGAGTTATAGGAGGGACAGGAGATGCGTGAATTCATTGAGTACATGAAAAACGAAAAGCGCAAGGCTGCGAACACTCTCATAGCTTATGAGAGGGACCTGAAGGCATTTGAAAAATATCTTGCAGGACGTGGTACAGATTCGCTGGAGAAATGCACAGACAACGATGCTATTTCCTATGTGATTCAGCTCAGCAATGAGAACAAATCCAAGCCTACTATAAACCGCAAGGTGTCGGCTCTCAGGATGTATTACGAGTACCTTATATCCAAAGGCATTATAAGCGAAAATCCGTTCACAAGGATCAAAGCCATTAAAACTGACAGACGCCAGATAGATTATCTGACCATCGAAGAGGCAGCGAAGCTGATGGACCTTCCGGGCGATGACACCAAAGGCCTTCGTGACAAGGCTCTGCTAGAGTTCATGTACGGAACAGGCGCAAGGGTCACAGAGGTAGTCAGGCTGAGATTCAGCGACATCAACCTCAGGATGAATTTCGTTACACTGAGGGATGTCAATGATGAGAGCAGGATAGTCCCGCTCGGCAGCTATGCTTCGGCAGCGATGAAGAATTATATAGAAAAATCGTATGATGTCATCAGAGGCAGGGAACATGGTGATGATGACTTTGTATTTGTAAATTTCAGGGGAGAGCCTCTTACCAGACAGGGCATCTGGAAGATTCTCAAGGATTACGGTCAGATGCTCGGTGTTGAATCGCGCATGACACCGCAGATACTCCGTGACAGCTTTGCAGTTCATATCCTGCAGAACGGAGGCGATCTTAAGACGCTGCAGGAGCTTATGGGCTTCGAAGACATGTCGGTCGGAATAGCATACCTGTCGGTTATCGACATCCGCGTAAGAGAAGTATTCAGAAGCTGCCATCCGCGCGCTTAAAAAGTAAAGCGGTATAAATATAAAAAAGCTCTTGCAATACCAGCTTCCTTATAGTATTCTATTATGGCTGTCGGCTGACCGGCAGCCATAGTTATTACGGGCGGTCCTCTGAAGACGGCATACGGTCGGTGGCTTCAAGAACGTCTTGAGAGAGAAGGAGAGAATAACGTGAATATTTTAGATCAGATCACAATGGATTACAAAAAGGATAACATTCCTGAGTTCAAGGTCGGCGACACACTCAGAGTGCACGTAAAGATCATCGAGGGTCAGAGAGAAAGAATCCAGGTCTTCGAAGGTTATGTACTTAAGAGACAGCACGGCGGCGTTAACGAGACATTTACAGTAAGAAAGCTGTCAAACGGAATCGGCGTTGAGAAGACATTCCCGCTGCACTCGCCAAAGATCGAGAAGATCGAGGTAGTCAGAAGAGGCAGAGTCAGAAGAGCTAAGCTCAACTACATGCGTCAGAGAACCGGTAAAGCAGCCAGAATCAGAAGCGCTGAATAGTGATCACCATGCATACCTGAGACCTTGTCAAGGGTATGCATTTTACTTATATTTAAAAACATGATAGACAACATTAACTGGTATCCGGGCCACATGAAAAAAACCCGGGAATTGATACAGGACAATCTGAAAGCTGTGGACCTCGTTATAGAGATAGTCGACAGCCGTATTCCTGTGTCCAGCCGGAACCCGATAATTGACGAGATAATATCGGGCAAACCACGCAT
>JBGUVT010000228.1:0-3335 GCA_045220485.1 Anaerovoracaceae bacterium | reverse complement strand
CAACGGCGGGGCTTATGTAGCATTCCCGTGGGATATCCGTAAGGAATTCGGGAAAGGCCGTATGAAAGTGCACGCTTGGTTCGATGATATTCCCTATGATGGCAGCATCGTCAATATGGGTGTGAAGAATCCGGACGGTTCCGTATGTTACATCATCGGTGTGCTGAAAGCGATTCGGATTAAGCTGAAAAAACATGACGGTGATACGATCCACATTGTTATTGAAGCGGAGGAGATGCAGCAGGGTTGAAGGAGAAATAAACATGGATATTACACAGAGTTTTTATGATAATATGGCGTCTCAGTATGACAAACTGTTTCTTGACTGGCATGCCACAACACAGGAACAGGCAGCTATCCTAAATAAGATTCTTCTGAATAATGGGTTCGACAAAACAGCGCAGATCCTTGACTGTGCATGCGGGATCGGGACACAGGCGATCGGATTAGCCGAAGCAGGCTATTGTGTCACTGCATCGGATATCAGTGAGGGCGAGCTTGCTGAGGCTGCTGAGCGTGCCCGAAAATATGGTGTAAAGATCAGGTTTGAGCGCGCCAACTTCTGCGCTTTATCTGATACTTTCTCCCAGCAGTTTGATGTTGTGATTGCAATGGACAACGCGCTGCCTCATATGCTTACACGTCAGGCTCTGGAAGCAGCTGTTAACAGTATCATCAATCAGGTCAGACCCGGCGGTATCTTTGTGGCCAGTATCCGTGATTATGACAGCCTCCTGAACAGCAAACCGCCCTATTCCCCGCCCTATATTCACAAAACGGACAAGGGGCAGCGTGTATCTTTCCAGACCTGGGTGTGGAACGAAGATAATTACCAGCTGACTCAGTATATCATTGATGATGAGGACAGCCTGCAAGCCAGCAAGTTTGAGTGTGAATACCGTGCTGTGCGCAGAGAGGAACTGACGAACCTGCTGTTGTCCGGTGGGTGCAGTGAGGTGGTTTGGAAGTTCCCGGAGGAAACAGGGTTTTATCAGCCGATCGTGATAGCAAGGAAGTGACAGAGAATACTTTTTGGAGGCTCTGTGACAGATGAATGTCATGTCCCGACAGGCGCATTAGAAAAGGAGAACAGAGGATGCTTCTGAAAACAATGTATTATGTGGTTGAGCAGATTGACGGTGATTATGCACACCTTCGGCGCACAGATGAAGAGATGGAGGAAACGGAACTTGTCGCGCGGGCTTTGCTTCCGGATGCGATCCGTGAGGGCAGCAGGCTGAAATATGAGATGCTGCAGTATGAGATTCTGGAATAGAAAGCAGGATTAATAAGGAGTGAGAGGTCTGGTATTGGGCAATAACGGTGAACATGGATAAGTATATTGAAGGAAACAAAGAAGCATGGGAGGAGGCCTTTGATAACAGAGACGCCTCCTGGGGTGCTGATATAACAGAACGCATACAGAATGAAGACTATCCGTTTTTCGAAAAAGAGATGGCAGATATCCTGAGAACAATTGATACAGAGGGGATGTCTGTTGGTCAGTTCTGCTGCAATAACGGGCGCGAACTGCTTTCTCTGGTAAAAAGCGGAAGAGCAGCAAGAGGGACAGGATTTGACATTGCTGAAAACCAGGTTGCTTTCGCAAACGAAAAGGCGAAAGAACTGGATGTGCCTTGTACATTTGAGGCTGTTAATATATATGACATCGATGAGCGTCATAAAGAACAGTTTGATGTCGTGATCATCACCATAGGGGCACTGTGCTGGTTTAAAGACTTGAATCGTTTTTTTAAAGTTGTGGCAAGATGCATGAAGTCAGGGGCTGTCATTATCATCAATGAGCAGCATCCCTGCACGAACATGCTTGCCTTAGAGGGGGAAGAACAATTTAATCCGGCGCACAGGACCCAATGCTATTTTTCCTACTTTGCGCATGAATGGACAGGGAATGACGGCATGTATTATATGACACAGAAGAGATACCACTCAAAGACATTCACTGATTATACTCACCCGATGTCTGAGATCATATCCGGAATGTGCAACAACGGAATTATTGTAACAGGGCTTCAGGAGTTTGATTACGATATCAGTGGGGCATTCGGCTCAATAGATCATAGCGGTTTCCCACTCTCTATGATTATACAGGGGAAGAGACTTTGAAAGTTGAACTGATCAGACTTACGGAAGAAATCTTGCAGCAGTGTTTTGAGCTTAGAGTGGCAAGTGACCAGGCTCAGTATATAGCTTCCAATTCAGACTCCTGGAATGTAGCCAAAAAAAATGAAAGTGTCGCTCGTCCTTTTGCTATATATATTGATGGTAAAATGGTGGGATTCACAATGTTCGCATTTGATGAGGATTATGAAGATCCCGATGACAGATATTGGCTGTGGAGATTCATGATTGATGAAAAGCTGCAAGGAAAAGGCTATGGAACGGCTGCGCTAAAAGTCATCATTCAGTACTTTATAGACCATGGGGCTAATAATATCCGACTGTCGACAAAAGAAACGAATACAAAAGCATTATCTTTGTACCGCAAGGCGGGCTTTCATGATACGGGCGAAATGAATGACGAGGAAATCGTTCTTCAGCTGGATTTGTAAAACGTGATCTGCAGGTACGTACTATGAAAAGAATGGATAATGACGCTTTCTATAAATATATAAACCAATATGATCCGGATAGCGAATATCCTCTTGTCGGTGAAGTTGAATATCATCTGATAAGCAGCGATAAGCCTTATGAGGGGATGAAATCTCACAGGGAAGCGCTGCGTTTTGTCTTTGACTGGCTAGTGGAACAAAGCATGGAGGATAAAGAACGTGCCCGGATAATGTTTGGTGATGACCTTGCAAATCAATTGCGGCCTTTGGCTTATGACATCGATAAGGCGCAGCCTTTCCCACTGGACCGGCAGGTGTTTTTCTACTGCCCGAATATTGTAAAGACTGATTATTATGGCAACGTCTGGTATGATGCCGGGTGGGAACCAAATGACGAAAACTGTGGAACTACGGTTCCATACTGGTATGCGGTGATGGAGCCGGTGCACGGTAGAAGAAACAAGCCTGAAGACTTCAAAAAAGTGAATGAGGTTCTGTTTCCAAACGGTACGGATGCGCTTGACATCTATGAATGGACAACAGACTGGTCAGATTATTTTGATGCCGGACATGAATGGTACGGTGCATGCTGCTGGAGTGTCTATGATAAGACACTGAACAGATATGTAGTAATGCTCGTATCAGCAACTGACTGAGAATAGCAGGATAAAACTATGGACCTCAAAGAAAGTATAAATGACACCCGGAGAGGTGAGCAGAGTTTTGAAGAATGGCGGTCAGGCGGTAATAGCCAGCTATGAT
>JBGUVT010000227.1:0-2069 GCA_045220485.1 Anaerovoracaceae bacterium | reverse complement strand
TCAAAGCTTGCCATTTTTATTTCAGTGAATCGAGGCGTGCAATGACCGTTGCGAGCATCTCGCGGTATTTTTCGCCCTTTGCCTTCTCTTCTTCAACGAGCTTCTGAGGAGCTTTGGCTACAAAGCCCTGATTGGCAAGCTTCTTTTCTACACGTGAAACCTCACTCTCGAGTCTTGCCTTTTCCTTTGTGAGTCTTTCGATCTCAGCATCTCTATCCACAAGGTCATCGAGCTTAACAGCGATCTCTGCTCCATCGATAACTGCTGTCATTACATCTGACGGCATCTCGAAATCAGTACCCCTGATATCGATGTCCACAACGTTGGCAAGCTTTCTGATGCGCTCTGCTACAGCCTCGATGTCTGAAGCGAATGTGTCTGTTTTAATAATGAGATTGAGCTTTCTGCCCGGTGCAGCTTCAGCCTCTGCGCGGATGTTACGTACTGCCTTGACGACTGCCATGGCTGTCTCTATCCTGCGAACGGAATCTGAATAGTTCATCGATGCGTCATATACCGGCCACTCTGCTCTTATGAGCATTGCGTCACGGCCTGTCTTACCGCCATCCTGTGGCAGCACTCCCCAGATCTCCTCTGTAATGAAAGGCATGAACGGGTGCAGGAACTTCAGGAGGTCTTTAAGCACCTTTGTGAGTACCGCTCTTGCGACCTTCTTATCCTCTTCATCACCGCCATAGAGTCTGCCCTTCACCATTTCGATGTACCAGTCACAGTAAACATCCCAGATGAGCTCATAAACTCTCTGTCCTGCCAGACCGAGTTCGAATTTATCAAGCATTTCGGTGATATACTTAGCTCCTTCGTTAGTCATCTGAAGGATCCACTTATCCTCATCCTTAAGGTCTGCCTCTTCATATCCCATAGGCAGCCACTCGCCGTCCTCGCTCTGCAGGTTCATTATTGTAAATCTGGAAGCATTCCAGAGCTTGTTTGCGAAATTACGCGCAGCCTCAATCCTCTTTGGGATATAGCGTGTGTCATTTCCCGGAGAGATTCCCGTGCAGAGCATGAATCTGAGAGCATCAGCTCCGTACTGGTCAATGGATTCAAGCGGGTCAACTCCGTTTCCGAGTGACTTCGACATTTTGCGGCCAAGCTCGTCTCTTACGAGACCATGAACGAACACGTAATCATAAGGCGCGTCGCCCATGCACTCATATCCGGAGAATACCATCCTGACTACCCAGAAAAATATGATGTCATATCCTGTTACCAGAACACTGTTAGGATAGAAATAGTCGAGGGAATCAGTCTTTTCAGGCCAGCCGAGTGTTGAGAACGGCCAGAGAGCAGAGCTGAACCATGTATCGAGCACGTCTTCATCCTGTGTGAAATGCCTGCATCCGCACTTAGGGCAAACCTCAGGCATTGAAGCTGCAACAACTATCTCGCCGCATTCATCACAGTAATACGCAGGGATCCTGTGTCCCCACCAGAGCTGTCTCGAAATACACCAGTCGCGGATCTCATAGAGCCACTTCAGATATACCTTGCTGAATCTTTCAGGAACGAACTTCATGCGTCCGGATTCCACAGCTTCGATTGCAGGTTTTGCGAGCTCATTCATCTTTACGAACCACTGATCGCTCATCATAGGTTCAACGGCGCTGTGGCATCTGTAGCACTTACCGACAGGAATAACCATGTCTTCAGTCTTTACGAGGAAGCCGCCTTCTTCGAGGTCTCTGACCCATGCCTTTCTGCACTCATATCTGTCCATGCCCTCATACTTGCCCGCATATTCATTCATCGTGGCATCGTCGTTCATGCATGAGATCATCTCGAGATTGTGTCTCTGCCCTACTTCAAAGTCGTTAGGGTCGTGCGCAGGAGTAATCTTTACAGCTCCTGTACCTTTTTCCGGATCAGGATACTCATCAGCTATCACAGGGATCTCTCTTCCTACTATAGGAAGAATAACGGTCTTGCCAACAAGGTCCTTGTATCTTTCGTCGCTCGGATGTACAGCGATAGCAATATCTCCGAACATGGTCTCAGGTCTGGATGTAGCTACGGTGATACCCTCTCCTCCATCCTTTGCAGGATAT
>JBGUVT010000226.1:0-9512 GCA_045220485.1 Anaerovoracaceae bacterium | reverse complement strand
GGGATTGGAGGCAGGAAGAATGAAATGTGCAATTTACGGCGCCGGCTCGCTCGGCACCATACTCGGAGCGTATCTTACAAAAAACGGTTTTCCGGTCGAACTGGTAAACCGCAATGTCAAACATGTTGAGGCGCTGCAGAAAAACGGCGCGCATATATCAGGAACTGTCGATTTCACGACTCCGGTCAATGCAATCCTTCCTGATCAGATGAAGGGACCGTACGATATCGTCTTTCTGATGACTAAGCAGCTGCACAATCCTGAAGTCGTCACCATGCTCAAGCCTATGCTGGCGGATGACGGTGTGATAGTAACGCTGCAGAACGGTATCCCTGAACCCGGCATAGCCGAGATAGTCGGAGAGGACAGAACGATAGGATGCACCGTTGAATGGGGAGCAACAATGACGGAGCCGGGTACCTGCGAACTTACAAGCGATCCGGACAGCCTGTCATTCCACATGGGCGGAATGAAGGGCATATCCGAAGAAAGCCTGAATAAAGTAAAGGAAGTGCTCGAGCACATGTGCCCTGTTGACATCGAGGACAATCTGCTCGGTGCACGCTGGTCCAAGCTCCTAATCAACGCAACTTACTCAGGTCTTGGTACTGTAATAGGCGGTACGTTCGGCGATGTAGCGGGCTGGAAACCGGCGACTAAGGTCGCGGTCAGGTGCATGAAGGAATGCATTGATGTCGCGCGCGCCGGAGGAGTGGAGTTCGCCCCTGTGCAGGGAAAGGACATAACAAAACTCTTCGATTACAACAATAAGGCAAAACAGAAATTCGCAGAGATACTGGTGCCGATTGCCATGAAGAAGCATTTCGGCATAGTTCCTTCGATGCTCCAGGATCTGCAGAAAGGCAAGCCTTGCGAAGTTGACGCGATAAATGGTGTTGTCTGTGAGTGGGGCAAAAAATACGGTGTACCTACACCTGTCAATGACAGAATCGTAGAGGTTATCAAAAGAGAACAGAACGAGGGGCTGAAGCCGATGCTGGCTAACATCCAGTTCTTCGAAGAATTCTATAAATAGAATGTGAAGAGTACCCGCCCTCACAGGCGGGTCCTTTTGTAAAAAGGGCATGGAAAAAGAACATGAATAACAAAAATCTGGTGATCCACGACCTTGATCCCGCAGAATGGGACAGGATCAGCGGCGACTATGACGGCTGGAATATCGTAACTGACAATGGCAGTATCCATCCTTGTATCGGATGTTTTTCGTGCTGGAACAGAACACCCGGCATATGTGCTGTCCATGATGGGTATGAGAACATGGGAAGCCTTATACATAAGGCCGGAGAGGTTGTCGTAATAAGCAGATACACCTACGGAGGTTTTTCGGGGTCTGTTAAGGGCGTGTTTGACCGCTGCCTCGGATACGTGCTCCCTCAGTTTGAGATCACAAAAGGCGAAACACATCATAAGAAACGCTTTAATGAAGATAAGCCGTTCACTTTCATCTTTTATGGTCCTGAGCTGACAGACGCCGAGAAGGAGAGCGCACGGAATTATGTGCAGGCAGTATGTACCAATATCCGCGGACATGTGAAGGACGTAGTCTTCCGCATATGTGATGCCGCTGCTGAACCCGGGCAGCGGACTGAAAGAGCAGAAAAAGCTGAATCCGGAAAAGTAGTGCTTCTCAACGGAAGCATGCGCAATGTTAACGGCAATTCCGCCAAGCTTGCACGCACGCTTTCCGGGCGGCTTAAAAGCGACACAGAGATCATCGATCTCAAAACATATATCAATAACCATGACAGACTGATAAGCATACTGGATGAGTCGCGGGCGATAGTTCTGTGTGTTCCGCTGTATGTAGATGGGCTTCCATCGCAGGTCATAAAACTGATGGAGCGGATGGAGAACAGCCGGACGGGATCAAAGCGGATCTATCTGCTTGCCAACATGGGACTGTATGAAAGCAAACAGCTGGATAATCTGTTCGGCGCAGTCAGGCAGTGGTGTAAAAAGATGGGCTATGAATACTGCGGGGGACTTGGAGTCAGTGCAGGAGAGCTTATGGGCACACTTATGGAAGCTATTCCGTTCAGCCGGGGAACGACAAAAAAGGCGTCGAAAGGCATGGACATGCTGGTAAGGGCTATCGACAGCGCGGAAGCAATGAAAGACATTTATGCTGAGCCGTTTGCATTCCCGCGGCGGCTGTATATATGGATAGCGAATACCAACTGGAACCGCACATCCAGGAAAAACGGCATAAGGCCTAAAGATATGTTCACAAAAGATATTTAAGGATAAAAAGAAATGACTGAGACCAAAATATACGTAGGTCTGAATGACCGGATCGAGAAAAAGCAATTGCTGGAGACAGAAAAATACATAAGTGTTCTGAAGAATGTCTGCCGCTCCTACAACACGCCTTTTTCCTTTGGCGTGGATGAAGGCGGATACATCCATGAGAACGGAGATTATACACAGGAGACGACATTGGTTCTTACGCTGATTGATACAGATAAAAAAACCGTTGATGAGATAGCAAAGGACCTGTGCCTGTTCTTTCATCAGGAATCCGTTCTGATAACAACGGGGATCGTGAGGACATATTATGTCAGCGAAACGCTGTAACGTAAAGAGAAGAACACGTAGGCTGGCCTGTATAATAATATGCCTGTTATTATGCCTGACGGGATGCAGAACAGACCGCACTGTGACCGGCAGTGATGATAATTACCGGACCACTTATGAGATAGTGGTATCTTCCTTCTGCGATTCTGATGGCGACGGCACAGGAGATCTGAACGGCATCCGCTCAAAGCTGGATTATATTGCGGATCTCGGCTTTAATGCACTGTGGCTGACTCCGGTACATCCATCTGCGACTTATCATAAGTATGATGTGGATGATTACTATTCCATAGATCCGTCCTTCGGCACAATGGAGGATTATGAAGCTCTTCTGAAGGAATGCCATGAAAGAGGCATCCGTGTATACATGGATCTGGTACTGAATCACACCTCAGATGAACATGCGTGGTTCAGAGCGGCATCTGACTATCTGCACGAGCTCCCTTCCGGCTGGGAACCGGACATCTCATATTGCAGGTATTACGATTACTACAATTTTTCAAGAGAACCCCTGGACGGATACAATCATCTCGAAGGTACTGAATGGTATTACGAATCAGGATTCTGGTCGGAGATGCCTGATCTCAATCTTAACAGTGAGTCTGTCAGAACAGAGATACGGGACATAATGGCGTTCTGGCTGGGTAAGGGCGTTGACGGTTTCAGACTTGACGCAGTAACGTCTTATTATAAAAATGACACTTACGCAAACACTGAGTTCCTCCGCTTTCTGAAAGAGACTGCAGACAGCATAGACCCTGACTGCTGCTTCGTAGGTGAGGCCTGGACAGACAGGGATACCATAGCTGCACTGTACACCAGCGGGATCGACTCGTTTTTTGATTTCCCGTTTGCCGGTGAAGGAGGCTTCATAGCAAAGAGCCTTAACGGAAGCTGCAGGGCTTCAGAATATGTTGAAGAAATGATCCGGTCTGAAGAGATATACAGCAATGCGAACCGGGAATATGCAGGTGCACCTTTCTACACAAATCATGATATGGACAGGAGCGCAGGCTATTATCCTGAGGATAACGGACCTGTTACGAAAATGGCATATGCCATGAATCTGCTCATGAGCGGAAATGCTTTTGTCTATTACGGCGAAGAACTTGGCATGTGCGGAGCAGGCAGGGACGAGAACAGGCGGGCTCCAATGTACTGGAGTGATGATCCTGCGGATCCTGACATGTGCGCAGGCCCTCCGGGTATGGACGAAGTACAAATGAAGTTTCCGCCTCTTGCAGGCCAGATAAAGGACAAACAGTCAATATACAACTGGTTTAAGGAAGTCATTAACGTACGGAATACCTATCCGGCGATTGCAGGGGGTGCAACGCAGAAAGCGGATCTTATATGTGACGAAAAGGTGGCGGCATTTATCCGTAGCAGTGACAGGTATGACGATATTCTGATCGTAATGAACCTGAGCGGACAGACCGTCAAAAAGAATCTTGCGATAATCGGCAAAGGGTTCTCACTTGCTGAGAAGCTAAGTACGACTAATGAGAAGATCACATATAAGAAAAAGACATTGACCATGCCGGCATACAGCATAGCTGTGTTTACTCATAAGTAAAAATGAAAACTAACTGATTCATAAGAGGTGGAAATGAAACTGTTTCTTACAAGCAGCCCCATAGGGATATACAGAAGTGAAGAGCCGCTGGACTATACGGGCTTCAATCCTGCAAATGGAATGAAGGAAGAACTCAGACGGTTCTGGACGGATGATGCCAGATGTTTACTCATATCTGCCTTTCCGGAAGAATATGAACTGAACGACAGGATGAGAGGAGACTATGAGAGGATAGTGCGTGATTCCGGACTGCCTGCATCATGCATGGACATTGCCGATATGCGGAACGGAGAGGAAAAAGCTGATGCACTGCTGACATATGATTTTGTAATTCTCGGAGGAGGGCACGTGCCGACAGAAAACGCTTTCTTCAAAAGCATAGGCCTGGCAGAAAAGTTCAGGGAGTATCAGGGCATAGTGATGGGGATAAGCGCCGGAACAATGAACTGTGCACGCGTTGTATATGCCCAGCCGGAAATGCCGGGAGAAGCGACTGATCCATTTTATGAAAGATTTATTCCGGGACTCGGGCTGACGGAATACAACATAATCCCGCATTTCAACGCAGTCAGAAACGATTATATAGACGGTATGCGGCTGATCGAAGACATTGCGTTCTCAGACAGCATGGGCCGCACCTTCTATGCTCTTACAGATGGCAGCTACCTGCTTCAGACTGAGGACAGTGCGGAAATCAGAGGCGAGGCATATATGATCAGAGACGGGATACTCTCACAAATCTGCGATAATGGTGATAGACTCATACTTATGGCCCGGAGAGGATAGCGTCTCTGTCAAGGGCCGTGAAATTCTCTCGGAATCAGTGTGCATAAAGGCTGCCCTCGACAATTTCACTTCCTCCCTTGACAGCGCCGCGATTCGGGTGTGAGAAAACAGAATACACCCGAATACGAACCTCCTTCGGAGCTTCTCACCACATCCGAGCCATCAACAAAAACAGCAGGCGCAAAGGCCTGCTGCTTTTGTTGGTGTCCCAGAGTCGAGTGTAATAGAACTGGAGTTCGGATTATCGCTGAAATACTTTTCGATGTCAGCAACTTCGTGATTTGAGACTCTAACTTTCCGGCCAGAGTGGTTCAGGAATATGCTGAAGTGATCATCATATAGATATATGCGGTCTATGAGTGTGTTCACCAGAAGCTTCTGATACTCAAGATCATCACGGCTCCCGATTTTTATTGATCTCATGAAAATGCGAACCAGATCAGGTTCTATAATTCTTTGTTTTGCTTGTTCTTTCTGCAGTTGTCTGTTTAGTTCCTCAAGCTCATCCTCCCGTTGCTTCAGTCTGTTTACTATTCTTGTGGAATTCACACCCTCTTCGAGCTGATCCAGCAAGACTTCTATTTTATCTTCAATAGACTTGATCTTTTCGCGCAAGCTGATTGTTGTGGGGCTTTCCTGATCCATATGGTTTTGTTTTTCAACAGCTTTTATGATGTTATCTATCATTTCCTCAGATATGAGGTCTCGACAGGCTTCAAGAACAAGCGGTTCTATGAAATCTTTTCTGACATTCTTCTTGTCGCATTTCTTAGGGGAGTTCAGGCACTTATAGTATCTATAAGTCTTTCCTGTACCTGAGGTACCCGAGACTCCATCCATAGGATCTTTGCAATGTCCACAGAACAACTTCCCGGAAAGAAGATAATCCTCGATTGCCGGCCGATGACCGTGCTTGCGCTTTCGTGTGATCTCCTGAACTTCTTCAAAGAGTTCGTCGCTGATTATACGAGGGACACCGTCAGGGATGCGTACATCTTTGTAAATGTAGATACCTTTGTACATTTCGTTATGAAGGACAGTAGATAGCGAGCCTCGTTTAAACTGATTCCCTAGCTGAGTTTTGATGCCTCTGTCATTGAGATCATCCATGACAGATTTTATTGTTTCACCTGAGGCTACGCGCTCATATATCTCAAGCACTATTGGAGCCCTTTGTTCATCCAGAATAAAGTGATCGTTTTCATCGACGGCATATCCCAATGGAACAGTGCTGCCATTGTATTTACATTGCGCCGCTCTCTGGAGCATCCCACGGGTTACCTTTTCGGAAAGCTGAGCGCTAAACCACTGGCTGATAGTCTCAAGCATACCCTCTGTGATGATGCCGGAGCTGTCTGTAGCAATGTTCTCCTTGGCAGACACAACTCTTACTCCGTTGTCGGCAAGTATCTTCTTGTAGTAACCGGAATCATTCTTGTTACGAGCAAAGCGATCCAGCTGGTATACAAGTATTACTTCAAAGTTGCCAAATTCGCTGTCAGCGATCATACGCAAAAATTCCGGTCGCCTGTCGGTCTTCGCACTCTGCGCCCGGTCGATATATTCCTGAACGATAAGAAGATCATTGGAAGCCGCATAGCGCTGGCATTCCTCAATCTGTCCCTCGATGGACATCTCATTCTGCTTATCTGAACTGTATCTTGCGTATATTACTGCGTTTTTCATAGAAACCTTTCTGCAAATGGTCATTTAGTCAGTTTCTTTTCATCATTTTTTATTCTGCGCTCAATTTTCTTTGTGTCTTCCGCAGGAGGCAATTCTTCAGGTAATATGCCTCGCTCGCCCAGCATCTTCCTGACGCTAGTGTTGTTGTCAACATGCTCTGCAGTTATAGGAGCTTCTCCATAAAGATCATTTCGCTCAACATTGAGATTAGTCATTTCTGTAGCAAGATTTTTCGCAGCCAATGTAACATCAGGGAGTCGATCAGCAAGCGGGCCACTCTTGATACCGTATTTGTCTTTCATATCTTGAGTTGTATGACCCCCAAACAATGCCGTGTCACCCTTAGAGCGAATTCTGCCGAAGCCTTTCTCATCCACACCACGTTCGTATATGTTCTTGGATAAACGAGCTTCTGATGCTTTAAGCTCACCTCTTAGACGAATTCTTTCAAGATCGGCTATTCGTTGTGCTATCACCTCAGCTTCTCGAGTTTTTACCGCAAAATAGCTTTGGGCAAAAGCAATCTCTTCCTTCCGGGGATCGCCGTTTTGAGCAATCAGATAACAAGCATAGCGCGTTAGCATAACATCTTTTTTAGGTACATCTGCTACACCACCTTTGACCATTTTACTGACGTCAGTAAAATGGGATTCTTCAAGGGATCCAGAAGTTACACAAGATATTTTGGCTTTGTTTATTACTTCTTCGAAATTCTGCCATTTAGAATATCCGAGCAATGGCTGTAGTTCTCTGCCATACCAGAACTCAACACCATCTTCATCAACATGCATAATGCTGTCAAAACTGCTCTTCATTGATTCGATTAGATGTTTTTCCATATATGATGATTACTCCTTATCTAAGAGCTTGAGTAAAGGCCTATTTGTCGTCTATTTTTTCTTTAATTGGTCTTTGTAAAACTGCAGGATTTTTACTACATCACTTTCGCTATAAATGGCGGTGTTATCTCGTACTTCCATTGCTGGTGGCTGAACACCGGAATTCTGATTGTAATAATAGCCTTCTTTGCTTCCCGCATCCTCTCTGAGCATAGGATATTTATATCTCCACTCATCATAATCATCCTTGGATATGCTGCCTGTCGTAAGCTTGTTCTTCATGACATACCATGCGCGGAGATCGTCAGCTACTTCCTTGTTGTACTTCGGATGGTTGATATCCTGCTTTAAGCATATATATCCGTCCAGGGCAGTAACAGTTAGTCCGTATAGGTCTTCCATCTGAAAAAGGGTGTGCATAAAGCCAATCTTTGTATCGATTTCCGGGCTCTGAATAGCTTCTGGTGCAACATCAAAGATTTCTGCGAATTGCTCTATTACATCTCTCTTCGGTTCACGTCTATTCCATTCATACTGAGCCACTCTGACATTTGTCGATTTCCCGGCAAACCCCATAGCCTCTCCCAGTTCTGCCTGTGTCAAACCCTTGCGCCGCCTGAAAAAACGTATCCTTTCGCCTATTGACATGTTAGTTACCTCTCTTTCTGGAAGGATTGTATCATATTATCGAAACATATACAATAAAAATATAGCAAAAAAGATTATTTTATCACTTGACTATGTCAGAAAAAGTTATATAATAATCTACTTCCTAAAAATAATAACATACAAACAGAAATACATGGAGAGGCTAACGCCTTCCAATAAAGATATAAGTTGTCACTTTAGAAGGATCGAAAGGAGGTTTTATGGAGCTAAGCGAAAGACAGATCAAGCAAATTGTCAGAGTGATAATGCCGGAGCTGTATGAGATGCAAGCAGGATGTGACAAATGGTATGACATAATCGCAGAGCTTTGCAGAGGTAGTGAGAGCAGCAACGCTTCTGAACAGCAAGAGGCATAGAGCTACCGGTATGAATGTGGTGACAAGTAATAGGGAAAGGAGGATGAGAGTGACGAAGATAACACCTATGAAAGCAATCAGAGCTAAATGCATCGACTGCAGCTGCGGAGAAAAGAAAGAAGTGAGGCTGTGCCCAATCGAATGGTGCCCGCTATGGCCGTACAGGATG
Organism: Anaerovoracaceae bacterium; assembly: GCA_045220485.1. GTDB lineage: Bacteria > Bacillota > Clostridia > Peptostreptococcales > Anaerovoracaceae > Crickella. Next base: position 836 of record JBGUVT010000226.1, on the reverse strand, counting down.
GGGAAACGACCTGCGAAGGATGCAAACGTCGATAAGGAAAAATGAGAGCAAAAAAATCGAGATAACTAGCAGTTTTTTCGAAAAAACACCCCCGGAGACAGCGGTTTTGAAGAGGGGAGTGGAAAAGGTAGGAATGATTATAAGGAGGGTAGTGAATGACAGAAAACAATTACAAACTTATCAATATGGAAGATATAGAAGCAGAAGATGTCGAATGGCTTTGGGAAGGGTTTATACCAGTAGGAAAACTGACAATGCTTCAGGGGGATCCGGGCAAAGGCAAAACTATGGCTATGCTAAACCTGATTGCAGCCTTCACCACAGGTAGGGGACTGCTGGAACCGCCGGGAAGCCCAATGATCAGGGATCCCATTAATGTCATCTATCAGACTGCAGAAGACGGACTTGCCGATACCATCAAGCCAAGACTGGTTGCGGCAGGAGCAGACTGCAGCAGAGTTTCGGTCATTGATGAGGGAAATCAGATGCTAAGCATGACAGACGAGAGACTGATCTGGGCAATCAGGGAGACAGAAGCAGGATTGGTGGTCCTTGACCCTCTCCAGGCATATCTTGGAGAAAAGGTGGATATGCACAGAGCAAATGAAGTCAGACCTAGGTTGAAGCATCTTGGAGATATCGCTGCAGAAAACAGATGTGGCATGGTGCTGGTGGGACACCTGAACAAGAAGGAAACTTCAAAAGCTGAGTACAGAGGTCTTGGCTCAATGGATTTCACTGCCGCAGCACGCAGCGTGATCCTGTGCGCAGAGTTGCCGCGTGACAAAGATGTGAGGGTGCTCGCATCTACTAAGTGCTCCCTTACTTATCCGCCG
>JBGUVT010000225.1:0-8948 GCA_045220485.1 Anaerovoracaceae bacterium | reverse complement strand
GTCCTAAACTACATATCTTTAGTATTTTCATAATTCATCATATCCCGGGACGGCACCTACCTTACATTTTCGGAAATGACATTTTGAATATTTTTTTGATGATCAGTGAGATTTATAAATCCATGACATCACAGAGAATAAGGCGGTCTGAAGAATCTCTTACCATCTCCTTTTCTTTTGAGCAACATCCTCCGGATCTGTATCGTTCACGTCTGTGAACGCGAGGTTATAAGCTGTACGATGAAAGCATTACTTGCAAAAATAAGAATGATTTTGAAAGACCGCAGGACCAGACAGCTCCTGACCCGAACTGTCAGCATCACTGCGGCTTTAGTTGTGTTCGTGACAACCTACGCATTGGTCCTCCCCGCCATCACGATGGAATCGGAGGCTTTATGCGGTGTGGAAGCCCATCAGCATGATGACTCCTGCTATACCGAAGAGCTTGTGTGCGGCATCCCGGAGAGTGACGGCCATCATCACACAGAGGCCTGCTATGAGGTTTCCCGCGTATTGGTATGCGGGAAGACAGACCATCAGCACGGCAAATCCTGCTATGATGCTGACGGAAAGCTTATATGCGGAATAGAGGAGCATACACACGATGACGATTGTTATAAAGAGAAGAGAGAACTCGTCTGCGGTCTGAAGGAATCGGAAGGCCACAGGCATACAGAAGACTGCTATAGAAAAGTCCTGACTTGCGGAAAAGAAACTCATACGCACAGTACGGAGTGTTACAAAGACAACGCGGCCGCGACAGTCATGATGGAAGGCGCTGCCGTAGCCAGCGATGAGAGCTCCGAAATCACAGAGATGGATTTCGGGGAGGAAGAAAGCTCGGAACTCGAAACATTTGGAGCTACGGAGAACGAAGAAGCCTTTGAAGCCGGAGAAAACGGCACTGCCGGCGGAGATGCGTCCGCATTTGCGGAGGAGGATCAGTTCCCCGGGGAAGGGGACCGGTATTCTGGCGAAGAAGACCAGTTCTCCGAGGAAGAAGATCAGATTCTTGAAGAAGACGGGGAAATCACGGATTCAGCGACAGAGGAAGATGCCTACTCAGCAGCTGACGACGCGGCAGATGACAAAGCTGACGAAGACAGGGAGAATGAATCCTCAGAAGCCCCGGAGACAAATTTTTCCACAGATGGTGAAGACGGAGAGAGCGGCTTTGCAGCAGAGACAGAACCTGCCATAGATGGTGAAGACGGAGAAAGTGGATCCGGATCCGCGGATGCAGACCATTCCATTGATGGGGAAGAAGAGAGTGAATCCGGAACTGCGGAGGAAGGCCTTCCCACAGAAGAAGACGGAGAGGATGGATCCGGAGAGACAGACCTTGCCATCGGCGAAGCCGGAGAGGACGGATCCGGAGAGACAGACCTTGCCACCGGCGAAGACGGGGAGGATGTATCCGGGGAAGCAGCTGATGCTTCCGGAACCGGGGCAGCTGATGCAGAAACGGGAGATGAGTCAGTTCTTCGCGAAGCAGGTGACCAGACTGGCGCTGATTCGGCCGATACATCGGCTGCTGCGGAATCGGAAACTGCTGACTCAGCGGAAACTGCTGCCGAATCCGAAATTGCGAGTACAGCCGGTACGGAGGACACTTCAGCCGATCCTTCAGCAGCGGCGAAAGAGGGTTATGTCCCCGTACTTGACCAGCTGAATTTCGCAAGGATCCTGAACAAAAAGACCGCGATTTATTACAGCCACGCAGCCGATCAGACAGACGGTTCCGCGGACAATCAGACAGACGGGTCTGAGGACGGAGCGGAAGCTGCGTTATTTGACACAGCAGCACAGGATGGCCAAGAGGCAGAGCTGTCCCTCTCAGAAGGCACAGCTCCCGATCCTGCCGCGGACTGGAAAAAAGTAAACAAAGATACCGAACTGGCTCCCGCAGATCTGCTGAGAGTCTATTTGGCGTATACGATTCCCGCGGGAGAATTGAACGAGACAAATGCAGTTGCCCGCTACAGGCTGCCATCCGGCCTTCATCTGACCGATGACCAGATCAGGTCGATCAATACCACTGTCAACGGCATCGCTGCCCAGTATGTCGATTACGACAAGCTGGAAATTCTGGATGTTGAGGCCTACAACAAGTATCTTGGAATCGAAGCCGTTGAGGGCACACGCCGCCCTTCCGACGATATCCGGGAATATCTGGAAAAGAATGACCAGGAGGAATATATTTCCGCCACAGTAAAGGCTGAAAACGTCTATAACGAAATCAGCGGAGAATTAGAGGGGCAGGATCTGATCTTCACATTTGCCACCTACACGGTGATGAAAAACCGCCACGAGTATGACGCGGAAGGGAAGCCCGTCAAGGCCGGCGAAAAAGTCCGCGGCTGGGTGTGCCTTGACCTGACAACAGATCAGGTGGATTGGGAGACTTCCCAGATCACAACGGAAGAGATAGAGGGTGAAGTGACTCCGGAAGGGACTGGCCAGGAAGAGGCACAGGAGCCTACAGAAGAAGCAGCCGATTCAGAGACCCAGGAAGATGCCGCTGCCTTAGAAACAGAAAAAACTGAGGAAGTAACTGCCGACGCGGAGAAGCCGGAAGCTGATACCGAGGCAGAAGCAGAGACAAGCGATACTGCGGCCGGGAAAACGGTCACAATCAGGCAGGTTGAAGAAAAGACAGCCGAGATCGTTTTTGTGGAAGAAGACAGGGAACTTGGAATCGATGAGATTTCCTCGAAACTGAAGATGATCCTTGTTCAGGATCTTGTCAGTGAGGAAGCTCCTGCTTCGGATTCTGAAGAGGCGGCAGAAAATGCCGGGACGAAAGATAAAGAGACTTCCGATGAAAAAGCTGCAGAAGACAAAGCTGCAGTAGAAAACACGGAAGATCACCGGGCTGGTGAAAACGCCGGCAATGTAAATCCGGCGGATTATCCCGCGGCCACCTTTGACGACAGGATCACTGTCACTGCCGGAAGCCTCAATTCCGATACAGAGACAGGTTCGTCTCCCGAGAAGGTGACAGAACTGAAAGTACATGTTGAGGCAGATGAAGGTACATTCCCTGTGGGAACCACCATGAGACTTGCCGAGGCGGATCCGGACATTGTGGCAGCAGCTCTGGAAGGAAGCGTTGAGGGAAGGACAAAGGGATTCCACGCGGTCGATATCAGCTTCTGGAGCGTGCCCGGAGACGGTTCTTCAACAGAACCGGTTGAGATTGAGCCTCTGAAGCCGATCAGAGTCAGCATTACATCCGAAGCAATCAGACAGGCTGTGGAAGACAGTTCTACAGCTCCTCTTGTGGTGCATGTAGAAGATTCCGCGGACAAATCCGACAAAGAGAACAAGGCGGACAAATCCGACGCAGACGACAAAGCGGACGAATCCGACGAAGCGGATGAAGCAGACAAAGCGGACAAAGCAGTTAAGACGCAGGATTTGACTGAAACAAAGGATGCAGAAACTGAAGGAAATGCGGATACACTGACCTTTGAAGCAGACTCCTTCTCTGTGTATGCCGTTGTCTATACGGTGGACTTCCACTACGAAGTAAACGGGAAAATGTACGAATTCAGCATTCCCGGGGGCGGATTTGCGTCATTCTACAAGATAGTGGAAGTGCTGGGTATAAGTAACCAGGGGACACAAAACGAATTTGTGGGTGAAAATGCGGAAAATGAAGGGGAAAATGCGACTGAAAACAGCAAAATCGAGGTTGGAAACGGTAAAAATACGGATGGAAACGATGTTTACAATGAAGTGGAAGAGTCGGGTGTAGAAGACACTGGTATATACAGCGATGCGATAAGCTTGAATAATGTGGAAGTAAGCGATGCTACGAGGCAGTTCTTGGCTGATGTAGCGAGCGTGGAGTTCAGCAATTCTGAACTCGTGTGGGTTGGAAAGGTTGAAGATGCGACCACAGTTGGAGGGCTGAAGGAAGCCAATGGGTTGGAGGTTCAGTATAGTGCGGAACTGACAGAAGAGCAGATTGCTGAGATTAATGGAACAATAGTCGAGTCCGGGGACTGGGCTTTAATCAGTACGCGTCCATTTGATACAGAAGAGAGCCTGACAGTCACCATGAAGAATGGGGATCAGTTCTTGGTGAAGGTGACGGACGGGCAAGAAGCTACAGAAGTTGCCGACATTGATACGGATGGTTTTTATGTAATCTATGTAGATCGATTTTATAATAATACTCACCATTTTTATGCGCTGAGAAATGATGGGGCGTCTGTTGCAGTCCCCAATAATAATTTGGATGCGCTTGGGAACGAATTTACATGGCGTTTTGGCTATGATGGAACTGCATGTTGGTGGTACAATGGTTCAAATTATATCGAACCGGAATGGAGCATGGTAGTCGGAGACAATCCGGGTGGGAGATATCTATGGATCGAAAAACGTGGCAGTGGCTTCGGAATCCATGGAAATTACTGGTCGGACAACTATCTCTCTTGGGACTCTTCAAATGGTTTTAAGATCGTAAACAATGGGTTTGATGTTGCGATTAAAATATATGAAAAGGATAAACCGCAGCTAAACTTTAGCGTAGCAGTCAATAATCCATCATATGGCTCTGTTTCTTGCTCAAATACAGTTACTGATCTTGAGTGGAAGAATACTGTGCCTATAGTTGCCACACCAGCTGAAGGATGCTATTTTGTGGGTTGGCGTCGTGGCGAAGAAGTGCTTACTGGATATGATTCCACAATTCCAGTAGGAGGAATTGAGTTTACTCAGGATAATCAGATTCTCACAGCTGTCTTTGCTAAGAATTACACATCACCTGCAACACAGGAGATCAATGAGTGGGTAGATTCATTACTTGGGAATCCGTTGGTATCCGATAAGACTGCTCATGTTGTGGATTATGACAATCGGATCTATGAAGTTGATTTGACTGCTTCTTCTTCACGGTATACGATTGATCAGGATATTCGTATAGAATTCATAACGGATATTTCCCGTTCGATGTATTTTCCGGAGACGCTTCTAAATGAGCAGGATTTTACTGTTAATGGGCAGATTAATTTGGGACAGTGGCTTCTCGACAATGGTGATCCGGAAGAAGTATACTATGTTATAGGCGACATTAATAATACGGCAACTATGTATGCTGTCTATTTTTCCGGTAATGATTACTTTACTAGATGGAGCATAATCGATGCGTCATATTATCTGCCATATGATAATGCAAGCACATCTGGCAGGATAAAAAATGTCTGTCAGATCTCCAACGGAAATACGACAGTTTCAATAACAGACAGATTTGCTGATAATAGAATCTTTACAGGGAAGATCTATAACTCAACGCCGAAGCCTCCTAAAGATACGGCTGACTGGGATCGGTTGAGTTATTTGACTGCGGCAGTTAAGGCTGTATCCCGTGCTATTTATCGCCTTGATCCAGGAGCAGAAATAGGTCTTGTTACTTTTGCTTCTGCAGCAAGTGGTGGAACATTGTATGGGGCGGACGATGAAGCCTCCTTGATTAGTGAAATAAATAGCATTCAACCTGTCGGCGGGACAAATCAAACATCGGCTTTCAATCTAATCAATAATAGTAATCCTCCGGTTTTCACAACAAATTCCGGGAAGAGACAAGTGGCACTCTTGATTACAGATGGGGCACCACAGGGAACCACATGGGATGCAATTGAAAGAGCTGCAGGAACAACTGAGGGGAATGGAGTAGAGATATGGACATTAGGATTAGCTCTGGATCGTGTTGGTAATAATAAATCCAGACTAATGAATCTAGCTAGCGAAGGAGGCTATTCTGGTAATGCGGAAGACGCCGATCAATTAGTTACTGAGACAAAAACAATTCTGGAGGAAATGCTGGTTAAGGCGACGGTGATTGGAGAAGTATACGACACAGTTGATCCTGCTTTTTATCCTGTTGATGCTTCAGGAGATCCTATTAAAGAAGGATATTATTACGCAGATACAACAGGTGGAAGTATTACCAGGCATTCAGCTGTACCTGCAGATGTGAAAAAAGCATACTACCATTGGGTTAATAATAATGGGACTTGGTCTGTTGCCTATTATAATCAGGAAATAAAATGGCCGGAAAATGGTGGCTGGAAAGAGTCTTTCTTTATAAAAGCAAAGGAAGACTTTATGGGTGGCAATACTATTTCAACTAATAGTGGTGTTGATAACCGGGTTGAGGCAAATCGTGTAAAGCATAGTGGAAGTCCGGAGGGCTATTACTGGATAAATCAGGATCATTCATCATTTAGAGTTGATTATGAAACTCCATATGTCAATGTTGATGAGTTGAGCTTAACAGAAAACTCCACGGAGTGGACAGTCTATTTAGGAACTGAAGTCGATCCGGCAAAAGAACTAAGACAATTGTGGGATAAGATTCGAGTAAATCAGGTTGTTAAGAGTAATGGGCTCGATGATGAGATCATTGCTGTTACACAGGGTAGTCAGATGTACTATTCTGATGATTTGCTGAATGATGCAAGTACACCAGACGGAACATCGAATGAAACGCTTCCCTTTTCTCATTTTATCAATGCTGATTTGATAGAGACTCTGCTTAGGCAGATTGAGAATGATGAAACAACGGCAAGTTCAAATTTGATTTATCGATACTTCCCTTATGGACATTCAATTATCGGAAGATTTGAACTCTCCCTTGAGAAAACTGTAAATAGTGCTGCAGCAGAAGATGGGGCACCGGAAAAGCACGAAACGAAAGAAAAAGGCGAAGAGAGAGAAGCCTATACGCTTAAAGTGACTTATATCCCAGTAAATGATGGGGCTTCTGAAACCTATACTCATACGACGCAAGGGAAATCCGCAGGGAAGGTTGCTGATGGATATGATGGAACAACCGGTAATAAACTAGACAGTGAAAACACTCACAAGATCCATGTTTACGCCAAGAATCTTGAAATCCAGAAGAAGGATATGGGCAACAACCAACTGATTGATACTGCAAAATTTAAGTTATATCGAACAGCGAAGTCCAAGACAGATGAGGTTACTGGCAATGTAACATATGAAAGTGGAACGTCAGATCTTAAAGTTGGTAATGAGACAAAGAAGGTTGTTCAAATAGGTGATGAGATGACCACTTCTGGTGGTAAGATTACGGTAGAAGACCTCTCGTATGCTCCAAATGGTGTTTATTACCTGGTGGAGACAAAAGCTCCGGATGGATACATTATGGTGGCTGAGCCGATTGAAATGCATTTGTATCTTGATGATGCATATACACATTATCTGCCTCCGAAAGATTCGGTTACTGAAGCGTTCACTGAAGATAATCCATACAACTGGACTCAGTCAGTAAATCGATTTGTGTATAACAGTTCAAAAACGGGAGAAGTAGACGATACGACGATTACTATTGAAGTACTGAACAACCCAGGCGTCGAGTTGCCTTCAACCGGTGGCCCCGGCACGAACCTGATCTACTTCCTCGGCATCATGCTCACAGGCCTTGCGGGCGCAGGTCTGGTGATGAAGAGACGGAGGAGAAGCGCGGCATAGGTTGGTTTTTAAAGAGCCCTGAAAATCCCATAAATATGGGGAAAACAATGAGTTACAAGTACATATCTGGTAAAATAGCTTCAGGGTTTTACGCCTTCGGACACCAAATATCCTGCATCTGAGGAGCCAGATATGTATCGCAATACAAATGATGGACAGACCAGCATCTATGATTTTATCCTTCCCTTCGGCGGTCATTTGAAAGAAGATAGCCGCTGGGTTCAGCTCAGAAAACATATCAACTGGGACATAGTCGATGAGGAATACCGGCGTCATTTTATGGTAAACGACATTAATAATTTTACTTTGAAATAGCGCAAAATATATGCTATACTTCTTGTGGAGGTGCAGTATATATGAATAAACGCAAGTATAATACCGACCCCGAGTTGTTGCTGGAACAAGGTAAAGCTATTATGTCGTCAACCGACGAGGCTCGGTACCACTTCAGGGTATTTGCCGTAAATATGGTTCTTTCTGGATGCTCTGCTGCTCAAATTGGCACCATGGCTGGGGTCAGCAAGGTTGCTGTTACCGGTTGGGTAAAAACAGCAGATGAGCAGGGATTTGAAGCACTGCGCCCCAAAGGGCACAAAGGGCGTCCCGCAAAGCTTACCGAAGACCAATATAAGGAAATCGACGCAGTTCTTCAAACCGATCCAAAAGAAATTGGCTATAAAAACTGGGATGGTCCCACTCTTTCCACCTATATAAGCAGAAAATACAATGTCAACATGAGTGTAAGACAGTGCCAGCGCTTGTTTCACAGCCTGGGTTATTCTCATATTCGTCCTCAGCCATATCCCTCAAAAGGATATGAAGATTCCGAGGCACGAAATGAGTTTAAAAAAAACGTTCCGAATTAGAGGCGGACAGTACCGCGATCATGGTATATCAGGACGAAGTACATTTCCAAATTCAGACTACCGTTACATGCGGGTGGTTTAAAAAGGGGAGTGCGCCAACAGTAAAATCTTTTCCCGGGCGATTCAAAGTATCATACAGCGGCTTTGTAATCCCCGAGACAGGGGAACTGTTTGTGGCCAGGCCTGAAACATTCAATTATGAGACAACAATTGAATCCATAAGGGCTTTCCTTTCAGCAAAACCGGCGCCTGAGGGAAAGCATTATGTGATAGTGATGGACAACGCTCCCTGGCACAAGAAAACCTTACGGCTTGTTGATACAGAGAAACAGCCTGAATATGACGATATATCCGACAAAGTTTCATTTTTGATGTTGCCGCCATATTCGCCTGATCTCAATCCGATTGAGAAGGTATGGAGAATAACTCGTCGAGAGAATACTCATAACACATTCTTTGCCTCGATATCGGATCTGGCTAATACGGTTGATATTGCATTTGATGCCTGGGCTGTCCCAAACGCTCAACTCAAGTCGTTATGTAGTTTTAAGTAAAGTTATTTTTGTCGTTTACTATAAT
>JBGUVT010000224.1:0-2425 GCA_045220485.1 Anaerovoracaceae bacterium | reverse complement strand
AATTGAAAGCATCAGGGAATATTGTGAAAAAGGGGACCATACAACAGTTCTTGCATTGGACGGAAAAAGAGTTATAGGCTGCGCATCAATCTGCTATATGCATATCATGCCGACTTTTGATCATCCGACTGGTAATCGGGCACATCTCATGAATGTATACACGATGAAAGAATGGCAAAGACATAGCATCGCAATGAGAATGGTATCGATGCTGATAGACGAGGCCTGGAAGCGTGGAGTAACCGAAATCAGTCTTGATGCGACCGAGGAAGGACGTGCTTTATATACAAAGCTCGGGTTTGTCCCGTCCACAGAAGGTATGGTTCTTGTAAAATAACTTAACCTTAGATGAGTAAGAAAGTAGCACTACACTCATCAAAATATACTTAAAGTCTTTGTTTTGCCGCTATGTATTGCATTATTGAAAGCTATGCAGTATCATATATGTAGTTCTATCAAATACTACAAATTGCATTGGAGTACTGCATGGCCTTCATTAAAGCACAAAAAATTGTTCGTGATGACTCCGGAAGGATCATCAGTGGTTCAGCATCTATCGTGGACGCTGTCTATGTCCGTACCGGGAACAGCGCACACAGCAGACAGCAGGTCCGTGAGAAACTTGGCAGGGTCCTGTACTTAACTGATGACCGGAAAGCGGGCATTTTTCTGTCACCGACCAGGGGACTGATCGGGTATGATGCCCGTTCGGACAGCTTTTCTTCTGTAGAAAAAGATGATCCCCGCATCAATGGAGAGACTTTGTTCCCCCAGACTGAAATCCACACTGTTTTCGGTGATGCCTATCTGCTGCTTCGTTTTTTGGAAAAATGCGGTCTGCTTTCTGTTTTACGGAGCGTTTTTCCGAAAGATGAAGCTTATGAACGCATGCTGTGCCATATCCTGCACGGCATCCTGAAGGATGGATCGAGGATCAGCTGCGACAACTTCATCCTGAAATCCTTCGCTTCTTACCTGTTTCCGGATGTACCCATTCCATCGCTGCATTCGGATACGAGATTTTTCAGCATGCTCGGAGATGACCGGGTAAAAGTATCGTTCTTTCAGACCTTTGTAGCCGCCATGCAGAAGAAAGACCCGGATTTCGGAAAAGGCTGCTATGTTGATTCAACACCGCTGCCAAACGATATAGATGACAATCCGTTTAATGCTCTTTGCTGCCATGGTGTGGACTCATCAGAGGTCATGACCCGCCTGATCCTTGTACTGGATGAGAAGAGCGGACTTCCTGTCTGGTACGACATCATCCCCGGCAATGTCCTTGACATCAATACTGTCATGACGGTGGTAAATGATGTGGCTGACAGTCTCGGGATCGTAATTGAATCCCTTGTTCTGGATGCCGGTTATGTTTCCAGAGAACTGGTAGGCGCTTTTCATATCGGTACAGAAAAGACGATCATCGGAAGGATGCCTGCCCGGAAAGGGTATCCATATAAAACCCTTTACTGGGAGGTGAAGGACCTGATCGGCAAAGGGAAGTATGCATTTGTCAGAAAACATCATACATACTTTGGCTTCCGCAAGGAGATCGAACTATTTGGACAGAAAGAGTATGCCTATATATATGTAGATCAATACAATGCTCTGAAGCGTTTCAGCGACTACCTGAGCGAACACGAAGATGAGTACGCTGCTATGAAGGTGAAGGACAAGGACTGGATGACTGTAAAATATGGTTATTTCGTCCTCGTCTCCAACCTGGACCTGAATCCCAAAGAGCTGCTGACTGAATATTTCGGCCGGACAGATATCGAAGTAGTATTCAAGACCAGTAAAGAATACCTTGATCTGCTCCCTCTTTCCAAGTGGACAGATCAAACAGTCAGAGGTAAGATCCTGCATGATATCATCAATACGATTTGCCTTCTGAAACTCCGCAAACAGCTTCTTCCTTCCGGAAGATCTGTCAGTGAGATCGTCGGCAGATGTCAGTCTCTCATGTGTTTCAGGAACAACACGGGTATTGTTACAGTGGAAACACCGTCAAAGCAGGTAAAAGAGTACTTCAGGCTGCTTCATACAGATGTACCGGCCCATATAGATTTGGGTAAGTTTACGTCAACTGTTATGACTGCAAAAATGTAGTGCTACTTTTGCTATCATTTAAGGTTTAATAGTTAAGATCATTTAAGTATCCAGGCTCTGCACCAAGCTCAGCTTTTATAGCAGGGATTATGCTTCCAGTCAGCTTATCAAGATATTTATCTGCCCCTCCTGTGTAGGGGCTATCATTTTTATACAAAGGAGCACATTCCTAGGGGGACATCTCCTCATTCCAGTTGATATCACTTATAACAGCAAGATTCAGCTCTTTTTCCGTCATAGTACAAAGCGCGCTATAAACATCACTTCCATTGCCCTGAAATGTATTCATGACTATGAGTGGCGCAGCTTTCCCCTT
>JBGUVT010000223.1:0-6252 GCA_045220485.1 Anaerovoracaceae bacterium | reverse complement strand
GTGAAGAAAACGCCGGGGATCTCGGGGCGTCCGGTGAGTATAAACCTCAGTGATCACTACCTGTTTATTAAGGAGGCAATAATGACAAATAATGAAATGCGCGATGTCGTAAAAGCGCTCAACGTCGAGCTGTTCAAAATGAATTATAAGGCCGGCGTCCGTCTTCCTAATCTTGAAGCTTTTCTTGCCGGAGATGACGATGCGCTTGCATATGATCCGAAGGCAAAAGAAAGACTCGAAAAGATGCTTGAGCAGGAAGTCAAGGCGAGCAAAAAGAAATAGAGAGCTGCTCAGTTAAGTGAATAGTCCGCGGCCATGTTCGTGGTTGCAAGTCCATGCCAGATACGGGCAAAGGGACCCACGTAAGCAGCATGCAAGAGGCGGCTGTGATCATGGCGTATCTTAGAAGTAAGTCCTCCGCAAAGCGGGTAAAGGCGAGTGTGGGGTCAAAGACCAGGTCGAGTGGTCGCGGTGCTAATCATTAACAACAATCAAGGGGGAGAACATAATGAGTATAATGATAGATCCTACGATGAATATCCCAATGGAAGAACTGGAACTTATTCTGGCTGGTATTTCTGATGACGGAACGATCAGCAAAGAAGCAGAAAAGGCTCTCCTCGCCCGCATAGAGGAGGGGAAGGCAAAGGACTATATTAACACTATGGGTGAAGTCAAAAGACAGCTCAGGTGCAAGCTGGGTCCTGTAGAAGGCAAGAAGATTGCTGATGCTGTAGATAAGCTCTGGTAATAACTATCAGTCAAAAAACAATTTTATTAAAATCTATATATTGTGTGCTTCTTCACAGAAGGAGCACACATTTTTTGTCTATCTTGTGGTACAATAAGTTAGCAAACTATGACATCAGGAGGATAAGTGTTATGAAGATAAACATTTCATCAAAAAATTATCCAATGAGCGAGAAGCTCAGCAACTACATTGAGAAGAAGCTGGACAAGATCGGCAAATACTTTGACGAAGACACAACTGCCAATATAGTAGTTTCAAAGCTCAGAGAAACGCCGAAGTTTGAGGCAACCATCAATGCCAAGCAGGCCGTTCTCAGAGCCGAGATGGCAAACGACAGCATTTATGATGCAGTCGACCTGGTTACAGATAAACTTGAATATCAGATGAGCAAGCTCAAGGGTAAGCTTGAGTCAAGATATAAAGAAAACAAGGCTCTTAAGCTGGAGTTCATCCCGGAACCTGAAGATGAAGACTTCGAAGAGGAAATGGTCATTGTAAGGAGAAAGCAGGTAGAGCTTACCCCTATGGTGGCTGAGGAAGCCGTTCTTCAGATGGAGATGCTCGGACACGACTTCTTCGTATTCCTTGACATGGATACGGACGAAGTAAGCGTGGTATATAAGCGTAAGGGCAATGCTTACGGACTGATTGAAACAAAGAGATAGGACTAATAAAGTATGGCAAAAAACGACTGGGACCTCGACGATCTTCTGGAATTCAAATTTGACCGCGAGGTCCCGGAAAGAAGCAAAAAAGTCGACATAGATAATGACAGAAAGCTCTATGAAGAGCTCAGGAGAGAAAGCAAGAGCAGCAGTGCTCCCTCTTTTGATGTGCCTGAACCTATGAGCGGTCATAAATGGATCGACGAGGACAACGACATATTTGCTCAGTATGACCGTGAACATGCCTTTTCGCGAGCATCCGATAACGCTCCGGTAGAGGAGATCGATGAGCACCCTCATCACAACATCAAGGAAATCGAAGCCATCAAGCAGGCATCGCAGGAGGCATACGACAGGTACAGAAGCAATTACACTAAAAATAAGAAAAAACGCAGCGGACGCAGAAAGGTCACGAAATTCCATAAGGTTCTGACCATACTGTACCTCGTATCATTTGGTGTGTTTGCTGCATCCATAGTATTCATGAACGTGCTTCCGTTCGTCATGGGCGTGGCGATGTTCGGAGTGCTGATCCTGCTCAGCCTTGTGATTCTGATTCAGACACGAAGCAGCAAGAGCAAAAAATGGGGCAAGGTACTGGCAACCTTTGCCGCGATGCTGCTCATTGTGTTTTATGGGGTAGGTACAGCCTACTCTCTTGGTACGCTGTCGTTCCTCAGCGAAAGCTCGGTCAAGAATGCCAGCGCGGTATCAGATGTGACCAAGCACTCGTTCAACTTTATCATAACCGGTATTGATGTTGACGGTACCATTGATGAAGAGGGCAGGAGCGATGTCAACATGATGGTAACGGTTAATCCTAAAACACATCAGATACTGATGACATCCGTTCCGCGTGACTATGAGATTTACATGCCTGACTACGACAACGCGATGGACAAGCTTACACATACCGGCTTTTACGGAGTGCAAACTACGATAGGGGCGCTGGAGCAGCTGTTTGATACAAAAGTAAACTATTACGTTAAGGTCAACTTTACCACCGTTGAGAGGTTTATCGATGCGATCGGCGGGATAGATGTTGAATCTGAATATGAATTTACGCCTGTAAAGCTCAAGAGCTGGACTGTAAAGGAAGGCGTCAACCATATGAACGGAAAACAGGCACTTGCGTTTGCAAGAGAGCGTAAGGCGTTTGTTGATGGTGACAGGCAGAGGATCAAAAATCAGCAGCTGGTATTTGAGGCTCTTCTTAAGAAAGCTACCAGCAGCCGCACCATGATACTGAGCTACAACAAGGTGCTTTCGAGCCTGACCAATTACGTTGAGATGAGTTTCAGTTCGCGTGAGATCAGAAAGCTGGTCAAATACCAACTGGCAAAAAACCCTGACTGGAAGATCTTCAAGAATACGGTAGTGGGCGGAGACGGCATGCTGCCTACATATTCAACAGGCGGAGAATACGCATACGTTATGACGCAGGATACTGAAAGCATAGAAAACGCTAAAAGTCTTATGAACGCAGTGCTTGAAGGAAAAGCTCTGCAGACTTCAGAAGACGGTGATGTGACTGTGGCACCTGGCGAATAAAACAATAAAACCAAAATAGAAAGGTAATAAATGATCGATAATCTGATGGGAATCCTCATGAGCATAAAGATAACGGATGTCATCGACATCCTTATCGTTGCGTACCTTCTGTACACGCTGCTCGGTTTCATTAAAGAAACGCGCGCGCAGCAGCTGTTCAGAGGAATCCTTTTGATTATCGCGTTTTTCCTTGTTTCAGAGATCTTCAACCTGAGCCTGCTTAACTGGCTGTTCACAAGGCTCATAACTGTAGGCCTCATTGCAGTCGTGATATTGTTCCAGCCTGAGATCAGAAGAGGTCTGGAACAGATCGGACGCAGAGGCGTTCTAAGCTGGCAGTTCAGGGATATGGGTAAAGATGAAATGTACGCGACCGTCCACAAAATTGTTGACGCGGTCGACGACTTCTCATCAACTCAGACCGGAGCTCTGATGGCGATAGAGCGTGAGACAATGCTCACCGATATATGTGAGACGGGTGTTATTGTCGACGCGGAGATATCGGTCAGACTTCTTGGCAACCTGTTCTATGAAGGGTCACCGCTTCACGACGGGGCTGTGATAATCAGAGGTGACAGAGTACATGCGGCAAGCTGTGTTCTGCCGCTTACGGAAAGGCAGAATATAGGCAAAAACCTCGGTACCAGGCACAGGGCGGCGCTTGGACTCAGTGAGGTGTCAGACGCATTCGTTATAGTTGTGTCTGAGGAGACAGGAGCTATTTCGGTCGCACAGAACGGGGAATTCAAACGTTTCCTCGACCTTAAGACGCTTGAAAAAATGCTTCTTGATATCTATCTGCCTTCATCGGATGACAAAGATCTGCTTTCAAGGTTCAAAATACTGAAAGGAGGCAGGCGCAATGACTGATCAGGGACGTAGAGTTATTAATATAATTCTTTCTTTACTCGTTGCTACCGGCGCCTGGTTCTTTGTGGTCTATAACTACGACCCTATGACTAATGAGAGATATACAGGTGTGCCTATCACATATACAGGACTTGACACTCTTGCAAACAGAGGCTACGCAGTTTCAGAGGCAAATTATAAGAATGTAGAGGTAACACTCCAGCAGAGGAGGGTCGATACAGCAAACATATCATCGGAAGACATATCTGTAACAGCAGATGTAAGTGGCCTTTCAACCGGCGAGAACACTGTCGCACTGCGTGTGGCCGGGCCTGAAGGCACACAGGTGGTAGACTCATCTGTAAAAAGTGTCACCGTGGAGATAGCAAGCGCAGCGAGCGTGGATATGCCTATAAGTGTCGAGTATTCGGAGGAAGTGGAAGAGAATGCCATACCTCTTGTAGAGAACATGTCGGTAGAGACTGCCACGGTCATCGCGACTGAGGAAAAACTTGCTGAGATAGACAGAGTAGCAGCGGTCGTTGATCCTGAAGACCTTGATGAACAGTTTAAAGCCATGACACTTGAAGTTGCGGCACTTGACAGTGAAGGCAACCGGGTTATAAATGTCATCATTTACCCTGAAACGGTATCGTTCAGGGCTGCTGCAGGGTATAACAAGGAAGTAAGGCTCGTAGTGCCGGTAAAGGACGAGTCGGATGATTCGTATGAAAGGACCTATACAGCCCCTGAGACTGTAGTTATAAAGGGCAAAAAGAGCACGGTCGACAGCTTTACGGGTATAACGGCAAATGAGATCAATATAACAAACTACTACGAGGACAGTGAGATACCGATCGAATACGATCTTCCTGAAGGAGTATACCTTGCGGATGAACAGGAACAACAGGTTCTGAAGCTGAAGGTAGTAGAAAAGGAAGAAGAAGAGAGCGACTAAATCAGTCGCGAAGGGTCGCAGTCCATGGCGCGCGCGAGTGCAATAAGATATTCTGCGCGGGCTTTTGCAAGATCCTTCTGACGTTGCTCGTACTGCTGGATTGTTCTGAGAGGAACGCCACTGGCCTTAGCCAAACCACTCTGGCTGAGGCCGTTTTTAATGCGCATTTTTTTGAGAGGGGTATCATCGGTTTTCCCGGAAATGCTTTTGCTGCCGGTTGCTGATATGAATTTTGAAACGGCTTCATCTGAAAAACGACTTCCAAAGGCTTTCAACTTCTCAGTCCGCTCCGCATCACCTATATCAAGAGGCAGAGCATCAAGGAATGAAAGCCTGCTGCTGCTGTACACGGAAATAAAACCGGTAACAGAAAATGACTCGATAATATGCTCGATCGGCATACAGGACTCCCACTGTATATGAGCAAGTGCATGACCGCACCAGTATTCCGGACTCAGGCTTTTGGTATAGCGCGGCTGCATTCTTTCATAAGCAATGCCGCTCTTTTCCAGCACCTCGTATGCAAGCTCAATGCCGGACATCCCGGCAATTAACCTTATATCTCCGCGTTCAAAGAAGTCAGCCGTACCGGATGATATGAACAAGTCGATCATTGTTACGACATCATAATGAAGGCTGTAGACCGAATAATCGAGCATACGGCCAAGCGTATCTGCTGCTCTGTCAAGGCAGATCCTGTCATAGGCGTGTGTCATATGGACGAACCTCCTCCTCAATCAGATCGGTGATAAAGAAATCATTTATACCGGCAGAAGGTTTTATGCTCTTCATATATCTTATCTCACGGCTCCGCCTTACGGGATATGATACATCTCTCAGGGCCGGCTTGTATCCGGTAAAGATGACCCTGTCAAACGCACGGTTGCTCTTCAGTACAAACTGTCTGTTGGAATCATCACTTATAAGCGCACTCCTGAAACTCATGTATGAAAGCTTTGCGTCAAGAAAGTCCTGTGCGAACATGAAACATCTGTTGTCTGCACGGTAGCCGATGATGCAGTCGCAGGCCTGGTGGTCAACAGGGAAATACTTATCTATATATTCTCTGGATTTATAGGCTGTATCCGAGGACAGATCGAATTCACGGTAGTTGAAAAGGAGCCCCAGCCAGTGGAGGGGATTATACTGAGAACTGCAGAGATTAATTATACGAAGACCATCGGTGTCAATAGAATAAGAAGAAACAAAGCCGTTCCTTCCTGTTCCGACTGCCCATTCGGCAGCATACTGAGGATATTCCGTACAGTAAAAACCAAGGCCAAAGTCATTATATGGCCGGCCTGTCCCGAATGCGGGAGATCTGACTATCCTTACTCCTCCGTGGTAGATTTTTTTGTCCATGCAGCTCCCCTGAGAGTGCGTCCTTATGCTTTGTTAATAGTATACTCCTCTGGGAGTATAATTTCAAAATATTTAACTCAGCTGCATTTACGGAGGGGGATGAGGATGCTATAATG
>JBGUVT010000222.1:0-6599 GCA_045220485.1 Anaerovoracaceae bacterium | reverse complement strand
TGCAATGCGTTACACCCAGCAGATCGGGAAGGAGAAGATGGCAATGAAAGTTGGCCTCACCTTCGCATGCATGAACATGAAAAAGCTTGCACGAATAATGTGGAACAGGGATCATAAGAACCCGGGTGATCCTTTACTATCTTTAAAAACGCGAATCCTTTCCCTGTTTTACGGCATAAGACCGGAGATTTTCCTGCAGCCAATTTAATTCGCGAATGAGAAAAGCCCTCCTTCAGGCGAATGCCTGAAAAAGGACTTTGTCTACGGTCTGACCCGTTGGGATACCAACGGGTTTCTGTTTGTTAAGATAAGATATTCATGCGTATTGTGGTTTTCACGACCGTTTATATATGCTTATACAGACTATTCCAATGTGTTCTTTATAAGGTAGCTGTCTTCTTCGATCGGTTTCAGCTCGCTTAGATCATATGGGGTATCCTGATATACAAGATTGAGCCAGTTGGTATAGGTGCAGTTGGAGCTTGAACGCCATGAGAGAATAGGCTCCTTAGCCGGATCATCATCCGGATAGTAGTTGACCGGGATATCCGGGTTCAGGCCTTTCGCTAAATCCCTCTTGTATTCTTTATCAAGATCATATCTGTCATATTCCGAGTGACCGGTGACGAAGACCTGTCTTGATGAATATGCAAGTATCAGATAGCTTCCGGCTTCAGGACTATCGGCCACTACATAGAGTTCAGGATTGTTTCTTACTTTATCTTCTTCTATTCCCGTATACCTCGACTGAGGAACATAGAATTCATCATCCATTCCTCTCATGAGGATCTTCTTCCTGTGAATTACACGGTGAAGATATACACCGCTAAGCTTCTTAGGCAGCTTAGTCTTCTGTATACCGTAGTGGTAGTAAAGAGCTGCCTGGGCACCCCAGCAGATGTGGAATGTGGAATATACATGAGTCTTCGACCATTCAAATATCTGACAAAGTTCGTCCCAATAGTTTACTTCTTCAAATTCCAGCTGTTCTACCGGCGCTCCTGTGATGATCAGACCGTCAAAATTTCTGTGCTTAACATCCGCAAATGTCTGATAAAACTTGTTGAGGTGTGATGTATCCACGTGGGTCCCACGGTGGGTTGCAGTTGTAAGGAATGTGATCTCAAGCTGTATAGGGAAATTCGAAAGAACTCTTAGTATATCAAGCTCAGTATCTTCCTTAAGAGGCATCAGATTGAGAATGGCGATTTCGAGCGGTCTGATATCCTGGGATTCAGCTCTGCTCTCATCCATTACGAATATGTTTTCATCCTCCAGTATTTTCTTGACCGGAAGATCATTCTGTATTTTTATTGGCATTAACGTCTCCTGTCCCCATAAGCGGTTAATTATGCTGGAAAGTGGCATTCCCGATGCCGTAAAACCAGTTTAATAATGATATTATGCCGTCTCGCGTTCTGTCAAATGATAATTACAAAGAAAACGGAGTCTGGCTGCTTGCATGCTTTTGGTTTATTAAGTATGATTTTTATATTATGAAAAAAGAAAAGGGAGGTAGCAGAGAATATGAAAGATTATAAACTCGGCACACAATGTGTTCAGGCAGGATATACACCGGGCAATGGGGAACCACGGCAGATCCCAATCATACAGTCAACTACTTTCAAGTATGATACCAGTGAGGACATGGGCAAGCTGTTTGATCTGGAGGCATCCGGATATTTTTATACAAGGCTTCAGAATCCTACCAACGACATGGTCGCAGCCAAGCTCGCAGTTCTTGAGGGCGGCACGGCAGCTATGCTTACATCATCCGGCCAGGCAGCTAACTTCTTTGCGCTGTTCAACATTTGCGAGTCAGGAGACCACATTGTCTCATCCGCATCGATATACGGCGGAACTTTCAACCTTATCTCAGTGACCATGGCAAAGATGGGCATTACTGCGACTTTCGTTTCTCCGGACTGCACAGAGGAAGAACTGAACGCGGCATTTCAGGATAATACAAAAGCGGTTTTCGGTGAAACGATCGCGAACCCTGCGCTGACTGTCCTCGACATCGAGAAGTTTGCAAAGGCTGCACATGAGCACGGCGTGCCTCTTATTGTGGATAATACATTCCCGACTCCGGTCAACTGCAGACCGATCGAGTGGGGCGCAGATATAGTAACACATTCAACTACCAAGTACCTTGACGGACATGGTGCCGCAGTCGGCGGAGCCATTATCGATTCAGGCAAATTTGACTGGATGGCGCATAAGGACAAGTTCCCTGGGCTTACGACACCGGATGATTCCTATCATGGCATCATCTATGCAGAGAAGTTCGGAAATGAAGGAGCGTTTATAACAAAGGCGACTTCACAGCTTATGAGAGATTTCGGAAGCATCCAGTCACCTCAGAATGCATTCCTGCTCAATCTGGGACTCGAGTCACTGCATGTACGTATGCCAAAGCATGTAGAGAACGGACAGGCCGTTGCGGAGTTTCTGGCTGATCATCCTAAGGTAAAGAAGGTAAGCTATTCCGGACTCCCGGAAGATCCGTATTATGAGATCGCACAGAAATATTTACCTGATGGCGGCTGCGGAGTTGTTTCGTTCGAACTTGAAGACAGACAGGCTGCAGAGAAGTTTATGGGACGTCTCAGACTTGCTGCAATCGAGACTCATGTTGCTGATGCAAGGACATGCTGCCTGAATCCGGCTACATCAACACACCGGCAGATGACGGATGAGCAGCTTCAGGCTGCAGGCATTCCTGCAGGACTTGTAAGAATGTCCTGCGGACTCGAAGATAAAGAAGACCTGATCGAAGATATCAGACAGGCACTTGAGTTTTAGGCAGGAGGAATTCTATGGCAGAGAACAGGATCCTTATAGTAGATTTCGGCGGTCAGTATAATCAGCTGATAGCCAGGAGGGTAAGGGAATGCGGTGTTTATTCAGAGATCAAGGGCTATGAATCCATAGGTCAGGATGTGATACGAGAGTTCGACCCGAAGGGAATAATCTTCACCGGCGGACCTCAGAGCGCATACGGCGAGAATGCTCCGTCTATAGATGACGGCATTTTCGGACTGGGCATTCCTATACTCGGGATCTGCTATGGTGCACAGCTCATGGCATACAGGCTCGGTGGAAAGATAGAATCTGCACCTACCAGCGAATATGGACGTACGGAAGTTGTCGTTGACGGTAAGGAAGGCATCCTCCGTTCTGCTGACGATGTCAATGTGTGCTGGATGAGCCATACCGATTATATAAGTGAGCCTCCGCAGGGATTCAGTATCACTGCTCATACGGATGACTGTCCGGTTGCCGCTATGGAAGATCGTTCAAGAGGCTTCTACGCCGTGCAGTTCCATCCTGAAGTGAATCACACGGAGCACGGTGCTGAGTTCATAAGAGATTTCGTACTCAATGTATGCAGATGTGATCAGGACTGGCAGATGGACTCATTTGCTGAGACACAGATTGCTGCTGTAAGGGAAAAAGTCGGAGACGGCAAAGTCCTGCTTGCCCTGTCGGGAGGAGTTGATTCATCGGTGGTCGCCGCTTTGCTCGCGAAAGCGATCGGTCCTCAGCTTACCTGCGTATTTGTTGATCACGGTCTGATGAGAAAGAATGAAGCCGATGAGGTGTCCGCTATATTCGGAAAGGAAGGTCAGTTCGACCTTAACTTCGTAAGAGTAGATGCGGCTGAGAGATTCTATGCTAAGCTTGCCGGTGTGACCGAGCCTGAGAGAAAGCGCAAGATCATCGGTGAGGAGTTTATCAGAGTATTCGAAGAGGAGTCAAAGAAGATTGGCGCTGTCGATTTTCTCGCTCAGGGGACCATCTATCCCGATATAATCGAGAGCGGACTTGGCAAGTCGGCAGTCATAAAGTCACACCACAATGTGGGAGGGCTTCCTGACTATGTTGACTTCAAGGAGATAATCGAACCGCTGAGGATGCTGTTCAAGGACGAGGTAAGGCAGCTCGGTCGTGAGCTGGGCCTTCCGGAGTACCTTGTGAGCAGGCAACCTTTCCCGGGCCCGGGACTCGGTGTCAGGATCATAGGGGATGTTACAGCCGAGAAGGTGCGTATAGTACAGGATGCGGATGCGATCTACAGGGAAGAGATCGACAAAGCCGGACTCTCCGGAGAGATCAGTCAGTACTATGCAGCTCTTACCAACATGCAGACTGTCGGAGTCATGGGGGACTTCAGGACATATGATCATGCCATAGCATTGAGAGCTGTGATAACATCGGACTTCATGACCGCAACAGCTGCTGAGATCCCATGGGATGTCCTCCAGAGAGTTATGACAAGGATAGTCAATGAAGTCGAGCACGTTAACAGAGTGTTCTACGATCTCACAAGCAAACCACCGGGGACTGTAGAATTAGAATAATCAGACTGACATGAAACCGGTAAACCTTTTCAGGGTATCCAGAATACATGATGAAAGACTTTTCAATATCATGGAGAAACACGAGGCCAGTGATCATGATAATCACAGGATCCGCATCCATGAGATTGACTCTCTTTGCATACTTACAGATGCCCTTGCCGCACACGGAATAAAAGTGAGGGATACAGACGGTTTCTACTTTGGATTTGTGATTCCTCTGGTGGGAAAGGAATTTGATCTTATCAAGGTCACAAACAAATACTGCCTGAATATCGAACTGAAATCACAGGAGGTAAGTGAGGAGCAAATCCTTGCACAGCTCAGGAAGAACCGGCATTATCTCACGCTTCTCGGCAGAGAACTCATGCTTTTTACTGTCGTCACAGATACACTTACATGCTACAGGCTTTCGGATAATAACGAGCTTGTAACAACGGATATAAGGGAAATAGTAAAGGCTGTCAGGAAATGCAGAGCTGCGTATCACGGCAATATCGATAAACTGTTCCGTGCGTCAGAATATCTGATTTCTCCTGAAGAAGATCCGGAAAGATTCCTGCAGGGACAGTATTTTCTGTCTCCTGCACAGGACTATGTCAAGGCAGAGCTGCTCAGAGACATAGCCGATACGTCATACTGCGCATTTTTCCATATCTACGGCAGACCTTGTACAGGAAAGACGCTGCTTTTATACGATCTTGCAAAGCATTTGTCCGTCAGCGGAAGAGCGCTTATTACATGCGGAGAAGAGCCGTCCGGCGGATTGCAGGCAATAAGCGAATCGATAGAAAACCTGGATTTCATTTCGGTATTGGATATTGTTTCGCCTGATCAGATAAGCGGATACGACTTTATACTGGTGGATGAAGCTCTTCGCATTGATCCGGCAGTGTTCGATATTATTCTGAAAGCTGCTGAGACATATGAGCAGGTCTGCATTTTCTCTACAGATCCGTCTGCCATTCTTACAGATCCGGAGCAGGAAAACGATATAGAAGGAAGGATCCACACCCTTGATCTGACCGGCGAATATGAACTGTCAGAAAGATTGCGTGTGAATATGGAGATACAGACCTTCATAATGAAGCTCAAACACCTTAACTGTAAAACTGAGAAAAACTATGAATTTGAACACATTTCAGTCAATTATGCCAACAACGCTGATGAAGCCCGTGAGATAATCGGTTATTATCGCGATAAGGGGTATGTATTCATTAACGCTCACAGGCATTCCGATGACCCTTTTGCAGATCTTGAAGAGTCATTCAGGTACCGTCATATAGCCGGAAGGGAATACAACAGTGTTGTGATGCTGATGGACAGTTCATTCTCATATGATGAAGGATATCTCAGAGGTATACCAAAGCCGGATCCCCGGGATCCTTATCCCAACTTATTCTATTCCGGCATAACACGTGTGCGCGAACGTCTTGCTCTGGTGATTCTTGATGCTCCGGAGCTTCTGAATAATATACTTTCGATCCTCGATTAAGTATCGGTAATTACATACACCTGCGAATTGGAGGCTGAACATGATCTGCAGACACTGTGGTAAAAATATTCCGGAAGAAGCTGTCTTTTGTCCTTTCTGCGATGAGCTGACCGAGTCGCACTTACGCAGAGAAAAAACAGAATCTCATCTGCGTAAGGAGGACAGGCTCCAGGAGGAAATGGAAAGGGATAAACCTAAAACCAAAAAAGAAAAGAAAAAGAAAGAAAAGTATATAGAAGAGCCTGCAGGCAAAAGAAGGCTGAAGTCTTTTATATCGATTATTGCTGCATTCGTATTTGTTGCTGCAGCGTTCATCGCTATCATGGTGTTTGTAAAGCCTTATTTAGGGGAAGAGCCATGGCCTGATGAAGATGATCAGGCGATTGAAACTGAGGAAATAAGCGGACTGCCTAAGAATATGTATATAACAGCGGAAGAAGGGGTGATACTGCAGAAAGAACCGGGGCCGGATGGCAAGGCGATACATCTTCTGAATTATGGCTGCGAGATAGAGGTAGAAAAGGCTCAGGACGGCTGGGCTTACGCCACCGTGGACGGGCTTTCGGGATGGTTTCCGACTGAGTATCTGACAGAAGATACTGAAGAGATTCTTCAGAAGGATATAAAACCCGGATCCGCAGAAGATAAAGGCCAGCTTGTAGAACCGGCAAAAATCATAAGGAACGGTTATCATGGAACCGTAAATGCGGAAGACGGTCTGAACCTTCGCTGCGGCCCGGATC
>JBGUVT010000221.1:0-2029 GCA_045220485.1 Anaerovoracaceae bacterium | reverse complement strand
TAGTGCTTACCTGTTGACTGATAAAGGTCATACTCTTCTCGGGCATGCGCAATTCTCTCCTCATCCCACTCCTCATCCATCATGAGCATGCGGAGCCTGTCTTCAAAACTGCCGATATCAAGCTTGCCTGCATTATAAAGAAGAGCTCTTCTCCTGATCTCGGGATACATATCCTGACCGTCTTTGGTGCATTCCAGGAGCCATGCCTGATGATTGATGCCGGCAATCTTGTATTGTACCGTATCATCATAGCCAATACCCAGCTCATTAAGAATGGTAGGCGCGCAGACCTGAACACTATGGCAGAGACCGACTGTATTCACGCCTGTATAGCGCAGCATGGCGCCGGTCAGCATAGCCATTGGATTGGTATAGTTGAGGAGCCACGCATCCGGGCACACATCCTCAATATCTCTGGCAAAATCCATCATGACAGGGATCGTGCGGAGGGCTCTGAATACGCCACCGACGCCTAGTATAATGATTTTTAAATAACTGGATGATATCTATATTCCGTGGTACAATAGTCCCATCAAGAGATGGAGGCGTTGTTCCATGGGAAGAAAAGCAAGCAGCATTACCCTTACTGCTGAAGACCGTAATTATTTAGAGACACAGACTCGCGCTCGTACAATACAGGCGCAGACAGTAAATAGAGCCCGGATACTTCTTCTGAAAGCAGACGGATGTTCCATTGACGATATAGCTGATAAAGTCGGTATTAACCGCAAGAGCGTCATGCTCTGCCTGAAAAAATATGCAGACGGCGGTGTAGAAAATGCTTTATTCGATGCGCCTGGCCGCGGTCGTAATGCAGAGATCACTGACGAAGAAAAAGCCTGGATTATCAACATCGCATGCCAGAAACCAAAGGATCTCGGGTACTCTGCTGAGACCTGGACCTATGCCAGGCTGACATCTCACATCAATAAGAGTGCAGAAGCGGCAGGATTCATAAGGCTTTCAACAATCCATAAGAGCACAGTACATAAGATTCTTGACGACGCGGAGATCAAACCGTTCCGGATTAGATATTATTGCGAAAAGCGTGATCCGGACTTTGACAGCAAGATGCATAACGTCCTTCTTGTGTACAAGCAACTGTCCTTCCAGTTCGATGAGAATGGTCAGTTACTCCCATGGAAGGAAGATGAAGAAATCGTCCATGTGCTTTCCTATGACGAAAAGCCGGGTATCCAGGCGATTGCAACTACTTCAGAAGACCTTCTCCCTGATGAGAACCATAGTGCGATCAGCCGTGATTATGAATATAAAAGGCTTGGCACACTTTCTCTCCTTGCGGGAATTGACCTGCAGACCGGCGAAGCCATTCCGTTGGTCACGGAAACTCACAACAGTAAGGACTATATAAAGTTTCTGAAATTACTTGACGATAAGTATCCAAAAGGCGATAAGATCCGAATGGTACTTGATAACCTCAGAGTTCATACTTCGGAGGAGACGAAGCAGTACCTTGCAACGGTTCCCGGGCGCTTCGAATTCGTATTCACGCCAAAACATGGATCATGGCTCAATATGGTTGAAGGCTTCTTCAGTAAAATGACAAGGCAGATGCTGCGTGGCATTCGGGTCAAGTCTAAGGCAGAACTGGCTGATCGGATATACCGTTATTTTGAAGAAGTCAATGCAGAGCCGGTAGTGTTTCATTGGAAGTATAACCTTGATGACATCGATGTCTCAGAGGAAATCATCGTAGATACACTATCGTTAAAAACGTCCAGTTAATTGTCGGATGTTATACTAGGCAAATGTTGTCATATGGAATCACTGACTCATATAATGATATCTTGCATATTAAAAACGAATATATCTCTCACCGGAAAAAGTGCAAATGTAATCTTCTAAACATAGTGACACGTTTGAGGCTGCGTCGGTAGTTTTATCCACTGTTTACAACAGATTTTTTATGAAAACTATCATGTAATCTTTCTTAACAAGAAGTATGTCCAGTTGTTCACTAATAACATTGCGAGTATTTACTCTAGCCGCTCAGCCAATGTTTCTTCAA
>JBGUVT010000220.1:0-5331 GCA_045220485.1 Anaerovoracaceae bacterium | reverse complement strand
AGTATGCATAGCAGGTTTTGGCAACACCTCTGTTGTAACTGAGCGCCTTGTTTATGATCGTCTGTCTCAGCTGTGTATCAGCTTTATATGATATCGACCTGGTCAGATAGCCGGAAGATACATTTAACTGCCTGCCATTTGACTCTACGGTTACGCGATCAGATGTTGCATCGGTACTTATGATCTTTACAGCCTGATGATAAAAGAGATAATCCGGTTTTCCGTCACTGTCGGTTCCAACTTGAATCATGTTTTCATCACATTCTATATATGCAGTTTCTCCAGGTGAAAAGCTTTGCGCTGCAGCTGCATTCGCCACAGTATCATCTGCAAATACTTCCGCCGGGATGGCTATCAGTGTGATCAAAATGACCAGAATGTATGTCAGGCTCTTTTTTTCTATAAATCCAATCATCTTTGATCCTCCTTTTCTTTAGGAAATCCGGGATTTCTCGTCCTGAGACATATACCGGCCGAACTTCTTAAGGATATTCTTCCTCAGGGCTTATAATAACAGACTGCTAGTTTATAGTGATTTTACCATGGTTAGTAATGATTATATCATCACAACGAAACTATTCTCTAAGTATTAGAAATTATAGTTGCGTCTTACTCAGCAGCAACGCAAGTTTTTCTCCGATCAAGGCTGAGCGCAGCTCCGGTCCCAACGAGAATGACCGAAATCAGCAGGACAGCTATTCTTGCCGCCATCGATTCAGCTTCCGGGATCCATGCAGACAGTACATTGAGCAGCATTGTAAAGAAATAACTAAGCGGAAGCTGCAGTACATCAGCCAGTATAGCCTTCTTTCTGTCTGCCGGGTGCCTCTTGCCCGGTATCAGATGGAGCATGATCTGAATGATCACGAAAGAAGCATAGAGAAGGAACGTCATATCACCGAACCTTGCACCGGTGATCTTCGAGAGGCAGAATGAAACGACGATTATAGGTGAAACACCCAGATCTGCTTTAGTACTTAATGTAAGGCCATTATCTTACTTTTACGGCCTTTATCTTGCTCCTGATACCGATATAGCGCTTGCCGCCCTTTGTCTTGTACGGACGGACAGCAATGTAATAGCGCTTGCCCTTCCTGAGGTCTTTTACCGTATAGGTTTTCCGGTTCCTGCCCTTGACCGTTATGACTTTAGCCCCCTTCAGGTCTTTCTCCTCTGAAATGAGCACCTGGTATCCGCTCGCGCCTTTTGTTTTCCTCCAGGTAGCTTTGATCGCTTTTGTGCGTGCTTTGAAGCGAAGCCCTTTCATACTGCGGTAGAACCGGTATCTGATCTCGGAGTACTTACCGGTATTCTTTTTACTGTCCACGGCTGCAGCGCAGAACTGATAGAGTCCGCCGGTCTTCAGTTTCTTGATAACAGCAGTATTTCCTGTTGCCTTGACGGTCTTCCACGACTTGCTTCCGGCTTTCCTGTATGCCACTTTATACCAGGCTGCACCGTGCACGGTACTCAGAGTGACTTTCATCTGTTTCTTCCTGCTCACTGCCCGGGTCCTTACAGAAGGAACTGAGAGCTTCACATCATCTGCCTGCGCGGGACCCGGTACCGGGCCGACCTCATCACCGTTGTCCATGCTATTACCGCCGTCCGGCTCATTCTCCGCTTCAGCCACGTTGACAGTGACCAGAGCAGTACCAACATCATGCATGTATGCATATACATAGGCCGTTCCGGGCTTCAGACCGCTTAGCTTTGCAGAAAGCCTGTCCTCTGAAGACGTAAGTGAAACAAATTGACCGCCTTCACCCTCGACCTTCCACTCCACTGAATTGTACTCCGCATCCCAGTAGTCTTTCTCTGAGCCGAACACCTCAAGGCTCAAATCAGCAGAGTCTCCGGCTTTGATCTCAAGCTTTTCATCAGCCACGTTCTTCACCCGGACCCCGATATCAAGAGGCGCATCATACGCAATGCCTTTGATTGGGAAATTATCCAACTCAACCGAGTCTCTCATCACTTCCCATAAATCCTTATAAACGGCACCATGGGCCTCATCCGTTGACCAGTCCTGCCACGTTCCATTTATATATAAAAGGCTCTCACCCTCGTTCACTATCCCTTTTCCATACGGAATATACGCATTTTTTGCAAATGCCTGCGGCGTGTTGATACCATAACTCCCATCCGGCAGCGATGCCGTGGTCACTATGGAATAGCGCTGCCCCTTCTGTATGATCACCGGCTCATCCATATACTCCTGATAATAGCCGCCGTATGGATAGCTGTTGTTTCCGCTGGCCAGCAGGACTCCGTCTTCCGGTGAAACAGAATCAGGTGTAAGTAAATAGATTTCATAATTTACGACAGTACCCGGCGTGGCAACTTCAAAAGCGACATTCAAAACATGCTCGGTTTTTTCAGGTTCGAAAACATTCGCCGTTTTTGCAGGATCTTGTGAGATTATTTCACGTACCCCGCCCACAGGCATGAGATCGTACTGATCGCGATGCAAGGTATCAGGATCATATCTGGTCCCGGCGCCTTTCAGCCACGGATCAAACAGGAGTACCTCAGGCGTGGTAATTGACTGATCGTAATAAGATAGCCAGAAATAGCCAAAACCTACCATGACCTCATTGCCATTTTCGTCCAGTACGGCATCTCCGTTTTCATCTGTTTTCGGGACCGGGATTCCCCAGTTTCCAGAGCCCTTATCAGGGAACTCATTCAGTCCGGAGCCCCAGCTATTCTTTACCAGCCAGGCTCCGTCAGCAGGCGGCTGATGTCCGGATGCAAAGTTCTCCTTGCTGTAGTTATCATCCCACCCGATAATTGTCACCGCATGATTTGCAGCAACCGGCTCCCATGTATAGTGCGCCCAGGTGACGGCATTCATATATGTTCCTTCACCTGAGGTCTGCCACGGGCGCGATTCATCAGCGTGAAATCCTATTGCAACTGCATTCAGGTCCTTGATGTGCTCTTTTATCACGGCTGTGCCAGCTTCGTTGTAACTATACTGATTCGCCCTGTCTATCAGCGCCGGGGAAGGCAGATAATAGGATTCCGACAGAACATAATCCTGCTGATACCGGTGACTTTCATCCAGAAGCCAGTCGTCATCCTTGGAATAAGAAGTAGGAAAATTGATTCCTCCCGCTTCATAACTCTCCTGGATCTTGCCATTTTTCCCTTTGTATTCATACAGCTCATCCCTGCTCTCCCGGACCGGACCGATGCCGGCCGCAAAGGTGTGAGCAGCAAGAAACGCATTGCCTCCTGCGTAGATATCCTCAGCAGCGAGTTGAGTATAATCTTCTCCATTTACGCTATATATGCCTTCTCCGTATTGTGAGCTGTCCGGATCATTAAGCCAGACGTTGGCAAAAAATGCGAGCTGTTTTTCAGACAGGTTGAGAGTTTTCCATGCATCCGGATCATTAGCCAGCACAGTGCTGAGTATGTTCGTTTCTGCAGCTGCTATCGCCGAAAATCCCCAACAGGTTCCGAACGGGTACTGAGAACGTACAGGAGTAACATAGCACCTGTCTCCGATCCCATCGCCGTCAGTATCCACAGACCGCAGGTCAAAGGATGCCGGCAGGTCGCCGCTCTTTTCAAGGGCCTCCTTCTTTTCATCTGTGCTTATAAAATCTGTCGGACTATCGAGGGATTCAAAGGACTGCCCTTTGTCTTCACCTTCAGCATAACCAACAGATCCGGCGCAGCCAATGCACAGAATCAAGGTCAATATGACAGCGGTCAATTTTGGAATCAATCTGAATTTCATATTCTCCTTTAATACTTCCTTTTGTTCAATATCAGTATCTTTCAGTGTCTTGATTTCCCCCATTCTCATACCGCTGCAAGCGGTAACTAATTGTATCATTAAGCAGCGAGAATACACCTGTCCATGGAACTTCCAAAGTATGTCTGGTCAAGGTTCTCTTCATTACGACAACGCCGTTATGATCAGAAGAGAAACTTATGGGGGGTTCCCCCAGCACATTAGGAGAGTCGAAGTTCGATGTTCGCGTTCCTGTCATAGTTTATCTATGTCGTCAGCACCCGACCAGAGAATTCTCCTTATATCCATATCATCGCCATCTATAACGTAAAAGATGGTATAGTTTCCATAATACAGTCTGCGGTATTCAGGTGAATCATCATACGGATAAAATGGCTCATAACTGTCTGCACCAAAGGATCTTTCTTCTATAAATTGAAGAGTATTATCATAGAACCTTTTTGATACAGCAACACTTTCTGTTTTATCCAGAAGATACAAGGTGATATCTATCATATCCCATAGAAAAGTTTCAGCATAACGCACATTAAATCTTTTCATTAAGGATATCCTCCAGTTTTGAGCGGATCTCTTCTGCTGTGTAATATTTCATTGTGCCTTCTGCAACCTTATCATCTGCTTCCTTCAGGCTGCTTGCAACATATTCAGCATAGTGCCCATATCTTTCAGCGCTGCCTTTGTACGCAGACACAGATTCATAAGCTTTATGGGCTGTGATCGCAAACGGTATCCCTTGCTCTCTGACAGCCTGCTTCAGGAAAATATTGATTGCCGTTGTCATATTGAGGCCCAGCCCGGCAAATAATGTTTCTGCCTGCTTTTTAAGTTCTTTATCTATTCTGAGATTCATACTTGTTGTATCACTCATTAAAATTCACCTCCATTCCGTACAGAAATTATATGCAATTATCTTTACAATGTAAAGATAATTGCATATTCTTGTAAAAATACAGACAGTGTCTGGATTATTGGATGCTTTATTCTTTTAACATTGCTCATATTCTACGAATAAAGAAAAACTCCGGAACAAGTCCGGAGTCGTGGAGCTGTTACCGGAGGAGCATAGCCGACGTAGGTCAAGGTTCCCGACCTTACGCCAACGGCGTTCCATCCGAAGGGAACCTTATGGGGGGAAGTATCCCGAATTCCTCCTTGCTTCATGCATTGTCAGTCTGGTAGCTTTTTCAATAATCATTCTCCAATCATCACATATAAATTGTAAATTGCTCTATATGTTTCTTCTATTCTGTCCATGTCATCAATAAACTGGATATTATTTCTAATGCACCAATTCTTTACCACCGCAGCAGCTTCCTCATTCGCATAAAAATGCGTTGTATTCAGTTTAGTTCGCTGAATCGGGGATCATCTCCGGAAGTTCTTCCGTAACTTTTTCAGTTTCTGCTTCCGGGACCATTTCCGGAAGCGCATCCGGAGCTGGTTCAGGTTTGCTTTCTGCAGGCGTTTCGGCGGCCTCTTCTACAGGGATCTCTGCGGCTCTGGCAGCAGCTTCTTTTTCCGCGACCTTTTCTCTGTTCTTCTCAAAATGCTCATCCATCGCA
>JBGUVT010000219.1:0-12596 GCA_045220485.1 Anaerovoracaceae bacterium | reverse complement strand
CGAAGGGTGCACTCTGATACGATATCCTCTGATTACAAACGAGCAGATTCACGAGCAGAATTAGCCTGCAGATACAGCAACTCTGTTCGAAAATGCTGATGTTATGCATATTGTGGGAGATTACAGGGCTCTCCGAATCTTTCCCCTTAAAACCAAACTTCTATTGGAGGGAGGATATCAGTACTGAGTGATATAGGCGAACTATAAATATGTTTAGATGTATAGATCAAATCAATTTGCAGTAAAACCAATACAAACTATCATATATATATATATCTTTTATAAAATATGGATAGGAGATTCGGTATGGACAGGAAAAGACTACGGGCAATTATTTTGTGTCTGCTCATGTTGTCAATGATGTGTGCGTGCGGCGGAAAGAATAAGCCTGCAGCAGAAGAGAACCCTGATGTACAGCAGTCTGCTGGAGAAGAACAGCCAGCGGCCTTCACAGGAGACCTTATCATCTCTGCTGAAGATGCTGTGGCACTTATAGGAAGTGATGATGTCATTTTTGTTGACTGCACCGGCGAAGCAGACAGAGGAACGATAAAGGGAGCAGTAGCTACTACATGGCAGGATATGTGCACTTGCTCTGAAGAATATGGAAGTGCAGGAGATGACACTTGGGGAAAGATTCCAGAACCGGAGGATCTCTCAGCCAGACTCGGAGCTTTGGGTCTTGACAAGAACAAACAGATAATAACGCTGGGACATACTCTCAAAGGCTGGGGCGAGGATGCAAGGCTCGCCTGGGAGCTCAGAGCGGCAGGTTATGAGAATGTCAGAATCGTTAATGGGGGTATCGATGCACTGTATGATGCCGGCGCAGAGAAACAGTCTGCAGCAAGCGATCCTGTTCCTTGTGAAGTTACCGTAGATGATCTGGACAAGACGCATGTCATGGAAACATCTGAGCTGGCTGCGAACTTTGATCAATATAAAATAGTGGATGTAAGGACTGATGACGAATATAACGGAGCCACAAAATACGGTGAAGCAAAGGGCGGGCACATCAAAGGCGCAGTATTTGTACCATATCTGGATTTGTTCCGGGAAGACGGGACTCTAAAGACAAATGATGAGATAACAGCAATGTTTGAGGCTCAAGGTGTAAACAAGACCGACAGGGTCGTAGCATACTGTACTGGCGGTATCCGATCCGCATACGTACAGATGGTGCTTGAAATGTGCGGATATGAAACAACATTTAATTACGACCAGTCTTACTGGAACTGGTGCGTAGATAATGAAGTGGAATAAAATATAGCGAGCCACCAATAAACAACTTGAGGGAGACACGGTTCTTCCTCTTTTTCTTGTCTTGGTGAACCGGGGTTGTTTCCTTTCCAGGATTGTATCCTTCACCATAATGACAACATAGGCAAAATTGTATTCTTTACCTTGATGTAATCACATACAGAAGGGGTATGTCTATTGAAAAAATACAATGGCTAAAGCTCTTAAAATCTTCACAGTAATGCGGTTGAAAAAGAAATAATCCAGTATAATAACCCTAAAGAAACACAAGACGTGGAAGCAAAGGCATCCGCGTCTTTTTTCTTGCGCAAATATTTGATAATCTTAAAAATGTAAGGAGAATGGAGACGAGCAATATGGATCAGGACAAAATCAAATTATTCGAAGACCGGCCGATAAGAACGGCATGGGATGAGAAGCTAAGGACAGTGATCCGGCATCCGATAAGGAGGCGTTAAGTTTATGGAATATATCAGAGTAACAAAGGAGAACCTTGAAAAGGAACACATCTGCTGTGCCATTTCCAACAATAATGATGTGCAAGTCTTATCAAAGAAGTCGTGGCTGGCTGACAGATTTGATGAAGGGCTTGTCTTCCTTAAAAGTGTGGAGCGCGGAAAGTGCTTTATTGAATATATCCCGGCTGAGAATGCATGGGTTCCGATCAATGCTGATGGTTATATGTATATTGATTGCCTGTGGGTGTCTGGCTCCTTTAAGGGGCATGGATACTCTACGGACTTACTTTATGCATGTACCGAGGATAGCAAAGAAAAAGGAAAGCTGGGGCTGTGTATACTGGCGGCGGCTAAGAAGAAGCCTTTCCTTGCTGATCCAAAGTTCCTTAAATATAAGGGATTTACCGTATGTGATGAGGCGGATAATGGTATTCAGTTGTGGTACCTGCCATTTGTGACGGATGCAGACAAGCCTCATTTCAGAGAATGCGCAAAGCATCCTCACATAGAAGAAAAAGGATATGTTCTGTATTACACCAGTCAGTGCCCGTTTAATGCGAAATATGTTCCGGTACTGGAGCAGACCGCTGAGGAAAACAACATACCATTCCATGCGATCCATATCGAAAGCAGAGAAGATGCGCAGAATGCGCCGACTCCGGTCACGAATTATGCGCTGTTCCATGACGGAGAATACATTACAAATGAGCAGATGAACGATAAAAAGTTCCTGAAGCTCGTGAATGCATAGGAGGCTCATATGGCATCTACGAAAGAATACCTGAACTTTATCCTAGAACAACTGTCAGATCTTGATGAAGTAAATTTTAGGGCGATGATGGGTGAATACATCCTTTATTATCGTGGGAGAGTCTTCGGTGGGATATACGATGATCGCTTACTGGTAAAACCTGTACCAACAGCAGTGAAGCATATGCCGCATGCAACGATGGAGCTTCCATATGAGGGGGCAAAAGAAATGATACTGGTAGATGATGTGGATAATAGGGAAGTTCTGTGCGAGCTGGTCCGGAGCATGTGGGAAGAGCTGCCGGAAAAGAAAAAACGATAAAAATGCTGACAATGAAGTGTCACTACAGGTGCAGGTGGAAGATGAATCTGTATCAACACATCGAATGTATAACTTTGATAACAAGGAAAAAGCCGGAATAGACTTCTTATTGCAGTCTGCGAAATGTAAAAATTGATAAACAGTTAATGGAGCTTTTACGTATTGTTAAAGCGCAGTCGGTTTGCTAATATTAAACCGTTAATACTTAACTAACCGAGAAATATGAAAAGGGGAAAGCAATAGAAAATCTTAAGGAAAAAGCAAATGCAGCAGGCGAAGAAATCAAGGAATCGGTAAAGCAGGGCGCTGTGGAATTTTTTGATGACGCGGCAAGCTTCAAGCACAGCGTGGATGAGATCACAGATGACAGAGAGGCTGAAAAGGCAGAAAAGAAAGCTGAGAAGAGAGAAAAGTTCGACGAAAAAGTAGATGAGCTCAAGAAAGCTCTTGAATAAGAACGATCACAACAACTAATATAACAATGAACCCGCTTTATTAAGCGGGTTTTGTTTTTCAAACCTCTTCGTATTGTTAACGCAGGAGGAAAAGATTGCATCCTTTATCTTAACATTGGCAGAAGCAGATGGTATCCTTAACCTGAACATTATCACATGAGAAAACAGTATTTAGTGTAGCGCTATGGAGGAAAAGAAAACTATGGAAAAATATACAGATTTGGAACAGGCGATCCATGACCCGTCACTCGCCATAATAACAGAGAATATAACTACACTGAATGAGCTGAACAGAGTTTACGCCAGGTATAATATCCTTCCTAAAAAACAGAAACGATTCTCCAATTATTATTCAAATGAATTCTTAGGGCACATTGTGCCGGAAATGTATTTCATTATGAAAGATAAACTGAGAGCCGACAGTGTTATTATTTCCGACTGGCCGCTTCCGAACGAAAAGTATGTTGTTTCAGAACCGGATCTTTACTATAAGGAAGACAGTTTCAATTCAGGTGGAACTAATATATGCTTTATTCTCGGTCATTCAGGAAGCGGAAAGTCCATGATGGCAAGGACTCTTGAAGGGAACGATATCGATCATATTGAACTTGACGATCTGCTTCTCACCAGGGATCATTTTACAATGGAGAAGCTGAAGGATTACTCTGATATGTTCTACAGCTTCTTTAACGGCGAGGGGGCAAAATATTATATCGGTGTTGCGGAAAGAGACCGCATCCCTAAGGAAGAATATGAAGATAAGGTGTTTATAGACTTCGTTGATTTTGCAATGGAGTATGCAAAGCACCATAAAGAAAAGAAATATATCATAGACGGAATCTGGATTTACCTCTATTTTGATGATCCTTCCGTATTTGAGGATTACGCAGTGTTCATCAAAGGAACGTCTTTCCTTAAATCAAAAATACGTGTGATGAAGAGGGAGATGCAGCGAGATAAAGATGCTGTGCAGGACAGGAAGCAGATGTTCGGAAGAGAAGCCAGAAACTATCTTCTTGATGAGGATAAGATTGACAATTACCGCAGATTTTTCGGTAATAAATCCGAGACAGTTTTCAGAGAGGAGAAAGACGAAACAGGAATTGTTAATGAGTTGAACAACATCGACAGATGCTTCGTAAACGATGATGCAAACGGAATAGTCGAGATAATGAACAGAGCTAAAGCAAATACTAAACTATCCAACGGGGCTAAACAGTTGATAATCCACGAATGCAAATCAGCGTTGCTGGAGCTTTGTGTTTAACAGTTGATGAGGTTAATACTTTCAAACAATTGCTTTTATATAAATATTGCCTACATAGCAGGAGCTTGTATTGAGATAAACAATACATGTAAAATCCCGGATCATCATGGATATCCTGGCAATTGCATCATTTGCGGGGGCTCATTATCTCAGAGTTTTCGCAAAGAAAAAGCTGGGTTTTGTCAGATGGCTGAATTTTAATGGGGCAAAGCTGAGTGAGAGCATCCCTTTTGATACACGGAAATCGTTCAGACGTTCGCAGATAAATGTTCTGGATGCTTTTGAAGCCTGTGCCAACGGTAAAAAGCCAAAAAATATTGTCAACGGATTATAAAGAAATGAGGTGCATAATGTCTTCGCGTTTATCGATACTAAGAACAATTATCGCTGCGCTTCTGGCATTGGTAATGCTTTTGATGCCGGCGGCCTCGTTTGCAGGTGAAAATGCAGATACTGTCGGTGATGCTGATAATACGGAAGAGGTTTCTGCTGCCGCTGACCAGGCGGGCCCGACAGGCACCATACCGGTGATCAGCTTCACGTTCAGTGATCCGGATGACGTAGATAAGATGAATGAGAGCTCTGATCACTCATACGAGGCAACAGGCGTGACCATGGACATAACAGTGCCTGATGGTTACAGTAACCCGGACTGTCAATATATCGATGGGATCAAGGATGACAAGTCTGCTGAGGTCTCAGATGTTGCGCTTGAGTATATACGCGGCAGGGGAAATACCACATGGATGCAGGACAAAAAGCCTTACAAGTTCAAGCTCGACAATAAGGCATCTCTTTTCGGCATGGGTGACAGCAAGCACTGGGTCCTGATAGCCAATGATTCTCTTTTTGACCATTCGCAGACCAAGAACCGCATGGTCATGTGGCTCGGACACAGGCTCGGCCTGGAATTCACACCTAAGTGCGTTCCGGTGGAGCTTGTTATGAATGGCGAATACTATGGGACATACATGCTGTCGCAGCAGGTCAGGCTGGGCAAGAACAGTCTCGTGAATCTGCCGGAACTCGGAGAAGGGGACACCGATGATGTTTCCATAACCGGCGGTTATCTTATTGCAATGACTTTTGATGACTATGTAGAAAATGCTTTTCAGACCGAGCAAGGTATGGAGTTTACCAACGAGAATCCGGCTTATGAAGAAAAGGAGAATCCGGAGGCTACAGACCCGGGTGACGGCGAAGGCGGCGAGACAGGCAATCCGAATGGGGCGGATGATCAGGATTCCGGCGATATGGCCGCTCTGGATCCCGGAATGCAGGCGCAGTTCAATTACATCCGCGAATATATACAGGACGTGGAAAATGCCATTTATGCAGATGATCATATCAATGACAAAGGGCAGGCTCTTTCCGATCTGCTTGATATGGATTCCGCCATCGATTACTGGTGGCTTCAAGTATTTACGATGAACCCGGATGCCTTCAATACTCCGAGCACATACCTTTACAAAAAGAGAGACAAGACAGATAGTGCGGGCAATGTGACAGAGCCGGGCAAACTTTACTGGGGACCGCTTTGGGATTTTGACCAGTCACTTTCGGACGATGATTTTAGTCCGGAAGGGTTCAACACCAGGCCTGTGCTGTGGTTCGAACAGCTGAGACAGGATCCGGCTTTCGCCAGGGCTCTCAAAAAACGCTGGATAGACATCGATGAAGAGCTCGAGCTGGTCACGAAAAAAGGCGGCATGCTCGATCAGTATGCTGCGGAAATGGGCGATGCATGGGCTGCCAATTACGAGAAGTGGAATATACAGGATAATTATCCGGAAAAACCGGACACCATCGAGGGCACGATGAACTGGCTTAGGGAGAGGGTTGAGCAGAGGCGTGCATGGGTCAGCTCAAATCTCAATAAGATAAGTAAGGTTTGCTGCACCTACACTTTTTCTGCTGAAGGTGAAGATGACAGCATCCTTTCGCTGTACTACGGATCGAGTGCGGGGGCAGAACCGCCTGAAGGATACGATACAGCAGACATGCATTTTACCGGCTGGGCAACGGAAGACGGCGTGGAATACGATCCTGACATGATAGTCACGGAAGATCTGCATTTCTATGCGCAGTACATCCCGTTCAGTGAGACGACCAAAGCAACATCCGTTTTCATAAATGGACCGTCAGAGGTTCGGATTCCTACAGAATACTGGCTGTCGATCCCGTGTTCTGTCGGGCCTGAGGATGCGCAGGATAAGAGAGTGGAATGGTCATCATCTGACGAATCAGTCGCCGTAACGGATTCCGGTGATTCGGAGAGCTGTACTATCAATTATGTCGGACCGGGACATACAGTTATTACAGCCAGACTTGTCGGCAGCGGAGCCGAGACAAGCATAGACCTGTACATAGCAGATCCTGATGATCCGGATCAGCCTCAGCCACCGGACAATGTGATCTTCGACAAGACACTTACGGTCGAGCAGGGCAGCTGCGCACGCATCGGTATCAGGACTGAGCCGAGCCCGAGTCGGTTTAATTTTAACACCAATTACGAATATACCTGCGATGACTGTGATGTCATATCAATCAGTAACGGCGTGATTACAGGACTCAGCCCGGGAACTGCAACAGTCTCCATAGACAAGATTATTGAAGATACAATTGAACACATAGGTGATTGTAAAATTACTGTTGTCAGACCTTCCGGCTCCGTGGATATTACAGGTAAAAAGGTCATACTTTCCGCTACTGATTTCACGTATAACGGAAAAGTGCAGAGGCCGGAAGTTGTGAGTGTAGGCGGCATGACGCTTAAGAGCGGTACGGACTGCACCATAAAGTGGTCGAATGATTCGCCGAAAAACGCCGGTACATATACTGTGACTGTCACAGGCAATGGCATATATAAAGGCTCAGCTAATGCGTCATTCAGCATCGCTAAGGCAAGCAGCCCTTTCAAAGCCAAGGCCAGGCGAGTAAAGACCAAATACAGGAAATTGCGGAAAAAGGCGCTAACTATAAAACGAGCCAAAGCAATTAAGCTCACTTCTGCCATGGGCAAGGTTACATATAAGAAGGTAAGTGTCAGCAAGGTCAGGAAGACCAGGTCAGGGAAGAAAGCTGTCAAAGCAGGCAAGAAAACTGCCGGGAAGTTCA
Source organism: Anaerovoracaceae bacterium (assembly GCA_045220485.1). Classification (GTDB taxonomy): domain Bacteria; phylum Bacillota; class Clostridia; order Peptostreptococcales; family Anaerovoracaceae; genus Crickella. The sequence goes on along the minus strand of JBGUVT010000219.1, from coordinate 4,967 downwards.
GGATCAACGCGAAAACCGGCAGGATCACTCTGAAAAAAGGTATAAAAAAAGGCACATACAAACTCAAAGTCAAAGTAAAAGACGCCGGAAACAATAACTATAACACGCGGACACAAACCGTAACGATCACAGTCAAAGTTCGGTAGGCCTCCTTATTATCCTTGAATCATGGATTGAACCAGGCGAGACTTTGGAAGAAACTCTGAGAATTGAAGATGAATGGGCGCGCATGGGGGTATCTTATCTGAAAACAATCAGAAAAAAGTTATAGGATAATGAAAAACATAAAGCTCTGGATATTTATTGGAATAATTGTGGTGGTCCTGGTTCTGAACCATATTTTCGGATGGTCGGAATGGCTGCGTAATACGGACAATCTGGCTTTTCTTTCGGATATGGTGAATGATCATCTGCTGGAGGCTGTCCTGATTTACCTTGCAGTAACAGTAATAGGGTCAGTTGTGCTTGCCGTGCCGGGCGTCACATTTGCCATAATTGCAGGGCTGGTATTCGGCCCGCTGCTTGGAACATTCTGCTGTGTTCTGGCAGCAACACTTGGCGCAATGGCTGCCTTTATAGCGGGGAGGTTCTTCCTGAAGGACAGCATAAAACCGGCTGTTGAAAAGAACGCGCTTCTGAAGAAGTGGCTGTTTGATGAGACAGGCAGGAACGAGATGTTCATACTGATGATAACCAGACTCGTACCTATATTCCCGTACAATCTGCAGAATTTTGCATACGGTGTGACCGATATTTCTTTTGCGGCTTACTCAATAGGATCGTTCATTTTCATGATCCCGGGAACTGCCATGTATACGATAGGCTTTGCAGGGCTTGCAGACAGTGAAAACAGAGTGCTTTACATAAGTATCGCTGTTCTGCTGGCAGTGATCGTTTTCGGAATGGCGGCATGGCTGCGCAAAAGATATATAACGGAAGAGCCTTCTGACACCGAATCACAGGAGGAAGATATTTAATATGACTATGGATACTACGAAATGCGTTCACTGCCACAAATGCCGTGACAATTGCGCTTTTCTTCAAAAATACAATATTGATATAGGAGATACGGAAGAACTGAGGAATCTGGCGTTCCGGTGCTTTCTGTGCGGAACCTGTTCGCGTGTATGCCCTGTAGGCATAGATGGACGCGGGGCGGTGCTTGGCTTCAGAAGGGAGATGGCTGAATCATCCGGCTCGGGTTTTGATCCTGAGAAGTACAGAATGCTCCTCTGGGAAAAGAAGAATTACAAGTTCAGAAACTACCGGAGGGCACACACAAAGTCGGTACTGTTCCCGGGATGCAATTTCCCTTCATTGTATCCGCAGACCACTGCGGTGCTGGTCAAAATGCTGAGTGAAAAGGCAGGTATAGGTGTTGCATATGACTGCTGCGGAAAACCTATTGCCGAATTAGGCCTTGTAAACGACGAGCAATCAATTATTGCAGGTATAAACAAAAGGCTGAAGGATGCAGGCATAGAAGAGGTAATAATGGTCTGCCCTAACTGCTACAGTTTCCTTAAAGACAGGCTGGAAGTCAGGGTGGTAAGCATATATGAAAAGTTGACTGAGCTGGGGCTTGGAGACAGAATATCCGGGGGATCATTTGTCTTTATGCCATGTCCTGACAGAGACAGCGGAGAACTGCTGGCCAAGATAGAGTATAATTTTGCGGATAACAAATATGAACGCATTGAAGGCGTCCAGTGCTGCGGCCTCGGAGGCAACGCCGGAGTGCTTGAAAGCGAGCTTGCCCAAAACATGGTTTCCGGCCTTAAGGACAAAGGTCCGGTCTATGTGTACTGCGCCTCCTGTGCAGGAAAGTTAAAACGGGATGGTGTACCGGATGTCAGACATATACTTACCGAAATACTCGGAACTCACGAGGATCCGGATACCGGGAAGTCAATGGTCAACAGGATGCTCACTAAACTGAAATGAATCACAGGGACCCGATGTTATGTCTGTGAAGAACTTCGGCGATAATGGAGACAGCTTTTTCTATCTGCTCCTCTGTATGTGTTACCATCAGGCTTGTTCGCAGAAGACATTCATCCGGCGCCGTAGCAGGCGGCAATGACGGATTTACGTAGACACCACGGTCATACAATTCTTTGGCGATAGCCAGTGTAGTAAACGGTTTATAAGTATAGATTGGAATGATAGGGATCCTGTCTCCGTTAGTTTTCTTTGTCCTGATACCGGACTCATGGAGTTTTCTGCGCATGAACAAAGCCCTGTTTTGCAGGGTTTCCGGGAGCTCAGGGTGTTCCTTCAGAATCCTTAATGCGGTCAGAGCCGAAGCGCAGTTGGCCGGAGTGATAGAGGCGGAAAAGATAAAAGGCCTTGAGGAATGCTTCACATAGTCGATGACCCGGCTGGATGCAGCCATATATCCTCCCAGTGAAGCCAGGGATTTAGAAAAGGTTCCCATATAGATATCCACATCATCTTCAAGACCATAATAACTGGCTGTTCCGCGTCCTCCTTCGCCAATCACACCGAGACCGTGGGCATCATCGACCATCACACGCGCATTGTGCTGCTTTGCCAGCCTGCAGATCTCAGGCAGATTCGCAATATCGCCGCCCATGGAAAAGACACCATCGGTAACTATCAGGCATCCCGCATTTTCCGGAACTCTGTTGAGCTTACGCTCCAGATCCGCCATGTCATTGTGCCTGAAGCGAAGCATCTTCCCTAATGAGAGGCGGCATGCGTCGTACAGACTGGCATGATTTTCCCTGTCCATGATGATGTAATCATTACGGCCGGCTATTGCGCTTATGATTCCGAGATTAGACTGGAAACCTGTAGAAAAGGTCATTACAGACTCTTTTCGTAGGAATTCGGCCAGTTCTTCTTCAAGCTGCAGATGAAGCTTTAACGTACCGTTCAGAAAACGCGAACCGGAGCATCCGGAACCGTATTCCTCATAAGCCCGGACTCCGGCTTCTATTACTTCGGGATGTGATGTCAGTCCGAGATAGTTATTGGAACCGAGCATGATGCGGCGTTTGTTCTCCATTATGACCTCGGTGGCCTGTCGTGACTCCAACGCATGGAAATATGGGTATATCCCCTTGGCACGTACTTCATCTAATATTGATGTGTCATAACACTTGGCAAAAATATCCATGAGGTTCTCCGATATTACTATAAATACTGCTATGCAGATTGTTAACGCATGTTTTATATAATGTTGTTAACATTTAACATATCGGATTGCAATTGACAAGGTTTTAATGAAAAACAATTACTAATTTTTTCTTTGCATAAGTGCTGTCCCGAACACAGGCGAGGGAATTACTGACTACAATGCTTATTCCTGGAAATAGAAAAGGGGTGACTTTATGAGTTATTATCTTCTGGCTGACACCATAATGACTTGCACAGAGAAAGAACTGCTTGCCCAAAAGGACAACAAATATGTAGCCGTTCTGACAACGAAGGAATGGGCAAAGGACCGGGACCGCTTTGACATGGGCATCGAGCTTGATCTGGATCCCGGGGACATTCACAACACAAAAGCAGAGGTCAACTATGACTCGCTGACCGGAACTTTCCGGATACCTGACCGTGAAAATATCGGATCAAAGGACTACCGCTTCGCATTTGCGCTGGACGAAAAGGGCATCGTATTTATTGATGACAGCGGCAAGGTGGAGCAGATGATCAAAGCTATCAGGCGTACAAAACGCTGGCGTAAGCCGAGTTTAGAGCGCTTCCTGTATGATTTCCTTGAACAGATAGTGGAAAATGATCTGTCAGTTCTGGAGCGTTATGAAGCGGAGCTGAACCGTATAGAAGATGCAATACTGGGCAGTCTGGAACCTGAAAACCTCGGACGGGTCAATGAGATCCACAACGATATCCGCAAGCTGCTGATACACTATGAGCAGATCATTGATATGACACAGGAACTTGAGGAGAATGAGAATGGATTCTTCAGTGAGGAGAATCTGCGCTATATCCATCTGTTCATGAATCTACTGGTACGCAGACACGATTCTGCTGCCTCGCTTCGCGATTATACAATGCAGGTGCGTGATCTTTATCATGCGCAGCTTGAAGTTCGGCAAAACAGGATAATGACACTTCTCACAGTTGTCACCACGATATTTATGCCGCTGACCCTTCTGGTTGGCTGGTATGGGATGAACTTCCGGTACATGCCTGAACTGGAGTGGCGCTTCGGATACCCTGTTGTGATTGTGGTAAGTATTGTAATCGCAGTCTCATGCCTGCTGTTTTTCAAAAAGAAAAAGTGGCTATAGGGCTTCCTGTTTGAAAAACAAAGTTCTTAGTGAATGCTGATATGAACTCAATTCTGATTAAAGATACGACCAAAGAAGAACGCGAACGGATCGTTGCCGAATCTATCGGGAATATAAATGGTTCCTGCGATGGGTGTGCTGCCGGGCTTGCAGAGATGTATCAGGATTACATCGACGGCAGGAAGGAGATCCGTGATATTAATATGGAGTTTTGCGCGCAGCGCAATCCGAAAAGATGAGAACATTGAAGAGAGCAGTGATATTACAATAAAGGCGGAAGAATCAAATGCTGATAAATGAAACGTGCAAGGACTGCCAGATTAAAAAGAATATAAACGCATATCCTGACTGGGCTTCTTCAGAAAAGATAGAGATTTATCAGGCAAGAGTAAGGGACATTCTTGACAAATGCTATGGACTCAGCACTCCGCAGGTCGCAGAAAAAATGTATGACCTCAGGCGGGAGCTCTTTGGGTCAGACAAGGATTATTCAGAGATCAAAAGCCATTTCAACAGCCTTATGCTCTCAATGCTCCCGTACATGGAACAGCATGTTCAGGTTTCAGAGGACCCGCTTGCCATGGCTGTGCAATACGCAATGGCCGGCAATTACATAGATTTTGGTGCAATGGAAAGTGTGGACGAAAACGTACTGCAGGCACAGCTGGATCAGGCGGCAGACATAAT
>JBGUVT010000218.1:0-27719 GCA_045220485.1 Anaerovoracaceae bacterium | reverse complement strand
CCTGCCTCCAATCCCTAATTGCTCTGTTCCGCATCCTGAGTACCGTTGTATCTGAAACCGATCATTGTTATGTCATCAAACTGATCGGCTGCTCCTACAAAGTCGTCCTGATCTGCCTTTACAGCCTGAAGCAGTCCTTCCATGGAAGCATCCTTGTAGTTGTTCAGGGCGTTCAGCATGCGTTCAATGCCGTATTGCTCCTCATCAATATTGATCGCATCAGGAATTCCGTCCGTATAAACATACAGGCAGTCTCCCGGATCCAGATGCATCTCATAACTTTCATACGTCATGTCTTTCATCGCTCCGAGAGGCATACGATGCTTATCCCTGAAAATCTCATAATCTCCGTCTTTTCTCATAACCGCCGGATATTCATGACCCGCATTCAGGCATTTCATATCGCCGGAATTCAGATCTATTATGCCTATCCAGACTGTCACGAACATATTCAGCTCGTTTCCTTCACAAAGTTCATTATTGACCCTGTAGAATATCTCTTCCGGTTCATATCCGGATTCGGCAAGGCCTCTTATCGCTGTCTTGCTGCGCATCATAAACAGTGCAGCCGGCACACCCTTGTCCGATACATCGGCAATCACCAGCGCGATCCTGTTTGCACCCACAAAGAAGAAATCATAAAAATCTCCACCGACCTCTCTTGCCGGATTCATGGTGGCGAAAAGCTCGAATCCCTCATGAGCGAATGTAAAGTTCTTCGGAAGAGCAGCATCCTGTATGTTATGTGCCAGCAGGAGCTCCTGCTCCATTCTCTTTTTTGCCGCATCTGCATATCCCTTCAGAGCGTCTACCGTTTGGTTGATATCGTCTGACAGAGAGGCGAATTCCAGAGAGCTGTAAACATCTACCCTTTCGTTCAGGTCACCATCAGTGATCCTGTTCAGCGACCTGTTTACACTGAGCAGATTATCTACGACCATACTTTGTACCAGCAGCGCAATCAGTACATATATAACAGTAAAGAACAATATGTCTGCCAGCATTGTCTCGTATGCCTGTATATTCCGGGTGTCATAAACCTCGTCCATAGGTATCTGAGCAAATACTATATAGCCTTCATCTGTGGTCTTGGTCAGGCAATAGGATTCATCCCCAAAGATTCTGGCCTTAAAGAATCCCCCCTGTTTATGATCTTCAATTATTGCTTTGATATCATCATTGTAATACTTGTCGAACTCGGTGCCTGCTATCAGTTCTCCAGTTTCATCGAGCACAAGGAAAGTCCCGCTGATTCCTACAAAATGCGAATAATAATTAGTGTGCCCACCCCTCTGGCGTATCCATGCGACTGAGTTTCCTATGTCACGCGATGCAGATGAAAGATCAAATCTCGCATCCTGAAGTGCGGCTGCAGACTGCATGGAATAATTGAAACCGAAACTTGTAAGCAGCACAAAGACCGTAACGCCAAACATCCAGGTCTGAAATTTATTTGATACCGGCACCTCTCTTGGCGGTATTGAAACCCATGGGTCGTGGAGCTCTCCAAGACTCTTTTTTATTGCGACCGAACAAAACATCAGCCCGAGGCCGCTGAAGAGTATCATCGGTACAGAACAGATTCTGACAACCATGAAAGCCATCCTCATGTCATCCCTGTGTGTCAGGAATACTACATACATATGGAACACCTCGATCACAGAGCCCATAAAGAATGCATAGGCGACCGAAGGCTTGCTCCCTTTGAAAATGAATTTTTTTAAGAAGGCAGCGAAGAACCCTGCCAGACATGTAGAAATACTGCAAGCGACAGTCGTGTAGGCTCCGATATCAAAATAAGTGCCTACTATATAGCGCTCTATCCCGCCAATAAGACCCGCAATGATACCTGACAAAGGATGGAAGAACAGTCCCGCAGCCATCGGTCCGAGGTCGCGCACATTGAGCACCATGTCCCCGTAGTCGATTCCAAAGTGCGTAGAAAAGATTGAAAGTATTCCATAAAGAACGCCAAGGCCTATCTTGTCGCCTATACTGAGCTCCCTGTCCTTTACAGATTTCCACAGTAAAAAAGTCACTGCCACATAAGCAAGTGTGATCAATGACATCTTTCCGATCATTCCAAAAACTACTGCAACCATTCCTTAGTTATATCCCTGTCCTTTTTCATTGCTCGAGGATGCGGACTTCTTTAATAAAGAAGTCCGTACCCTCAATAACATCTTTATCGAAGCTGCCGCACTCAGGGCACAGTCCCTTGTTTATTACTATAGGGAACTCCGTACCGCAATTCAGGCAGCGCCCTATGGCGGTGATCCTTTCGATGATGAGTTCCGAGCCTCTGAGGAAATCATAATCATCAGAGATGACTTCATATCCGTCCTGAAGAAACTCGGGGATAACTGATGTAGCCTCACCCACTTCGATCACAATTGCATCGACATGATCGAGGCCGTTCTCTTCAACTACCTTTCCGACTTTATCTACGACACCGTAAAGAAGCGTTAGTTCATGCATCTGTCTGAGCTCCTTTAACGCTTGCCTGCGTCGCCTCTATTGTTATCTTCCTTGATGAATTTCTTTACAGCGATCTTCATCTCGCGGTTCTTGCGGTAATCCTCAACGTATTTCTTACGGAAGCGGATCGAGTGTATCGGCTCATTGAACTTCTTGATGAGATGGATAGCGTCGAATTTACATCTCGTTGTGCAGACGCCGCATCCGATACATCTGTTCTGGTCAACCTTTGTAGCTCCGCATCCGAGGCAGCGGGCTGTCTCAGCCTTGAGCTGCTCCTCTGTAAAAGTGAGGCTCTCATTGCGCTTTGTACCCACCTTGGATGCATCTACCTTAGGTATCTGGCGCTTTATATTGTCCCAGCTGATGTGATTGAAGTCGAGATCGGACTTGTCGAGCGCCGTATACTCTCTCTTGTCTCTTGCGAGAGTCAGGCTGTGGCCAGGCCATACGAAGCGGTTGATCGAGATGGAAGCCTCCTTGCCTGCTGCGATGGCATCGATGCAGAACTTCTGTCCTGTGTAGATGTCTCCGCCTGCAAAGATATCAGGCTCGCTTGTCTGGTATGTCAGAGGATCCGCGATAACCAGTCCCCTCCTGTCTGTCTCAACATTGACGCCTGTGAGCAGTTTGCCCCAGTCAGGTCTCTGACCGATGCAGTACAGCACCATCTGGCACCTTGCCTCTTCTGTAACGCTGTCATCAAACTTAGGATCGAATCTGCCTTCCTCGTTCTTGACGCTGATGCACTTACGGAATTTGATGCCCTTGACTCTGCCGTCCTTTGTTGTGGCGATCTCAGTCTGTCCCCATCCGTCGTGGATCCTGATGCCGTCTTCCTTGCAGTATGCCTGGTCTTCTTCACCCATTGGCATCTCATCATATGACTCGAGGCAGTAGAGGTCGACCTTCTTTGCGCCGTATCTCTTTGCGGTGCGTGCTACGTCAGCTCCGATGCTTCCGCCGCCGATAACTACTACATTTCCGCTGAGTTCAACGTCATTTCCGCGGTTGATATCCTTAAGGAACTCAACGCCTGCAACAACACCCTTGGCGTCGTCGCCCGGAATACCGAGCCTGCCGCAGTTCTGAAGTCCGATTCCGAGGTAGAACGCCTCGAATCCCTGCTCACGGAGTTCAGGAATCGTTACATCTGTACCGACCTCCACTCCGCACTTGAATTCTACGCCGAGCGCTCTCAGAACATCGATTTCGGCCTCGACTACGTCCTTCTCGAGTCTGAACGCAGGAATGCCGTTTACGAGCATGCCGCCCGGCCTCTTTTCCTTTTCAAATACAGTTACTTTATATCCGCCTGCTGCCAGGTAGTAAGCGCATGAGATTCCTGCCGGACCTGATCCTATGACAGCGATCTTCTTGTCATGCTCCCAGAGTTTTCTTGGAATGAATCTCTTTGAAGCTTCGATTTCTCTGTCAGCAATGAACCGCTTGACCTCATCGATGGCTACAGCCTGATCGATCTCGCCTCTTGTGCACTCATTCTCACAGTTATGCGGGCAGATGCGTCCGCAGACTGCAGGCAGAGGGTTCTCTTTCTTTATGAGCTCGAGGGCTTCCATGTACTTACCCTGAGCGGCCAGTCTTATATATCCCTGAATAGCGATGTGCGCAGGGCATGTGGTCTTGCATGGCGATGTACCGGTCTCGACCACGTTCTTTCTGTGGTCTCTGTAATCGGCATCGTATCTTTCCGGACCCCATTCCTGCTCATCAGGGAGTTCTGTAGGGATCTGAACAATAGGTGTCTTTGAGCAGATCTTCTGTCCGAGTTTGAGTGCGTTGTTTGCACATGTTTCTACGCACTGTCCGCATGCCACGCACTTTGATTCATCAATCTCCGCAACGTAGTTGCTGCGTACCATGTTAGGCGCTCCATAGTATGTGGCGCTTCCGATAGCCATGCAGCTCTGCGGCTGGCAGTTGCAGATAGCGAATGAGATGCCGCTCTCGAGCGTTGTTATCTGATGGATGCAGCCAAGCGCCTCGGTTCTCTCGAGATGCTCATAAACCTGCTCCTTCGTAAGCTTCTCTCCGCGGCCGTGTCTGATCATGGTCTCTGCGAGCAGACCCATGTAGATGCACATTCCGTCTTCTAGATCTCCGGTTCCCTCGCCCATGATGCGGCGGACCCTGCGGCACTGGCACGGTACTCTGCAGAAAGCTCCTCCGAGCGTTGTCTCGATCAGTGTGCTGAGCCTGTCCATTGTCATGATCTTTGTATCCGCAGGAAGTGCGCTTTCAACAGGAACAACTCTCATGATGCCGACGCCCATTGGCATTGACGCAGCGACCTGGCCATAGGACTCAAAAGCATGTCTCTGGAATAAGTATGAGATCTCAGGATGCGCCTCATTATATTCTTTGCTTCTGGCCAGCTGGAACTCGAAGATTCCAGGCGCAAACGGCACCAGAAGATATATCTTGGCTCCGCCCTTTCCGAGCTTCACGTCCATGAAATAAGCCTTATCTGCGCAGCCTTCAAGGATATGTTTGACCTTATCAACAGGCATGCCGGTCTTCTTTGCCAGACCCTTTGCGGTAGAAGGCATGACGAGTTTCATCTCGCTCATGACCGCAAGCTCGTCATCGGTCAGCAGGTAATCGAGCAGCTGATACTCTGCGCATTCCGGAGTGATCTTCAGCTCGCCCTTGTTCGCCATCTCGGTCGCAAGCCTAATAAGCTTGTCTTTTCTGGTTTCCATTATTCTCTCCCTCTCAACAATATGCTGTTTATCATGCACATTCATGCGTCCACGCATCGCGTGCATACCTGGTAAAATTGTATCACATACAATAAAAAAAGACTCGGATAATTTGCACTATCCGAGACTAAAAAAGCTGATTTAGTTTCCGTATATATACACTAATATACTCTTTCTATATCTTCCTGTGAAATGCCGTTCGCAGAGCAGAAGCCCTCAAGCTGCACCGGAGATTTTATCAGCATCAGCTCCAGCAGCCGGCCTGTGCTGCGTTCTTTTGCGCAAAGCACCTGCTCACCGGTGCAAATGCTGCACCTTAGCACCGGAACATAGTCGCCCTGCGGCATTTTCGGATATTCAATTTTCTTTTTGCTGAAAAATCCCATAGCTTATCCTCCTGTCCTGGGCTTAAGTATGCCGTTACACTTATGCTTGTATTATAAACCTTTTTTGCTGTTGCTTTTGCGCATTTTTCGCGCATATGTAAGTGCCTGCTTTAGGGCAGATTCCTTTTCGATGCCTGCAAGTCTCAGCTTATGCGCATAGGCTAGTATCTCACTGAAATCCTCGCCCGGCTCAAGCCCTGCTTCTATGAGATCGCGGCCCATCACGTATGGCTTAGCCATCGTCTCCTCGTACACTCTGAGCCTTTCCTGCAGGAATTCCCTGTCTCCCGAAAAGGCATCCGTTCCGGAAAAAACAGGTTTATCCGCCTCTGCAAACCAGATAAGGTCCTCCGGAGCAGCAGCTGCGTCGAACAACCTGTTGGTGGATTTTATCACAGGCTTGGAGTACGCCAGTACATTAGGTCTCATATGCAGAGGCACCATGTTGAAGACGTAGTCCTTTATCTCTTTCTCATTGGTGAGGCGCCCGGTGAACGCCTCCACGAGAGGCATGCCTTTCACCTCATGTTCGTAGGCGTGAATGCGCCCGTTCTTTTCTTCAGTCGTAACTATCTTTCCGAGATCATGAGTCAAAGCCAGAAGCATGAACCGGTACGGTTCAGATACGCGGTCTCTGAACGCAGCAGCCCTGTCTATGACTTCCATTGTGTGAGTCCAGACATCACCTTCCGGATGGAAGACTGGATCCTGCTCAAGGCCTATCGTCTGCTTCAGCTCAGGGAACCAGACATCGAGCTGGTCCATAGAGCGCAGTGATTCAAAGAATATGGAAGGTCTTTCTGCCTTAAGGAGCGCCTTCTTCAGTTCTTCCTCAACACGCTCTCCGGAAAGTGTCGAAAGGTCAATTCCACGGCACAGCTCAACGGTATCGGGAGCAATAGTAAAGCTGAATCTAGCCGCGAACTGCGCCCCGCGCAGTACTCTCAGAGGGTCCTCGATGAAGGTCTCCGGATCGATGTGCCTGATGACTCCTTCATCGAGGTCGCGGCGCCCGCCGAAATGATCGACTATCTCACCGGTCAGCACATCTTCCATCATCGAATTAACCGTGAAATCACGGCGTCTCGCTGCTTCGCGCGTCCCTATGAAAGGATCCACATCCACATCAAAGTCCCGGTGTCCGGTTCCTATCGCGCGCTCGCGTCTCGGCATTGCTATGTCGACGTCTTCGCCCTTAAGTGCGAAGACCCCAAAACTCTTTCCGAAAGTCAGCGGTTCTCCAATCCTTTTAAGGATTTCAAGCAGTGCATCGGGCTTTATTCCGTGTACCTCTATATCCACGTCTTTGTTTTCTATGCCCAGCAGCCTGTCGCGCACAAAGCCGCCGACATAGAATGTCCTTCCGCCGGCTTCACGCACATATTCTGCTATACGTTCAGCGATTTTTTTACTCATTGCTGTCCATATCCCTGGCGCGGGATTCGCCCCACACCAGATCATATATAAGCGGATCGCGTATCAGGTGCTTCCAGGCAGTGTGTGTTGCCTGCACAAAGCGCTCATCCAGTTCTGTCTCTTCCTCTATCATCGGGCAGACATAAGGAAGCTCATAGTCATTGAATACCAGCTGCAGCGTGCCATCCTCGTCCAGATGTGGAAGCAGAGGAAAGCTCCTGCACTGTATCGGCCTCATATGCCTCGGACAGTGAGGAGGAGTCTTGCATCTCACAAAAAATATCTTGCCGCTCCATGATCCCGGCAGCTCATACTCATCGGTACTGAGTGATTCCCAGGTGAGCCAGTCTGCGTGCTTGTCGTGTATCTTCTCCTCACCCGGCAGCAGCATTATCCCCATATCCTCATCCGTATATGCAGCGTTGCAGCATGCTGCGCCGCATATAGTGCCGCAATCGAAAGGGACCGGCGAAACTCTGTCGAGCAGCCGGTAAATCGCCTTATATGTCCTCTTTCTTGTTGCACCTTTGATCATCTGTATTTCTCCGCCAGGCGCTCTACCTCTTCTTTTATCTGCCTGACAACGCTGTCAGGCGCAACCACCTTTACATCTCCGTCGATGGCCATGATCCATCCGAAGAACTGCTTGCTGACAGCTACCGTTACAGTCGTACGGAAATGATTGTCATCAATAGGTGCGATGATGATGTCCTTGCCGAAGCGGTCGATAAACACGCTTACCAGACGGTTCTCCGCCTCGATAGTGACCTTCGTCTCGTCGCCGGCATACATTCCGAACAGCGTGTTGGTGTAGTGCGCTATGTTAAACTGCCTGAACGCTTCATGCCCTTCACGCTTCTCATCGAGAATACCGATTTGTGTCATCTTGTCGACTCGATAATGTATGATCGTCTCATGCTTTGAATCGAATGCTACCAGATAATACTTTTCGTCATCCCACATGAGCGCCCACGGACTCAGCTGATACCATCTGCCGCCGTAACGAGGCTCCATCTCCTTTTTGAGATTCCAGTCAAAATATTTGAAGCGTATCTGGCGGTCAGCCCCTATGGCCGCATGTATCTTGTCTACGTTATAGTAAATGCTCTCGTTCATGGTCTTCACACGGCCGGCGATTATAACCTGCCTGTGGAGCTGGGAACCCTCATACTTGCTGACCAGTGACTCCAGTTTTTTTATGAGCTGGCCGGACTTCTTATCGGTGATAAATTTTGAGGACTGAACAGAATCTACGAGAAGTTTGAGTTCCGGCAGCTCAAAATCCCTGCTGCCGAGATAATAATAGTAATTCCGCCCTTCTTTTTCAGAAATTATGTCAAAACCGAACCTGCGAAGCTCATCAAAATCCTGATACAGCGTCTTGCGGTCAGCATTGACTCCGTCAGCCGCCAGCTTCGAGATGATCTCAGGCATGGTGAGTTTATGCGTATCATCGGTCTCACGCGAAAAAAGCTGTACAAGATACAGCATCTTCAGTTTCTGGTTTTCGCCCTTGCGCTCTGCCATATATACGCTCCGTTATTTGATCAGGCCTGCTTCTTTTGCTTCTTTAATGATCTTCGGGAAGTCCGCAAGTGACACCTGGACATCATGTTTCTTCGCGAAGCTCAGGAATTCTCCCATTGTGATCTTCTGATCCGCCAGTATCTCCTCTATTTCCTTCCGGAGTTCAGGATCAGTCTCGTACTGCTTAATGAGTTCTTCTACAGTTGCCATTTCATTCTCCTTTCAAAATATGTTCCAGCAATCCCTCACATCCTTCTGTCACATCGCGCCAGGTGGCGTCGAAGTTGCCCTTGTACCACGGATCGGCGACCTCAGCACCCGCCCTGTCAGTGTAGTCGAGCAGGAGGCTTATCTTGCCTTCAGGATCGCCGCCCGTGATCCTTTTTATGTTCCGTATGTTATTGTGATCCATGCAGATAATCATGTCGAAGCGGTCGTAGTCGCTCCTTGTCATCTGCCACGCCCTGTGGTTCCCAAGCGGAACGCCTTTTTCCGCAAGCTTACGTCTCGCAGGAGGATAAACAGGATTACCGATCTCCTCCCGGCTGGTCGCAGCCGAATCTATGACAAACCTGTCAGAGAGCCCTCTCCCCTTAACCATATCCTTAAGCACGTATTCAGCCATAGGACTGCGGCAGATATTTCCATGACATACAAACAATATCTTTATCATTCTCTTTGTAATCAGTCTATTTCTTTCCAATAATCTTTACAGCTGCTCATTGAGTCCGTTTCCAGATGAATCTGACGGCCTCTTCATCCTGGCTCTCCACGGAAAAACCAAGGTTTTTATATATTTGAAACGCGTAGCGTTCCGGGCTTATCTCATATCTGATGATCTCAAAGCCTGCGCTTTTGAGATCTTCCATAAGGAGGAAGAGAAGTTCCGTGCCGATGCCGAACTCAGCGTATTTCGCTTTCAGGTTCATTTTCATGCGCGCTGTAAGACCGTCGCCGCTTATTTCGGCATACGACAAACCCGCAAGCTCACCATCGGCCTTTGCAACGTAGCGGTGATCCGTCATATGCTCCACACAGTAGCTGTCGCCATACGGCCAGCCTGCGCGCCTTGTATCCAGATATGCTTTCAGTTCTTTCTCAGTCATGTTCTCTCAGGATTCAGCTGAAACATCGCCTACAACACTTATTATATGATCAAAATTGGTGCCGTCTATTTTATATGCATCCGGGATCCCATGCAGCGCTTCCAAGTCCGCCCGCTTGCAGAACTTCAATATCCGCTCAGCCTGGCCCGCGCACTCTGCTCCGTCTTTATAGCGCGTGCCATTTTCCGCAGTCCAGCTGACAGGCCAGCTTTTAAAAGTATCCGGATCCGCAAAGATTTCTATATACTTGCCGTGAAAGCTTATGTCGAACCAGTCCGTGCCAAAGGAATAAGCGCCGCCATCAAGTGCGCCGTCCTTAAAAAAGCATTCTCTGGCGAAGTAGCAGTTATCTGTTCCGCTAAAACCTATCTTCACATACTTGTCTTTTCTGGTGGTGAACCAGGCGCCTTCGCCTCTTATTTTCTCTATCATGGCACTTTTAAGCGCTTCTTTTTTGCCGATCATTTCATCAACCCCGTTTGTTCCGTAAAACAACTTTTTCATATGTATTTTACCACACTGTGAGCCTGCGGATATATGCTATACTACGACTCACAGGAGGTGAAAAATTATGCTCAACAAGTTTTGCAAGAAGCCCCTATATGAGATAACAAGAACCATGGCTAACGTGGCGATGGGCGCCGAGAAGGCGGACATGGTCATCAAAAACGCCAAACTGGTAAATGTATGCACCGCCGAGATCCAGGAAGGGATCGATGTAGCGATCGCGGAAGGCCGCATCGCACTCGTAGGCGACGCATCACACTGCATAGGTGAAAACACAAAGGTAATAGATGCAACAGGCCAGTATATCGCTCCGGGATTCATGGACGCCCACATACACGTGGAGTCCGCCATGATCACCGTCAGAGAATATGCCCGCGCTGTAGTTCCACACGGAACGACCGGCATCTTCATGGATCCTCATGAGATCTGCAATGTCTGCGGACCTGAAGGTGTGAAGGCCATGATAGATGACGGAATGGCAGTCCCTCTTAAAGCGATGGCAAATGTTCCTTCATGCGTACCGGCTGTTGCGGGATTCGAGGATACGGGATCGCACATCGGTCCTGAAGAGGTCCGCGAGATGATGACATGGGACGGCATCATGGGCCTTGGAGAGATGATGAACTTCCCGGGTGTTATCTACGGTGATCCTAACGTCCACGGCGAGCTTGCCGAGACGCTCAAGGCTGACCAGGTAATAACCGGCCATTACTCAGTGCCTGAGACCGGTCCGGGACTCAACGCTTTTATCGCTTCGGGTGTGAGATGCTGCCACGAGTCTACACGTGCCGAGGACGTGCTCGAGAAGATGCGCCATGGAATGTATGCCCTGATGCGCTACGGCAGCGCATGGCACGACATGCCGGTAATAATACGCGCGATACTCGACAACAACGTAGAAGACAGATTCGCATGTCTTATCTCTGATGATACGCATCCGGATACACTCATCAGCGACGGTCACCTCGATTACATCGTACGATGCGCAGTTAAGGAAGGCCTTGATCCTATAAAAGCCATACAGTATGTAACTATCAACCCGGCTACCTGCTTCCGCATGGACCACGAGATGGGAAGCATCACCCCGGGCAAGTGCGCTGACATCGTATTTTTCGATGATCTGAACGACATTCAGATAACACGCACCATAATCGACGGCGACGTCGTTGCAGAGAACGGCGAAATGACAGTGGATATCGGCAAATCGAACTTCCCTGCATCAACCTACAACACCATGCATGTAGGATACGATATCACAGCTGACAGCTTTAAGATTGCAGCTCCGGACGGTGCCGGAGACAGTGTTAAGACCCGCGTTATAGAGATAATCCCTAACAGAGTCGGAAACTACGAGAAGATTATGGATCTTAAGGTAAAGGATGGATTCGTCGAAGCCGATGCAGACAATGACATCATGAAAATGGCAGTGTTTGAACGCCATCACGAGACAGGCACAAAGGGCGTCGGCTTCCTGAAGGGATTCGGATTTAAGAAGGGCGCTATGGCTCAGACTGTTTCGCACGATGCACACAACCTTCTTGTCGCAGGTACAAACGATGAAGACATGGCTCTCGCCGCTAACACTCTTGTGGAGTGCGGAGGCGGAATGTGCGCTGTTGCCGACGGAAAGGTGCTGGCACTTGTTCCTCTCCCGATCGCAGGCCTTATAAACGATCAGCCTGTAGAGGAAGTAGCCGGCCTCATCAGCAAGCTGGATGCTGCGTGGAAGGAGATGGGATGCGTGATCAACTCGCCATACATGACCATGGCACTGATCCCACTTGCATGCCTGCCTGAGCTCAGACTCACCAACCGCGGACTGGTTGACTGCAGAACATTCCAGTTCGTCGATCTTTTCGCCGAATAGATCCCGATACAACAAAAGAGCTCCAGAGCAAAAATCCGGAGCTCTTTTTCAATTGTTCATTGATTTATTTACTGAACCTTTACTGCACCTGCTCTCTTATTTCTTCAGTCATAAGATCTCTCTGATATACATCCGTGAGCACACCGAAGTACGAAACAATGGTACCCGATTCAAGCAGCTCATCCTTAACTGTCAGCTGCTCATCGGTTATGACATACAGCTTATCTCCATATGTCCCCGTTTTGATCAGGTTTCCCTCTTCATCATAGAAGTCAAAGACAAATTCGATTGTATCACCTGTCGCGAACTGCTCAAGACCCTTCTTCATGAAGAACAGAGTATTTTCATCGTCTCTGCTGTATCCTGTCACACGGCCTGTAACCTCGTTTTCCGAATTCTCAGTAACCGGGTCCCACTCTATATGAAGAGTAATATCCTCCGTTCCGTTGAGTTTAGCCCTGACAGTTCCACGATAAATCGAACCTTCCTCGGTTACTAAAGTATCTTCAGCTTCATAGCATACAACCTGCCCGTTGATGTGGGCCCATACGCCGTCCATGCTGACAAGTGGATGGTTCTCCCCGTCATCATCAAGGAAGTGTTCCCTGCCGATATACATAAGGCCTTCATCAGTCACGAGATACGCGGCTACCTTGCAGTCGAGTATCGTATCCCATGTCTTTTCCGGAAGTTCAGGAAGGTACCCATTCTCAGTCTCTGTGACCGGGATGTCGACGAACAGATCTGTCGTATCATAATCCTCGAAACCCTTGATGTACCATTCTTCCTCACTGTAATCCTCTTTCAGAAGCATACCGAAGAAGCTGTCATCATCGGTTTCTGTACTCATGCGCTGTGCAGCCATGATACTGCAGAACCTGTCGAAGAATTTCTGCTCTTTCTTGTATTTGACCGCCTTCAGCTGCTTATACTCATCGCTGTACATTAAGAGATCCTTGTAAGGGAAGTCTATTGCAATGCCGTTGATACCTTCAGCGGAGTCACTGTTGCGGTATACAACACACGCTTTGGCTGTCTCCGTAATCTTATCGAGCTCCTCATCAGTCGTCACCTGCTGCTTATAATCTGCTTTTTTCAGATTTGTGAGGTAGCTGACCATATCGACCTGCTCCTCGTCCAGGAACTGATAGGAGCCTGAACGTGCTGCCGACATATTAGCGTATACGGAAGGTTTATCTGCAATATCTGCTGATGCCTTTTCATAGAGACCGGTAAGCTGTTTATATACCGGTTTCACAAGTGTCAAATCCACAAGGGATAATGTGCAGGAATGATCAGGCTCCCCATCATGCAGCTTACGCTGAACCTGGTCATATGAACTGACCATGGCTTTTCCGAATTCTTCGGTACTGAGGGTAGGGTCTTCTGCCAGCTTGCCGAATCCTGCGG
This sequence comes from Anaerovoracaceae bacterium, assembly GCA_045220485.1. Taxonomy (GTDB): domain Bacteria; phylum Bacillota; class Clostridia; order Peptostreptococcales; family Anaerovoracaceae; genus Crickella. The sequence continues at coordinate 14,299 of JBGUVT010000218.1, read as the reverse complement.
TATAGAACCAGCCTGTTCCCGGTTCAGTCTCCTCCGAAGCAAGATAATAATCAGCATAAGGCTCAAGCGCGTTCGCGTACTCGACGTTCTGCATCAGGCATGCATCAAATCCTATCAGATCGAATTTCATGTCGGCATCTTTTATTGCGTTTATAATCTCTGATGCCGTCAGCACTGACTGGCCATCAGTACGTCTGTTAAGATCATCGTGACCGTAACCGCTTGCAAAGCCGCCGCCATGATCCCAGAGTACCAGCATATATCTGTCGGCAGGATAGTTTTCCTTTGCCCATACTATGAAATCCTTCAAACTGTCAGGCTCAGACATACATCTCTTGCTGTCAAGGATCTCTGCCGTCTCTATATTCCCGCCGCTTATAAGGTATCTGCCAACGGTGGAGTCATCAATGCCTTTCGTGAACCATCTTTCTGAACCGCCGGCCTGTACGACGAATTCTACGCCGTCGCCCTTTGCGGTCGCATCCTTCATCTGGGCTATGTTGATCGAGGCCATGCCTCTGCTGTCCTCAAGGTTGGATCCGATAATGTACTCAATCACAACAACCTTCTTATCTGCAGAATGATTCGGGAAGAAATAGTCTCTTGTCCGTTGTTTTTCAACGATTTTTGCATAATCAGCGCCAAGTGTGGTATCACGCCCCACGTACTCATCGGTTTCTGTGATATCCCTGATCTGTTTGATAGTATCATCCATCATGTACTGCGCCACCGGTCTGAACGGGTGAACGAAAACCGTAATAAGGAAGCATCCTGCTATGAGCACAACAAGTTCAACAGTAGAAATAATAACTACTCCTGCTTTTCTGATCCTGTGCGCAGAAGGACTGAGTTCCCTTTCAGGCCTGAATTCCGGTTTGCCGAGATAGATATTCTTCTTTCCGAACGCCAGAATAAGCAGAAATACAATCGGTATCAGTATGAGTCCCACCGCAAACATCTTGCTTTTTCCGAATTGCTTCGCAAGTCTCCAATAGAGGCGCGTAAGGAATATCCCGTATACGATGAGAGCAACAAAAGCCATTACTAATGAATACTCATTGTCTATTCCCAGATATCTGGAAGTCAGGAACATGGCAATAGTTATTACTGCCGGTCTCCAGAATGACCTCATCCTGCGGAACAGATCCGTGGACATCTCCATCTCGCCCAGCATCGGAATGATGGCAAAGTATCTCCGCTTTCCCATCTTTCCGAGTATCTTGTAATAACACAGTATCTGGATCAGCAGAGGGAAAGTCCATACTGCAGGATCCCTGAAAAGATATGTGAACAGCATGCTAAAGATAACCTCCGTTTTATTCTTTGATCTTATCCACTATTTTTTGCTTTTCGCTTCGCAGATAATTTCTTACACCTGTATTGTTTACTTCGCTGCCTTTTACCAGATCTTTAACGGCGCTGTACTTATCGGCGACCGAAACAACCACTCCCTCTATGGAGTTAGGGACCTCGCTTTCTCCGGCCGGCCACATATGCCTCTCGATGATGTCCTCAGTCTTTTCGGGCATCTCACCAACGATTCCTCTGGCAACCTCCACCGAATCCTTAGGGTGCTCCTTGAGACACTCTTTTGCGGAAGAAAATTTATCGCTGCGCCCAAGTATCCCGAGGTCGTGGCAGAGCGCGCCGATAACAACCGCCGGTATGTTCACCTTAATATTGAGCTTTCTGAGCGCATAGCAGATCATGACGCTCGAAAAAGCGACCCTGAATGTATGCTCTCCAACCGTTGACCACTGGTGATGCGTCTGCTCGAAAGCTTTTTTCATCTCCTCAGACTGCAGCACATCATTACCGTAAAGCATAAGATCATCCTTTATACGGTCCTTGCGGTTTTCGCGCTTTTCCCTTATTTGTCTGTGAATTGTGCTTTCGTAATATGGTGTTCTCATTGTCTTATTATTTTACTACAGTTTGCATTTCATTATCGATATTTACCGGCTAAAGAATCGTTTTGATCTTGTCGACCATTCTGTCAAGATCAGATCTTTGCTCAAGTTCAGAGACCAGCCCGAGTGCCTGAGTCACATTATCTGTGATCAGCCCGTCAGCCTTTGTGCAAAGGAAATGTTTCTGCGAACCTTTCTCGTTAGCAGTCCAGACAAGGACTTTCTTGCCCTCTTTATGTATAGCATCTATGGCATCCGAGGTCGCAGATTCTTCCTCAAGCCCTATATAGTCGCAGTTAAGCTCAGCTGTTTTACCGAATGACGCGAAGGTAAGAAATCCCGTATGCATATCCGGGTAATTAGTCTCTATGTAGTCTATCAGCCCGTAATCCAGTGAGATCAGGACGACTTCGTCTTCCATCTTGTATTGTTTGACCAGTTTTATGGCATCATCAGCCATCCTTTTATCGGCGGTGTTCCCCTTGAGCTCAGTAAACAGCACGAGTCTGCCCCTGCTTGAGATCAGCATCTCCTCAAATGTAGGTACAGGTTCACCGTCTATCGACAGTTTTTTAACTTCTCTCAAAGTCATCTCTTCAGGTTTTCTGCTGTCTCCGGCTACCCGTTTGAATGTACCGTCATGATTTACCACATAGTTACCATCTTTCGTTCTTTGTATATCTATCTCGCTCCCATATGCGCCTGCAACCCATGCGGCCTCAAGTCCGGATAAAGTGTTCTCCCGTCCTTCATTGCCTCCTGCACGGTGGGCTATTACCTTGACATCTGTCTCAAGCGGGAAGATCTGATCAAAGCGGACGAACATAACCGCAACCCATGCGGCCAATACAACCAGCAATGCTATGGCAGCTTTTTTATAAGAGATCGGATTATCTCTTTTTATCTCTGCAAACTCGTACTCACTTCCCTGTTTATATGAATAATACAGCTGTGTCATTTTCAGTATATAAAGCGGTATGCCGAAAAGGTCCGCAAGCACGGAGATTATTGTCCCCGCAGATACGAAGATAATCGTAAGCAGACGGCTCACCGGTCCTGCCGGGAGTAGTGTTATCAGCTTGAGAGGAATAAATAAGCATATTATGGCTATACCGGCAAGCGACACTGCTATCAGGAAAATGAATATGATATTCTGTTTTATATAGTCTTTCCAGTTTGCTCTTATCAGACGTCTTGAAAGTCTGCCCGCTTCACCTATACGCAGCCCATCTATGATCATGCCGTGCAGTATAAACAGATTCCCTACTCCAAGAGCAAGGAAAAAGACGACCGCAAGTCCTGCCAGTGCGGAATACAGAACAGAACTTTCAATGACCGATGATATAAACGTCGGTATATACAGCTTCTCTGTAGCCGATATCGAGATCCCGAGCCCCAGTATAGGTGCAATCAGAGCTATGTACAGCACTACCAGCAGGCCTTCCAGGTTGATCAGCTTTCCTATTGAGAAGAAACCTTCCTCTATGTTTTCTTCCATGGAAGCCCGCTTCCCTGTTATGAGATTTCTGCTCAGTATGACTTTTGAGTTGAGATCGAACGCAACATAGATAAAAAGTGATCCGATACCGAGAAGCAGGATCAGTATTCCCTGCCAGGTCGTGAAAAGGAATTTCCAGTCACCCGAAGTGACAGCCACCCTGCCGCTGCTTTTGAGCAGCACCTGGAATAGTCTGCCAAACAGAAACAGCCAGATGAAAATAATCACCTTCGTGACTATCTGATAATTCAATATGTCAGGTAAAGCCTGATTAAATGGTCTGAGTTTTTCTTTCAATGACATATCTGAACCAGGCTGCATACTCAGCCCCAAGCCTTTCTACAAGTTCTACAGCTTCTTTTGGTTTCGCGGATGCAGCGTACAGGCACTGCTGTGCTATCTGATACTTTCTGGCGGCTGTCATACGGTCGATTTCCTCATCCGTATACTTTACGAGATCTGCCATCTCTTCCTGTGCCCGGAAGAATCTAATGAAAGCCTCAGCAGTTTCGCGTCCCACGATCGGCTCGAGCAATGCAAAATCATTGTCCGAGCTGTCAAGTACGCGCGATACCATCTCCCAGCGGCGCGGATCGGCATAACCTTCCGACCCTGTGTAAGCCGTTCTGAGGTACAGATCGTTGTTTGCAAGGAATTCCATAACGTATGGATTGATTCTCTTTCCGACCGCCCAAGGCATCCAGTTCTCAACAGTCGTTCTTATATATATGTGTGCGAACCGTCCGAATAACGGCTCCGCAAGATCGTGGGCAACGCTTGATTCATTGCGGTCGTTTCCCGCAGCGACTATGCGCGCGTTTTCAGGAAGCGGCCAGCGGTTATTGACGAAGCGCTCAAGCACGATCTTGAATATAACGGCCTGAGTCTGCTTCGTGGCATTCGTAAGTTCATCGAAGAACAGAATGTGGAGCTCGCCGTCCTCACAAAGACGCTCAAGCTTAACCAGCCATACCGGTTTGATGTCGATTATCTCATCTGTCGTCTCATTGTAGACAGCACGGCCGTTGATAGTCTCAGGCGTCTCATTTACAAGTTCTATATCGAGCACCTGCGGATCGATTTCCTTTACGCGGTCACTCTTTCCATCACCTGTCAGCCCGTGGATAAATACCGGAATGTTGGCCCTGACGAAAGCCCAAATCAGATCCAGTTCATCATGCTCCTCTATATGATACGAAGTTCCGGAGTCTGCAGAAGAGATCTCCGCGTCATCCTCAGCAAGAAGCTCTTCAATGAAGGTATCAGCGAGATAGGTATTTGCATCTTCACGGCTGAGCCCTGCAAACAGCGCCCTGCCGCAGATCAGCAGCTTATTGATCTCGTCGTAATACCAGCGTATCGGCTTAACCTCGAGAAATATCTCTTCAGTCGAATTGGCAACACTCCCGTCAGAAAATTGTACATATCCGCTGGTTGTCTCTTCAGTAACAGGGATCCTGACGATCTGTTTGGCGCCCAGCCTGTAGACATCGCGCTTTTCCCCGGCGACAGTATAACTTGCTCCCGTCTTTTTCAGAGTGCCATCCCGATACTGCCTTTCAGCCATTTCACGCATTGAGGTCTCAAGTATGGCATAAGGGAACGATCCCAGTTCAACTGTAACGACATCGCCTATCTCACGCGGATGCCTTAACAGCTTTTCATCGCCCGGCTCCAGAAGAAGTGCCGGCCTTACAGCGCAGATGCTGTATTTGTGATCGCGGCCGAATCTGTCAACACAATCCTCTCCTGAAAGAAAATAGTTCGTACAGTTTTCACTGATCGTAAATCCGTCGTCAGGCATGGTAGCCAGCACAAGATCGCTCGCCTGTGCTGTGGTTCCGACTGTTCTGAAAAGCGGCAATGCGTTTTCGAACAGCTGCCTATGTGATAAGAAAATCGACTTCATATTTGTTTATCTCCTCAGGTTTTTTAACGTATATCACTTTTCCGCCGGGCGGATCTACCGGCATGTCACTGTATACAAGCCATATAGCATCACACCTTGTCTCCGGCATGTCTGCGTATCCGTCCGTAAATACTATCTTTGTTTCTGCGTCGCCGGAGAAAGCCTTTACTGCGGTCTCAAAATTCGTTCCGCCGGCACCTTTTATCTCAAGCGTCGATATGTCCTTTTCGGAATGAATCTCCTGGAATCCGTAAAACTCTGTGTCAAAGCATCCGACTTTTACTACCGCGTCCTCTCTCAGAAGATCCCGGACCGCTCTTACGAAAGCTCTCAGAAGGTCCGTATCTATTGATGCACTCGTATCAAGCAGAATTTCCGCATGCGGTACGGGGTATGGCTTGAACTGTTCAATGAGGATACCGTCTCTGATCCTGTCTGCAGGGAACCAGTCATAGTCCAGCTGCAGACTCGGTTCCAGAAGGTCGGAAAGGCCCGCAACGGCCTGTGCCAGACCGGGATCCTCAATCGCACGGTCCTGCGCTCCCTGCATGTCTCCGGCCTGTTTGTTCTTATCCTCATCCTGTACCGGAATGAGGATTGTCACCTCTTCAGAATGCTCCTCCTGTTTTTCTTCTTCCGAAAAATCCGGATCTTCTCTTTCAGCCTTTTCAAGCAGGATCGCATACATCTCTTCTGCGCTGGAGCTTTTGGCTTCCTTTTGCCTGAAGATATTTACAGGCGGTTCAAATCCATCATCCAGAAGCATCTCATTTACCACAGCAGCGCACGCGAGGTCCCAGATCCTGCTGTCACGGCCTTTACCTCTCTGCTGATGTGCAAGCTGTATATGCATCAGCTGCTGAGCGATCAGATACGCCTGTGCATCCTGCGGAAACTGCCTCATGCTGCGGCTGTTATAGAATACAGTCTTGTCGCTGTACCCTGTAGGATCTGCCCATGGAGTGTTTTTGAACTCAATGACATTCATCAGGTCCGTCCACTCAGGACATTTATCCAGTATATTCAATTGTGTTTCATGCAAATCAAATATATATTCCATAGCATCTGAAGGTTCCTGCTTTTTATTAATAGTAACATATCCATAACAAAAAGTGCTCTGAAGTATTCTCAAAGCAGCATCACATTAAAGAACCCTGTTCAGAAAAAGAGGCCGGCACATTTTAATAATGTGTCAGCCTTTCGCTTTAGTAATTTACGTCAAATTATTACAGCTCATTGCGCATCATGTCTTCGAAGCTCTCACGTTTTACGACCAGGCGCGCCTTGCCGTCTGCAATCATCACCATTGCCGGTCTGGGAACTCTGTTGTAGTTGGAGGCCATCGCGTAATTATATGCTCCTGTAGTGAGCACGGCGATGATATCTCCTCTTTCCGGTTTAACCATATAGATGTTTTCAGCGATGCGGTCGCCGCTCTCGCAGCACCTGCCGGCGATAGTGCACTCATAATCTGCCTTTTCGCCTGCCCTGCTTGCGTTAAGCACAGTATACTCCGACTTGTACAAGGCATATCTCGGATTGTCAGTCATGCCTCCGTCGACAGTTACATAGTTGCGGTATCCCTTTACTTCCTTGACGCCGCCAGTCTGATACAGCGTAACTCCCGCATCAGCGACAATGCTGCGCCCAGGCTCCATAAAGACAGCATCCAGTGTAAAACTGTTTTCCGCAAGTGCAGCATTGAGATGATCCGCAACTTCTCTGATCCTTGCAGGGATATCTGAGACCGGATCTTTCTCAGTATATCTCACTCCGAATCCCCCGCCGATGTTCAGAACTTTTATTTTGTATCCGAACTCATCTCTTACTTTAGCTGCATAGCCGATCAGGATTTCAACCTGTCTGTTGAACGAATCGCTCTCGAATATCTGGGAGCCCACATGGCTGTGAAATCCCGCCACTTCTATATTGCTGCACTCAAGCGCAGCCTTTACGAATCCGTCCGCCTGGCCTGTATCGATTGGAATGCCGAACTGCGAGTCCACCTTTCCGGTGTTGATGGCTTCAAGTGTATGCGGGTCAAGTCCGCAGGTGAGTCTCAGAAGGACTTTCTGTTCTATGCCTGCTTCCGCGGCAACTTTGTTAAGGACCTCAAGCTCATTTAGATTATCGACTACAAAATATCCTATGCCGCTTTTAACACCATATTCGATATCCGCATCTGTTTTGTTTGTACCGTGAAAGAACATCTTTGATGCAGGAAATCCTGCAGCGAGAGCAGTAAAGATCTCACCCGGAGACACAACATCCACACACATCCCCTCTGACTGCACCAATGGGTAAATCCCCTTGAAGCACAGTGCCTTGCTCGCATACAACGGAGCTGACTGCGGTCCGAAGCACTCATGCATCGCATTGACATATGTTCTGCAGTTGGAGCTGATCACATTTTCATCAAGCACATAAAGAGGCGTTCCGAATTCCGCGGCAAGCTCTACAGTGTCGAGCCCGCCGACAGCCAGATGACCTTTTTCATTTATCGTCAGGTTGTCATATAACATAGTTTCCGCCTTTCCGGTTCTGTTACAGTTTGCCATTTCAGCTGAACGGCGATCAGAGCATATGCGCGAGAAGTTCTTCTCTTGTATGGTGCGAGAGATATGCCGGCGGCACATCGAAAAGAGTCCTGGCGCCGCTCTGGCCTTCACTGTTCATCCTGTATGCTGCGCGTGCTGCAGCTGCCAGTATGCTTCCTGTGAAGAACGGGTTTGAATCGAGATTCAGAGTAAATTCAACAGTGTTGTCGAATTCACTGTCGAGTCCGGTGCGGCCGCTTCTTATGACGCTGCCGCCATGCGGAAGTCCGCTGTGATCCCTGTCGAGCTCCTCCTGAGTGATGAACGTGACTGTCGTATCATAAGGCTCAAAGTAGTTAGGCATTGTTTTGATTGCCTCTTCAATTGCCGCCTTGTCTGCTCCGTCCTCTGCCACGACCCAGCATTCCCTGAGGTGCATCTGACGTGCAGTGAATTCAGGATGCTCGTTGTTTCTGACGCTTTCCACAGCAGCCTCTACCGGCACTGTGTATTGCCTTGCGTCTTTTACGCCTTCGATCCTTCTTATCGCGTCGGAATGACCCTGGCTGACTCCACGTCCCCAGAACGTATAACTGTCGCCCTCAGGAAGCGCAGAATCTGCCAGTATCCTGGCAAGTGAGAAGTATCCCGGATCCCATCCGCATGATATGATCCCGACCTTACCTGCAGCCGATGCAGCTGCGTCCACATTTGCAAAATGCTCAGGAATATTGGCATGATTGTCAAAACTGTCGATCACGTTGAACTGTGCAGCCAGCTCCGGTGTCATCCACGGGAGGTCTGTAGCACTGCCGCCGCAAATGATAACAACATCCAGGTCATCCTTCATGCTGCCAATCTGATCATATGACAGCACAGGAGTTCCCGTGACAGTCTTCACTGATGAAGGATCCCTCCTTGTGAATACGGCTTTAAGTTCCATGTCACAAGACCTGGTAACAGCAGCCTCAACACCTCTTCCGATATTTCCGTATCCTGCAATACCAATTCTTATCATTGTTTTTCTCCCTTTATTGCTTTCTCCAGTCCCTTTACCCACAGCTATTTATGACGGGTTATTTTGTATCTTAGTCTGCAAGCAGATCATCCATGTTATAAAATCCTGCAGGCTTTCCTTCAAGGAATCTTGCCGCTGCTACCGCACCGTCAGCGAACAGGGCTCTGTCGTGTGCCTGATGTGCAACGGTAATGGTCTGCGTATTTGTTCCGAACATAACCTCGTGTGTGCCGACGATATTACCCATTCTTATGGCACTTATGCCGATCTCATCAGGCTCGCGCTTTGCCATGCCCGATCTTCCGAGGTTATAGTGGAGCTCAGGCCTTGCCTCACGCACGGCATCAGCCAGCATTATTGCGGTACCGCTAGGAGCATCGACCTTTCTGTTGTGATGCGTCTCAACTATCTCGATATCGCATGCGCCGAACTTTGCGGCCACTTCCTTCACGACCTTTGCGACGAGCGCGACTCCGACCGACATATTGGCTGACTTGAAAACAGGAATGCTTTCAGCTGCTTTTGCGATATATGCCATCTCCTCTTCGGTCTGTCCTGTTGTGCAGACGACTGCAGGCAGCCCTCTTTTTACACAATAGTCCATAAGGTCATGCGTAACCGTATGGTGCGAAAAATCGATGACCATATCTGCCGGTCCCTGATATGCGTCCAGTGTGAGATATGCACCATCAGCTCCCGTAGGAGTCACACCGGCAATCACTTCCATGTCGTCTGTCTGAGCGATGACGCGAGCAAGTATCATGCCCATCGCGCCATCACTGCCATTTATAATCACTTTCATAAGTTGAACTTCCTCCGTCAGCACTAAATCAGTCCTCAATGATACCAAGTTCTACCATAGCCCTGCGCAGTCTCTGAAGGTTAGGTTCTTCCATGCGGTAAAGCGGCGATCTGATGATAGGATCGCACCAGCCCATCATAGCAAGGGCTTCCTTGACAGGTATAGGGTTGACCTCACAGAAGAGTGCCTTTACCAGCTCATTGTACTTGCACTGCAGAGCAGCTGCACCTGCTGTATCGCCTTCCCAGAACTTTGTGCAGATCTCCCTTGTCTCTGCAGGGATCACGTTTGACAGCACTGAGATAACGCCCTTGGCTCCCATCGACAGGAACGGTACAATCTGGTCGTCATTGCCTGAATATACATCGAGCTTATCACCTGCTAGTGCAAATGTGTCTACGATCTTTGAGATGTTGGAGTTGGCTTCCTTGATCGCCGCCACTCCGTCGATCTCAGCGAGCTTGACATATGTTGACGGCTCTATGTTGAGTCCTGTTCTCGAAGGAACATTGTAAGCGATGATTGGCACATTACTTACGCTTGCGTACTCGTTGAAGAGCTTTACCAGACCATTCTGTGTAGCCTTGTTGTAGTACGATGTGACTATCAGGCAAGCGTCTGCGCCTGCATCACTGGCATACTTTGTGAGCTGCTTTCCGTATTCAGTGTGGTTTGATCCTGTACCTGCAATGATCGGAACTCTTCCGGCAGCTCTCTCTACTGCATAGCTGATGCATGCCTTGTGCTCCTCATCTGTAAGTGTTGAGCCTTCACCTGTTGTACCGGCGATTACGAGAGCATCGATACCCGATTCGATCTGCCAGTCGATCAGTGCTCCGAACTGATCAAAATTGACCCCATCCTCTGTCATAGGTGTGATGAGAGCAGTAGCGACTCCTTCGAAAATAGTGTTGGTTCTTGCCATTGTTTTTACCTCCTCATTTTGAATAATGGTCCAAGAATGAGATGAGGCTATCGGTCAGATAAATCATAGACTGTCCTGATCTAAAAAATGAGCAGCTGACACGGATCAGCTGCTCATGACAAATCAAAACAAAACTCTGATTGTTTATCATGGATAGCGCTCCGCGAATTCGCGACAGTCGTACGGATCTTATTCCGTCCGCCCAGATCAGCCCGGATGCAGCCCCGGCTTCACTTCGGCGTCAGCCCCTTTCATTTACCCCTTCACTGCATTGATTAACGGGATAACTACTGATGACTTGACGCGTCCTCTATCTCAATTGTAGAAATTTTATTATCATTTCTGTATTATGTCAACGTTTGCACGCCATTCTTTGGGTTTTTTAACAAAACATGCCGGGACTCATGCGTCAAACAGAAAGCTCATCTGTCCTGATTCCTGCTCACACACAAGAGGCATCTGCTCCCGGCCCAGGAAGTCCGGCAGCCTTGCGTCATCTTCGATCCACGGTCTGATTTCGTCTCTGCCGATCATGACCGGCATCCGGTCGTGAACTTTGATCATCGATCCGTTTGCTTCTGTTGTAAGGATCGTGTATCTCGGTACGCCATGCTCCTCGCGGTAAAAGCCCGCAAGCAAAAGCAGCCCTCCGTCTTCAGAAGTGAAGCGGAACTTTGCTTTGTGCTCATCCCATTCATAAAAGCCGCTTGCGGGAACGACGCAGCGCCGTCTTGCAATACTGTCTGCAAAAGTTATCTTTTCTCTTGCAGTCTCTGCCCTGGCATTTATGATAAGACCTTTACTCACAGGATTGGAGAAACCCCACACCATTTCCGACGCACCTATGATGCCTTCTTCCCGGGTGCCGCCGCTTTGACTGTCACCATGAATCACTACGGCAGACTGTGACGGAAAGACCTCTCTCCTGGCCGTTCCTATAGACGGAAGTTCAGACAGCCTGACAACCATCTCGGCCTTCATGAGTTCCCTCAGCTCTATTTCAACATCTTCATAATAATATCTGCAGCACATTGTGATCAGACGATTTCCTATTGAAGGAACTCGCTTTTGAGTTTTGTTCCTTCATCGATACCTTCCGGCAGGAGCGCACGGGCAATGAATACCGGTTCTTCGTCCTTATCCGTATCTGTCCTCTTCAGCCATGCATAGTCACCGTCTATACGCATGACGATGTAATATTTTGTCTTCATAAACACGCTCCAATTCTGATGACCCTGTCAAAATCACTCTCCCTGGTTTTTCTTATCTTCATGCTCCCGTTCCTGCACTGCCTTTCTTCTCCTTTCGACATACTTTTCAAACTGCAGTTTGAGGAGAGCCGCTACAGGCACAGCAACAAGCATTCCTACCACTCCGCCAATATTGCCTCCGGCCAGAAGAGCAATAATAACCAGTACAGGATGCACTTCAACATTACTGCTGAGCATCTTCGGGTTGATTACATTGCCGTCAATGAACATAACTGCTGCAAGAATGGCAGCCCCTATAATAAGCTTGGCTATTGAGCCTTCAGCAAGAGATACGATTATCAGCGAGCCAAAGCCGACCACAGGGCCAACATAAGGCACAAGATTTCCTACGCCGGTCAGTATGCCGATTACCAGCGCATAAGGTATTCTTGCAATGAGCATCGCAATAGATACCATAACCCCGACGAGCAGCGCATCCATGGACTGGCCTCTTATATATCCGGAAAAGACTCTGTCTGCATCAGCAGCAAAGGCTCCTATTTTTGCTCTTGTCTCCGCATTTGAGAAAGCATCCACAATCCCACTCCAGTATGTAGCGATACTGTCGTCATAAAGGAAATATACAGAAAAGATAATTGCAAACAACAGTGTGGATGCCCCTTCTTTGACACCATTGAAGATCCCGCCCAGAAAATCCCCGGCGCTGCCGAGATTGATATTCATGCCAGCCAGAGTTTTCTCTATAGTAGTCCAGAATCTCGAGAACTGGTCAGCCAATCCAAGCAGAAGCAGTTTGATATCCTCGAGATTGAATGATGCTAGACTCTTGGTGATCGTAACGACTATGATCCCGAGAATAATGAACAAGACAACGAATACCACCGCAAATGTCAGTATAACCGCAATCAGCCTTGTGGTTTTAGGTCTTTTGAGTGAAGCAGACAGCCTGGTCTCAAACTTTATAACAACCGGGCTGAGCAGATAAGTCAGTGCAAGTCCGAGAACGAGCGGTTTCAGGACTCCCGAAACAAAAGATACCGCTGTTCCCGTCTTTCCGGCCAGGTAATATATGATCAGTCCCAGAATAAAGATTTCCAGTACAGTCTTTATTGCATAGAACGATATTTTTGCATAGTTTTCATTATAGTACTTATCAAACCTTTTCATTCTATTCTCCTATTGACCCGTCCAGTATGCTGTCAATGATGATGCTCCCGGCATCGAACAGATTGTGCATGGCAGGTTCAAATATATCCAGGGTCTCTTTGTTTTCTTCCGTAACTTTTTTATTATAGCTTTCATATTCACCCCAGGTGCTCTCCGGAGTTTCATCATCCAGAAAAATGTCCATATTTACAATGACCCTGAGAGCAATGAGCCGGTCAGACATATCGTAGCAGGCAGCCGTATTTGCAATGGCAATGTCTTCCATCTCAGTCACTGCATACGGATCAGGACAATTATAGTAATTCACGATGTATTTTGCCGTTTCATGACCGTAGACCCCCTTCCAGAAATTGTCACCGCTAAGAGCAGTGCCTTTCCGTACAGACGGAAGGATGTCCGATTCAGCCCGGGTCTGAAAGTTTTCTTTAATAACAGCCTTAGCCATATCAGTCGTCCGGAGCGGACAGTCCTTGATCATTTCATAGACGCTTTCACAGAGATCTTCATTGTAAAACCTGCACTCATAATCCGCATATGCGTCATCAGGGAACCACATGACGCGGCTGTTTCTTTTCTCCTTTTCATGAGCATCGACATGATGCCCCAGATCATAATCACACACTGCAGTTTCGAGTATTACATCGCCTAATGAGCAGTAAGATGCGCTCCCGCCACCGCATCCGACGGATACAATGTATGCGTCAGAATAGTCATAGAGGCCAGAGGAAAGAACTGCTGCCAGCGAGAGACCCGCCGCAGTTTTGCCTCCGCCGGTAATGAGGATCGCAGCCCCGTTCTCTTCGTTCACATAGAAATGCCCGGTCGGAGGCATGTGCGGTATCCCGGTTTCTTCGCAGCCTTCGCAATACGCCTTATAAAACAGCTGAGCTTCACCGGGAAAATCCTCATCCACATCGTCGATTTCGAATTTAGGAACAATAATGACCTTCAGAGCAGTCTTTTTGTCAGAAGACGAGCATGATGAAATGACCACGGCACTGCACAAGATTGCGAAAATGATAAAAATACTCCATCCTTTTCTTTTCATTGCCCATCCTCGTTCTTTACATTAGCTGTCATATTAGTCGTCTATTTGTAGTTTATAATACCACATCAGGGACATAATAAATGCCCCTGAGTATTTCTCCGGGGCAAATGTATTTTATGAAGACTTTATAACATTATGCGAGTCATTAGTTTTTCTTTCTATTCTGTTCCTTTGAGTGCCTCTACCATGTTTATCCTGCGGTTTTTCCGGGATATCATCCAGCCTACGATCACAGCTACTCCCAGATTCAGAGCCATAGCCGGTATTATACTCA
>JBGUVT010000217.1:0-12693 GCA_045220485.1 Anaerovoracaceae bacterium | reverse complement strand
TGCGATGTGTTCTTCTTATGTCTGTATTCTACGGATTTTTTGACGATCGTGCCTGTGTCTGCAGTTATCTCATATCCGTATTCCCTGCCGTTTGATTTCTTCGTGAACTCCACCTCATACACAGCTATGCCGTCATCAGTGTCGTAATCTACTTCGATATGCTTTACCTGGGATTTTTTGAGCTTGGCATTTTCGAGAGCTGTCTTCAGTGCCGCATCATTGCTGCTTATGGCACCCGCAAATACGGATACGCTCATCGTCATAATCAAAGTGAGAGCTGTAAATAATGCCAGTATGATGTTTCTGCTTTTCTTCATGGCTTAACTCCTTTCTTTTACCGCGACCGTGTCCGGTCACTTTTTGTACTTAAAAACTGCCTTCACTGTGTATACACGTGAGGCAGTCTTTTTATTGCAGCTTTATCGGAGTTTTTTCGATATTTTTCTGTTTTTATAGATTCTTATTCATTTGATACTGCGATTTCACTTTTGCTGCAAACGCAATGCCCAGTATGAGCAGCGCGATTACCGGATACGCTATGAGCAGTCTGTTGGTGGTGCCGTAGATATCGAGCGCTCCCTTCAGCAGACTCCCGGACGTCAGAGTTGCAATGATAGCGAGCTGTGTATCCTTTGCATCAAAGATCTTCGCAAAGCCATTCTGTGCTTTACTTTCTGTGTATTCCTCCGGCTCATCCGTGCTGTTCTCCGTATCAGAATCTGCTCTTTTCATAGCTGCGATCAGATGCGGAAGCGCTCCGCCAAGCAAAGGTATCATAAAGGCGTACGTCATGAAATATGAATAGACGCCGTGGCTGAACAGTCCATACACCGCTGCCGCAGCGGCGATGACTATGGATGCGGCCAGATATTTCATTCCCGTTTTAATAGCCGATGTATACAATGTCGCTCACCTTCCTTTCACTTCCGCTTCCGTTGCCTATGCCACCTCCGGTCGGAGTATTGACTACGTTTCCGTTGAACACCATGGTTGATGATCCGCCGCCATCTAGGTTATAGGCTGTCTCCGCCCCTAAGTTTCCCATGAACTCAGCGAGCTCCAGCAGAGAAAGGCCTTCGCTTTCATCAGTCCTGCCGTCAGACACCACGAAGATATATGTCCCGTCGGACTTGATACCGATCGCTGTACGCGGATTGCTTGCCATTGCGCGTCCGACTTCGTCATCCGAGTCTACGGATACCTTTCCGTTCTCTAACAGCGCCGGTCCGAACGACAGTGTCTGCACCGCACCTTTTGCGATCAGATCCTCAGCCGTCACTTCGCTTTCATTGATGATCCCAAACGATCCGTCTTTATATATCACCAGGTCCTCACTCCCGCTGGCCGCGGTGCTCCTGTACAGCTTTCCATTCCTTATGACATAGCCCTTCTCCTGCGCTCCGTAGTAATCGCCGTTTATCGCCAGTATGGCATCCACGCTTTCAGCTATGTCCGATGTAGTCGCTGTAACGTTTCTTCCATATGAGCCTTGTGCAAATGCTGTCTTAAGATAGTTCGCCGAATCGGCTTTTACCTCAGCAACATGTACCACCGTGCCGCTGACTGTATATTCTTTCAGTTTAATCGAAAGATTGTCATCACTATAGGTGTCGGAAGTACTTGCACTGCTTATGCCGGAATCCGTCGAAGATGACGAGCTGTCAGAGCTGTTTTCCGAAGATCCGCTGTCCGCTGAGCTGCCTGATGATGAACTTCCGGAACTGTTCTTCGGCTTTCCATGTTTACCACTGTGGCCTTTTCCCCCTGACGGAGGAGCTTCGTGACCGCTACCATTTTTACTGCCCGGCCCATGATCCTTGCTGCTTTCAGTATCATCTGCAGCATTTTCTCCGGTCTGTCCCGACTGGTCATCATTGTCTTCTATCTGCAGCGCCGCTTCGTTACCGTTGCCTGAAGCTTCACCATAAACCCTTTTTATTACGAAAGTATCCATCACGACGTATGTCGTAAACACCGTCAGCGCAAGCATATATGCCAGAAGCGCTCTGTGTTTTTTTATCATTCCATTACCCCCTTTCCGAGGATCATACTTTATGTCTGCTTATCTTTCCTGTGTGCCGAGCTTCGGAGCTATATCCGTCTCAGCATCATCGCTCTCTTCCCTGAAGAAAATCACGTACTTCTGTACCGTCCAGCTGATCGCAAAGAATATGACTTCTGTGATCAGTTTAGCTGCGAACCTGTTTATCCCGAGAGTGCCCGCAAGCATGCTGAGCACTATCGTGTTGCCCGCAAGTATGAATCCTGCCAGAAGGATGTACTGCACCGCTGACTTTGCAAAGCCGGTCCTGCTTTTGAAGACCAGCCTTTTGTTCATGGTGTAGTTTGCCGTTCCGCTCACAAGTCTCGCCCCGATATTGGATATGACCAGACCGTTGGCAATGCCCGCAGCTCCGGTAACTGCCAGGAGCAGCGCATACATGCCGTAATCGATGGCAAAGCTCGCAAGCGACGAAGCCGAGAACTTCAGTATCTCCTTATATACTCTGAATGAATCTCTTAATGTCCTGAAGTGCGATCCGCTGTTGTTGTCTTCGTAGACAGTCTCTATTCTCTCTTCTATGATAGGCACTCCCTCAGAAGCAAGCTGCATGAGCATGTTAATCTCATACTCGTAGCGGTCTCCTTCAATCTCCAGAAGCCTTGGGATAAGGCTGCGGTGAAACGCCCTGAGTCCTGTCTGTGTATCGTGAACACGCACGCCCGTTGCAGCGCTGTACACATGTCTAGTCACCGTGTTTCCGAATCTGCTCCTTGCAGGGATGTCTTTGTCGAGAGCTCTGCTCCCGAGCACCAGCGCATCGCGCCTTTGAGAAGAAATCTCTGCTACTCTGAAGACATCGTCAGGAAGATGCTGTCCGTCTGCGTCCACAGTCACAATGACTGCGTCTCTGCCCGAGACTACCTCAGTACCGGCAGGGGTCAGTACCGATTCCGTATAAGCCATGTATTTATTTATATAATTCAGACCTGTCTTAAGAGCCGCTCCTTTTCCGCGGTTCTTTGCATGCGTCAGTACAGTTGCTCTCTGTGCCAGCTCTTCGAACAGTGTTCTGTAGTCAGGTCCGCTGCCGTCATCTACCACGACTATATCGAATCCTCTTTTTTTCAGATCGACAGCCAGACCGATAAGCTTTTGCTCCGGCTCATAAGCCGGTATAAGCGCTATATATCTGTTTCTCATCGTCCGTCTCCTCTCCTTACGGAAATAAGTCCCTTCTCCGAATTACTCCCCTTTATTATGCTGCTTCACCATCTGTAAGCTGAGTAGCTCCGGTCACATCATCAGGTCTTTCTCCCTGTCCGTGACCGCCGGATTTTCCTCCGTTTCCGTGGCCTTTGTGCATGCCGCCATTCATATCGCCCTGCATGCCGCCGCCCTCATCATCGCTCATTCCGCCTCGGGGACCGCCTCCGCCGAAGCTTCCCTTCATGCCTCCGCTCAGCGTGCTGTAGAGATTATCTGTCAGAGTGATGCTTTCGCTGTAGCTTCCGGCTGTCAGAGTATATGTCTCTCCTTTTGTCATGTCCTGTGTGCTCACATAGACTACTGAGTAGTCCAGTTCAGGAGTGGTCTCTGCGATCACGTCGCCATTACTGTTTGTGAGTGTCATAGTTGTTCCGGCTGACTGATTGCCTGCGCTTACAGCGATGAATCCCTGGTCTGCGCTTGTAAAGCTTTGTGCCATTCCGGCACCGCCGGTACCGATAAATGTGCCTCCTGTAACTGTGGCTGTAGAGTTGAAGTCGATTACAGATGTGTCACCCTGAGCAGGGCCTTCAACTATTGTGTATCCGCCTGAGATCTCAACCGAACCGTTTGAGTCGATTCCGTCTCCTCCCGCAGTGATGTGCACAGAACCTCCGCTTATAGCTATACTTCCGCCGGTGCCGCCGTCGTTCATGCCGCCGCGGGATCCTCCGCCCCAGTCATCGCTGCCGAACGTCTGGCTGCCACTTGAAGCGTTTCCGCCTGCAGCATTAAGTCCATCATCGCTGGCTGTCAGAGTGGTACTGCCGCCGCTGATGCTGATCGACAGACCCTCGATCCCCTCATAGGACTCGTTGATCACTATTGTGCCGCCTTCGATGTTGACTGCTGCGTCAGCGTGGATGCCGTCATCACCTGATGAGATAGTCAGGCTGCCGTCAGCCATGTAGAAGAAGCTGTCGGATTCAGTGCCTTCCTCTTCATCTGCGTCATCAGAAACGTGGATACCATCCTTGTCATTACCTGAAGTGATCGTTACGTCAGACTCCGCGAGTCTTACGCTGTCGTTTGCCTGCACTCCGTGCTTTGCCGCAGTGATGGTGTACGTGCCTCCGCCGAACTTCACATCATCCTTGCCGACTACTCCATGACCTGTAGGTGAATTGATGGTGAGACTGCCGCTTCCGTTGAACGTGATATCGTCCTTTGCAAACACAGCACCGTCGATATTGGTATCGCCGTCAGCAGTAAAGCTTCCGCCGTTGGCGAGAGTGTTTGTTGTTCCTTTATCAGAAGTAACGAACACCTTGTCAGCTGATTTGACGTAGATGGCTGCTGAATCGCTGCTTGTTATTGATGCGTCCCTGAGCACGATCTGCACCTTGGCCGCATCGTCAGCTTCGACTATGATCTGGCCATCCGTGAGAGTGCCGCTTACAATGTAAACGCCCTCTTCAGTTATTGTGACTGTGCTGCCGTTTATCGTGACGCCGGACGACGCCGATGTTTTTGCAGAACTTCCGCTGAGAGTGATAGTCTCTGCCTCGCTCTCGGCATAGTCGCCGGAAAGGTCTCTGTCGGTAAACATCTCTGACTTGCTGGCTGCGTTGTCAGCAGCCTCAACTGATTCAGCCGCAGCAGCGGAGCCTGTAGTATTCGCCTCTGCACTGCTTCCACACGATGTAAGCGTCAGCGACAAAGCGAGTATCAGCGCCAGTATCACTGTCATTACCTTTGCGGTGAACCTCCTCTTCACCCCGGCATCTTTATATGTCTTGTTTTTATATCCATAATCTTTGTTCATATCTGTATCCTCCGGAAGACATTACTTTGTCTGAGATTCTTTTCTTGATCTTTATCTGAATGCTTTTTAAAGCTCTGTTGCCGTTGTCACCTGTCTTGAAACATTGATCTCAAGATTTCCGTTGCGGCAGCGCAGCTTATCAATGAGTTCTTTCTCTTTGTCAGGGTCTTTCAGTGTTACATCATATGTAAGTCTGAACATGCTTCCCATATTTGTGGTCCTTACATTTACCAGCTCGCATGAGCTTGTATATTCCGCAAACAGGTCATCGAAGACTCCCGTGTAATCGAGGTCCTCAGGTATGACGATCCTGAAGCTCTTGTATCTGTCTGCATTCTTTTTTGTTCCGAAGTCGAATTTGCCGGAAAGCAGTATCACCAGTGCCAGGACTGCAGTGAATGCCGTTGCAAGTCCCAGATAACCCATGCCTGTCGCAAGACCGGTCGCCATCGCCAGGAATATCGCACAGATCTCCTTGGCTGTTCCCGGTACAGAGCGGAATCTTACAAGGCTGAACGCTCCCGCTACCGCGATGCCTGCACCAATGCTTCCGTTGACCATGGCGATGATCACACATATGATGGCCGGCAGCATTGCCAGCGTTACCACGAAGCTCTTGGTGTAGCGCGTATTGTACATGTATGCCGCGGCTATGAGTATTCCAAGAAGCAGCGATACTCCGAATGCTGCTCCGAACTGAGCCGCGCTTATTGTTGTAGTTGTAGTTGATTCGTATATGCTGGACAGTAATTCCGTCATTGCTCCCTCCTCATGTTCGTTTATATGTTTTGCAGGTTTGTCCTTTGGGTCTTCCCCGCTTTTTCTCTTGTTTACACCCGCATAATAACGGTCCAAGCTTAAATGAAACTAAAGCACGGCATATTTTTCTGTTATTCCTGTTGTTGTTGAAAACGAAAAGGACCGCGCACACGGCGCGGTCCCTTTCACGGGTTTTGGAAGATGTATGAAAATTTTATGAGGAGTTATATGAGAAAAATGTTTTATGTCGTACCAGTTACCGGAATGATGCCGGTTTCCATCTGATCGCAGCATTCCCTGCCTGGTTTTTGTACTGCCCGGCGGATCTGGCTGCCGTATGGCTTTCGTAGCCGGCAGCAGCAATCGCATGTGCGCGCTCTTCCGGTGTCTCTTCCATGTAGCAGCAGTATGCTGTGCCGTACTTAGAAAATGATGTTTTGTAAAGGTGCTCATTCGAAAGCACTTCTGTCATCCATAAAGGGATTGCTCCGGGGCATTTAAGCTCCATCAGGAACATGCCGTCTTCCAGCATGTCTGTTCCGTATGCTTCCGACCTGAGCGTCAGATCGCTTTCCCTGCAGCGGATTCTGCTATCGAAAGTAACTCTGAAGTCCGCTCCCCCATAAGCCGGATCTGCACTGGTCTTCATCCTGTAGGCCTCGCGGTCATAGGATAGATAGAGTACAGGCTTAATTCCGCTGTACAGGCTTTTGAAGTATTCGATCTCGTTTGTGACCTGAGGTGACTCCGCAGCCAGGCTGCACATGACCGCCGGATCATGCTTGCCGGCCATCCACTGCATTGCATCCGCCTCGCGCAGCCCGACACGTCTTTTATATACAACACCGTCGAACTTGCGCTTCAGCTCAACAAAGACAGTGCTGTCCGCATCCGCCTTTGAATAGCTTCTTACGCGGAGCTTTTCCTTGAAGTCCGGCTTGGCAATGGAATGTCTGGCAAGCACATAATCGTCAGTGTCGAAGTAGATATTCCTGACTGTCGACCTGCCGAACCGGTCCATCTCCATGTGGAACATCATAGCCCTAAGGATGCGGGCTTTCTGCTCAGCCGTGACCATATATTTGATTTCGTATCTTTTGAAAACTGCCTGATATCCCATGGCATTGCCTCCCTTACAGTCCAAAGAATACCAGTCGAAACTTAAACTAAACTTAAGTCGTAAAATTCTTTTTTCATCAAAAGATCCCTGCATGTGAGCAGGGATCGGTATGCTTTTGAACAAACTTCTTTCACAGCTTAGAAAATCTCGTATTGTTATTTAACTATTGCAGCGGAATCGCCGCATTGACTATAAAGTTGTGGCCTGTTGTGGTGTGTGCCGAGATGTGGCCGCCGTGAGCGTTTACTATAGCATTCGCCATCGAAAGTCCTATACCGTGGCCTCCCGTCTGCGAATTGCGGGAGCTGTCCATGCGGTAGAATCTCTCAAATACGTGTGAAAGCTGCTCATTCGTGAGCTCATTCTCTGTATCGTTGCTGACCTCTATGACAGCGTCTCTTCCCTCTTTTCTGAGAACAACGCTGATCACCGGAGGCTGAGGCATGCCGTCTTCATCCTCGCCGCAGTCTATTCTCCGCGGAGGGATCGAGTACTTGATCGCATTTTCGATGATTATCGACAGAAGCTTCTCAAGCTCCTTCGTGCTGCCCTGCACGGAGATCATCGGTTCTATGTCGGTCCCTATTGCCTTGCCCTGTTCCTCTGCAAGTGGCACGAACGATTCCGCGGTCTCGCTGACAATGTCGGATAGCGGTACTTCGGTCATGACCAGAGAATTATCCGCCTCTTCCATGCGCGATAGATATACCAGGTCGTTTGTAAGGCCGGTAAGCCTGTCTACCTGGTCATCGATATCACCGAGGTTTTCCCTGAGTTCATCCCTGTCGACCGCCTCACTGTCAAGCTCCATATCCATCAGGTCGATGTTCGCCTTGATGATTGCGAGCGGAGTCTTGATCTCGTGTCCCGCGTCTGTGATGAAGCGCTTCTGTTTCTCATAGCTCTCGGCCACAGGCCTGACTATGCGTCCCGCGAAATACAGGATCACGAAGAAAACCGCCAGCAGTCCAAGTACAGACATCAGTATGCTCGCCCTGAGGAAGGCTCGGAATGATTCAAGAGTCCTTCCGCAGTCGAGGAAAATCACAGTATTGCCACTCACGGATTCACTTACGGAATATCTGAAATCCCCTACGAATCCGCTTTCATTCCCTGAAGCCAGCGCCTTCTCGGCATATTTTGCAGCTTCATCGGTATCCACAGCGTAGATCCTGTCGGTATATGTCTGCAGCACGGCCCCGCTTTCGTCGGCGCTCACAATAAAGAACCTGGCCTCCTCCGCCTCGTCACGGGTCATGGAATGTCTGCCCGGGCCTCTGTGCCCAAATGCCGCCCTGCCGTCATCATCGTCGAAATAGTATTCATCAAAGTTGCCGAATGGATTCATCATGTTTTCCAGCATGATCATGCCTGCGTTTTCCTCGAGAACTTCAAGTTTGGTGTCGGCATCACTCACAACTTTGCTGTAGTTTATCATGTTCATTCCCGCGACAATGACTGACAGCAGGACTGTCAGTGAAACCATCGCGAGTATTATGAATCTTCTTTTGAGTTTTTTTATCATTTTTACTTTCAGATTTGCCGCTCTTCAGAAGTTTTACTCCGACTCAGCGGGAACGATCGAATATCCGGCGTTGCGCGTAGCTTTTATCTTAACGTCCGCTCCAAGCGCGGTGAGTTTCTTTCTGAGATATGACACATATACCCACACCACGTTGCTTTCGGTATCGGTATCGTAACCCCAGATGTGATCCATGAATGTATCTACCGAAATTATATTGCCGGGTTTTGCCATAAGGAGCTCCATCATCTGGAATTCCTTATTGGCCAGCTTAACTGATGCGGACGGTGTCGATATCTCGAAGCTCGCTCTGTCGAGAGTCAGGTTTCCGCAGCTGAGTTTGGTGTCCACCTCGTTGCCGGAGCGCGTTATAGCTCTGACAGCAGCAAGAAGTTCCTTGGCATCGAACGGCTTTGTCAGGTAGTAGTTGGCACCGCTGTCGAGGCCAAGCACCTTGTCGTCGATCTCGGACTTTGCCGTGAGCATAAGCACAGGCAGATCGGATCCGGAAGCGCGCAGTTTTTTCAGAACAGTTATACCGTCGACTTTAGGCATCATTATATCGAGCACGGCAGCGTCGTAGTTGCCCGCCTCAAGATAATCCAGTGCTTCCTGTCCGTCATGGACAGCATCGATAGAGTAATTGTTGCTTTCAAATATTTTAACCAGCACCTTTGCCAGTGCGATCTCGTCTTCAGCAAGTAATATGCGCATGTATGCCTCCGTTGTTTTTTATTTATTAATTATAATAAAAACACGCCTGCCTTAACTATACTTTAAATCGCGCTGGCCGGCGTGTTGTTTTTGTGTTATCGCATGCAGTCTACAGCATGCGCTTAAGATATTTGCCTGTCTTTGATTCTGCTATATTTGCCACTTCTTCAGGCGTGCCTTCGCAGACTATGCGTCCACCCTCGTCTCCTCCTTCAGGACCAAGATCAATTATATGATCGGCCTGCTTGATGACATCGAGGTTGTGCTCAATGACGACGACTGTGTTACCCTCATCGACAAGCCTGTTGAGCACGTAGAGCAGCTTCTCGACATCTGCAAAGTGAAGACCTGTCGTAGGCTCGTCAAGAATATAGAGAGTCTTTCCGGTGCTGCGCTTTGAAAGCTCTGTCGCGAGCTTGATCCTCTGCGCTTCGCCGCCGGAGAGCTGTGTGGAAGGCTGGCCGAGGCTGATGTAGCCGAGGCCTACCTCATCAAGGGTCTTCAGGTATCTCAATATGCTCTGCTGGTTCTCAAAGAACGGTATCGCCTCTGCGACCGTCATATTGAGAACTTCGGAAATATTCTTGCCTCTGTAACGGACCTCGAGAGTCTCGTGGTTGTATCTGGCCCCGCCGCAGACTTCGCATGGCACGAATACGTCAGGCAGGAAGTTCATCTCTACTTTGATGATGCCATCACCGTTGCAGTGCTCGCAGCGCCCGCCCTTGACGTTGAAGCTGAATCTTCCCGCTTTATAGCCTCTGACCTTGGCTTCAGGCATCTCGGCAAACAGGTTGCGGATATGTGTAAACATACCTGTGTAAGTAGCAGGGTTTGAACGCGGAGTCTTGCCAATCGGCGACTGGTCGATGTTGATGACCTTGTCGAAGTTCTCTATGCCTTTGATCTCGCGGAACTTGCCCGGGCGCTCCTGCGTGCGGTTTGTGACGCGTGATACTCCCTTGTAGAGGATCTCGTTGACGAGACTGGACTTGCCGGATCCCGAAACGCCGGTCACCAGAACAAGCTTGCCCGCCGGTATCTTTACATCTATGTTCTTGAGGTTGTTTTCAGCAGCTCCTATGACTTCGAGGAATTTGCCGTTGCCGTCCCTGCGCACCATTGGCACCTGGATGTGGCGCTTGCCGGAAAGGAACTGACCGGTTATGGATTCAGGGCAGTTCTTTATGTCGTCCACCGTACCCTGCGCTACCAGGTATCCTCCGTTGAC
Organism: Anaerovoracaceae bacterium; assembly: GCA_045220485.1. Taxonomy (GTDB): domain Bacteria; phylum Bacillota; class Clostridia; order Peptostreptococcales; family Anaerovoracaceae; genus Crickella. The sequence goes on along the minus strand of JBGUVT010000217.1, from coordinate 2,311 downwards.
GCCGGCTCCCGGCCCTATATCCACTATGTGGTCGGCGGCATACATTGTATCTTCATCGTGCTCGACTATGATGAGCGTATTGCCCATATCTGTGAGCCCCCGGAGCGACGCGAGCAGCTTGTCATTGTCCGCCTGATGCAGACCGATAGACGGCTCGTCAAGTATATATAGAACTCCTACCAGACCTGATCCGATCTGCGTCGCCAGCCTGATACGCTGTGACTCTCCGCCGGACAGGGTTGCCGATGTGCGGCTCAGCGTAAGGTAGCCGAGTCCGACATCCTTGAGAAATCTGAGTCTGGCCTTGATCTCTTTTGTGATCATTGCGCTGATCTTTTTATCTCTGTCACTGAGCTTCGATTCGAGATCTTCAAAGAACTCCATGGCCTGTATGACCGAAAGGTCTGTCAGTTCCATTATATTCTTTCCGCCGACAGTAACTGCCAGAACGGTCTCTCTGAGCTTGCGGCCCTTGCAGACCGGGCACACGTCCTCAGTCATCATGTCGCTGATCTTTTCTTTTATGAAATCGGAGTTCGTCTCGCCCCATCTGCGCTCGAGGCTCGGAATGATTCCTTCGAAGGTGTGGTTCATGTGCGAGATGCGTCCGCTGCGGCTTTCATATGTGTATTTCAGCCTGCGCGTGCCGGTGCCGTGCAGAAGTTCATCCTTGAACTTCGGCGGAAGCGCTTTGTACGGCACGCTCAGGTTTGTGCCGTGGTCGATTGCCAGGCGGTTAAGCATCTGTCTGTAGAAGCCCATCGCATCGAGCGTCGAGAATACGTTGCCAAGAGCACCGTTGATGATGCTCTTGTTTTCATCTGTGATCACTGCCTCGTCCGTGATGCGGAGAGTGAATCCAAGTCCGCTGCAGTTCTCGCAGGCACCGTAAGGAGCATTGAAAGAGAACATGCGCGGCTCCATCTCTTCGAGTCCGACGCCGTGATCCGGACAGGAGAACTTGGTTGAATATACAGCCTCATGCTCCTCATCTTTTATTATCTTTCCGTCAGCGCCTGCTGCATCGGACTGTTCGTTTGAACGCTTTGGCGTAAAGAGCACACTGCAGATGCCCTCGCCTTCCTTAATGGCGAGTTCGAGGGCTTCGGCGATACGGCTCCTGTTGTCGCTTCTGAGCACGATACGGTCGATGACTATGTCGATGTTGTGCTTGTTGTTTTTGGCGAGCACGATGTCGCCCTCATCGAGGCGCGACATTTCGCCGTCGACGCGCACGCGTGTATAGCCGTCGCGGCGCAGGCGGTCAAGGACCGCCCTGTGCTCGCCCTTGCGGCCTCTTATAACAGGTGCAAAGACGGTCAGGCGCGTTCCCTCTTCATACGACTGTATATTCTCTATGATGCTGTCGATATTCTGGCTTGTGATCTCGCGTCCGCATACCGGGCAGTGCGGGATACCTATCCTCGCGTACAGCAGTCTCAGGTAGTCATATATCTCGGTGACCGTACCTACAGTCGATCTCGGGTTTTTGTTGGTGGTCTTCTGGTCGATGCTGATGGCCGGCGACAGGCCCTCGATGAGCTGTACATCCGGCTTCTTCATGAGTCCCAGGAACTGCCTCGCATACGATGACAGCGACTCCACGTACTTCTTCTGACCTTCCGCGTAAATGGTGTCGAAGGCAAGCGAAGACTTGCCCGAACCGGACAGGCCGGTAAGAACGATCATCTTATCACGCGGAAGAGTGACGTCTATTCCTTTCAGATTGTGCTCACGAGCACCTTTAATAACAATATTCTTTTCCATCTATTTTGCTCTGTTGCTGGCGCGCAGCTCAAACAATATATCTCTCAGCTCGGCAGCGCGCTCGAAGTCGAGCTGCTTTGCCGCTTCTTTCATATTCTTCTCTACCTCGCGTATAGTCTCGCGAAGCTCCTTTGCGGTCATCGCCTTCGGGTTCTTAATGTCCCTCTCACCGGAGTACTCGGCAGTTGCCCTTGCGATCTCGCGTACAGGCTTAACAATAGTCTTAGGCACTATGCCATGTGCCTTGTTGTATTCGTCCTGAGCCTTGCGGCGGCGCGCGGTCTCATCGATACAGACACGCATCGCCTTGCTTATATAGTCCGCATACATTATGACGCGGCCGTGCTCATTACGCGCGGCACGTCCGACTGTCTGGATAAGCGATGTCTCGGTCCTCAGGAAGCCCTCCTTATCCGCGTCGAGTATCGCGATGAGCGACACCTCCGGAAGGTCGAGTCCCTCCCTGAGCAGGTTAATGCCAACAAGCACATCAAACTTACCTATTCTGAGGTCCCGGATTATCTCGAGTCTTTCGAAGTTAACT
>JBGUVT010000216.1:0-5668 GCA_045220485.1 Anaerovoracaceae bacterium | reverse complement strand
CAGGCGGTGGTGAAGAATGCGGATAAGACGATGAAGATCACTTATACGCTGACGGAGCAGACGGTGTAAGGCTTCGGGTAACTGAATAATCTGTTTTTAAGGGATGGCTGCGGCTGTCCCTTTTAGTTTGCAACGAAATGGAGGGATTTGCGATGAAGGAATTTTGGAGTGTGATTCAGGCAATATTTGCGGCTGTGGGCGGGTGGCTTGGCTATTTCCTTGGAGGGTGCGATGGGCTTTTGTATGCGCTTCTGGCTTTTGTGGTGCTGGACTATATCACTGGGATCATGTGCGCTGTGGCGGATAAGAAACTTTCGTCTGCCGTAGGGTTCAAGGGTATCTGCCGGAAGGTGCTGATCTTTGCCTTGGTAGGTATCGGGCATCTGCTTGATACACAAATCTTTGGTGAAGCGGGCGTGCTGAGAACAGCGATTATTTTCTTTTATCTGAGCAATGAAGGACTGTCGCTTGTGGAGAACGCTGCATATTTGGGATTACCGATTCCTGTGAAACTCAGAAAGGTGCTGGAACAGCTGCATGACCGCAGCGAGAAGGAAGAGGATAAAAAGGATGGTGAGAAATAATGGGATACACGAATAGTCCGATGGTAGTTTATACGAAGCTGAGTCCGAACCATTCCGGGCAGAGGACGATGGCGATTGACAGGATCACGCCTCATTGTGTGGTCGGCCAGTGTACGGCGGAAGGTCTGGGCGACTGGTTTTATAAGAGCAGCACACAGGCATCCAGCAATTATGGCATCGACAAGGACGGACGTGTCGGGATGTATGTGGAAGAGAAAAACCGTTCATGGTGTTCTTCTTCCGGGGCGAATGACCAGAGGGCGATCACGATCGAGTGCGCATCCGATACTACGGAGCCTTATGCTTTCAGGGATATCGTTTATCAGAGACTGATCGAGCTTTGCATTGATATCTGTAAGAGAAATGGCAAGAACAAGCTGATCTGGTTCGGAGATAAGAATAAGACGTTGAATTATTCTCCAAAGAGCGGTGAGATGATCCTGACTGTTCACAGGTGGTTTGCGAATAAAAGCTGTCCGGGAAACTGGATGTATGCCAGGATGGGTGATCTAGCTGAGAATGTGACGAAGGCTCTGCATGGATCGGATTCAGGTTCCGGCAGCGGTTCCGGTTCCGGAGGCAAGGAAACCATAAAGTGGTATCGCGTCCGCAAGAACTGGGCTGACAGCAAGAGCCAGAAGGGTGCTTATAAGATTCTGGATAATGCAAAGAAGTGCGCGGATCAGAATCCGGGATACAAAGTGTTTGATTCAGACGGTAAGGTTGTGTATGAGCCGAAGGAGGCGGAACCTGCTGAGAAGGTATCGTTTCTGGTGAAGGTCAGTATCTCCGATCTGAATATCAGGAAGGGCCCGGGGACGGATTACGCAAGGGTGAAGTTCTGTCCGGTCGGAGTTTATACCATTGTGGAAGTAAAGTCCGGGAAGGGCGCTTCCGCTTGGGGAAGGCTGAAGAGTGGAATCGGATGGATAAGTCTGGATTTTGTGAAGAGAGTTTAAGAATGACGGTCGGTGGAGATTGATTTCTCTGCCGGCCGTTATTTTTTTGTTCTGTCTCCGGTCAAATTCATCATAATTGTCCTTACATAGCTGGGAAGGGAGACCTTCTACGAAATACAGGAGGTGTCACGGGCTATGACAGAAGAAGAGATCAGAAAGAGAAATGAAGAGCGGCGTGCTAAGTTGGATGATGTAAGCCGCCGGAATATGGAGAAGTGTGCTGCTTTCATTGCACGGATGATAGAAAAATATGGTAGAGAGGTGCTGGCCGAGATTGAAGAGGAAGAACGGCAGGCAGCCGCCAAACAGAATTCAGAATCGCCGGTCACAAATTGAGTGTACCGGCGATTTTTTTATTGAAGTTTTTCAAGATTCGTGCTATATTGTAATTCAAGACAGATATACTGTTGTGAGGTGAGCAACCGAAAATGAAAAAGAATAGAAATCGGAAAAAGTGTTACATTTACACACGAGTATCCACGGCTGCTCAGACCGAAGGTTTCAGCCTGGAGGCTCAACAGGAGCGGCTTTATGAATATGCCGAGTATAGAGAATTAGAGATTGTTGGTGATTACTGTGATGCAGGTAGATCTGGTAAGAGTATTAAGGGCAGACCAGAGTTCCAGAGGATGATGGACGATATCATCAGCCAGAAGGATAGCATCTCTTATGTTCTTGTGTTCAAACTTTCGAGATTTGGACGTAACGCTGCGGATGTGCTGAAATCGATGCAGCTACTGACGGATTATGGCGTGGATCTTGTAAGCGTGGATGATGCCATTGACAGTTCTACACAGGGAGGCAGGCTCACTCTAACGATTCTATCGGCTGTGGCTGAAATAGAACGTGAGAATATCACAGATCAATTTATGGCCGGCAGATTACAGAAGATCAGGGACGGCAAATGGTCTGGTGGAGCAGTGCCTTATGGGTACAGAAGCGTAGATAGAGAGCTTACAATAGAACCATATGAAGCAAAGATCGTTAGGAAGATCTTTGATCTCTATATGCAGGAAGATATGGGCGCTACGTCGGTAGCGGTGTATCTGAATGATGAGGGTTATTTGAAAAAGGAAGACGGTGGAGATGACCAGAGACCATTCACATATGACTTTATTGTCAGTGTACTGGACAATCCCATCTACTGCGGCAAGCTGATATTTGGAAGAAGGACAAATAAGAAAGGTCCCGACGGCAAGATCCTAAAACTGGATCCGAAGAATGCCGTAACTGCCAGGGGCGTACACAAGACCATATTGACTGAAGAGGAATGGAATGAAGTTCAGGAGAAAAGAAAGCTTCTGTCAAAGAGAGATTATGAGTTGGATGATCCGGAACGCATCAGTCTTCTGTCAGGATTGGTGAAATGCCCGATGTGTGGTTCTGGAATGATCCATATCAAGAATAAAAAGATTAACAAGAACCACGGCGGCAATTACAAGACTATACACTATTATGCCTGTAATAACAGCAGGAAATCCAATGGCATGACTTGTACTTTCAGGCATACGTATAATCAGGAGAAGATTGATAGCTCAGTTTTTGAAACAATAGGACGACTTGCCAGTACACCTGAATATAAAGCGGCGGTTACATCCAATCTGCAGAATCAGGCCACTGTAGAGCAGTTGGAAGAGAATCTTAAGCAAAAGCGGAAAGAACTGAGAAAAGAGGAACTGCAGAATCGTAAACTTGGAGAGGAACTGGACAGTCTGGATATTCTGGCGGATGACTATGAAAAAAAGTATAATCAGATCCTCCGCGATATAGATGTAGGATATGATAGGATTGAAGAGATAGAAAGAAAGATTCGTTCCATCATGCGAAAACTGGAGTCTCTGAGGCAGGGGTTTAAGGCATCAGAGAATATAGAGAAGATGCTGAAGCATTTCACAAAGCTTTATGAACACATGAGCTGCCAGGAACGTCGTGATATGTACAGACTCTTCATAGATCATATCGAAGTTCTTCCGGAAACACGTAAGGATGGAAAGATGCTTAAAAGCATATCCTTTAAATTCTCTACCGAGTATGGAGAGAATGGCCTGACACCTGAAGGTGATACTGAAGATAATATCTGTTTTACGCTGGACTGCACAAAGCAAGGGCTGACAAAAGCGGAAGCAAAGGCAACATATGCAGAGCTGAAGAAATATATATTTGAGACGAATTCCACAAAGGTTTCATCTCTGTATATTGCTCAGATAAAGCGTAAATATGGAATCGATATGGGAGCAAATTACAATTTGGCAGCCGATCCGGAAAAGCATGTACCGACCTGCCCAGCGGCGAAAGAGCAGATAATCATAGATGCTTTGAAGCATTTCAAGATGCTGGATCCTTCTGTTGAGATGGTGCCAAATAGTGAGGTGGTGGCAAATGAAGGCTAAAAAAGACAAATGTTATATTTATATGAGGGTTTCCACATCAATGCAAGTGGAGGGCTACAGTTTGGAAGCCCAGAAGGAAAGACTTACAAAGTTTGCCGACTTCCAGCACATGGAGATTGTCAGGGAATACTGTGATGCAGGTAAGTCCGGAAAGAATATTACCGGAAGACCTGAGTTTACACAGATGCTGCAGGATGTGGCTAATGACCGTGACGGGGTTAAATACATACTGGTATTCAAACTATCACGTTTTGGCCGTAATGCTGCGGATGTTCTTAATTCTCTTCAGTATATTCAGGATTTTGGTGTGAACCTTATCTGCGTTGAGGATGGTATTGACTCATCCAAGGATTCGGGTAAACTGACGATAACGGTTCTTTCCGCGGTGGCAGAAATCGAACGTGAGAACATTCTTGTGCAGACTATGGAAGGACGTAAGCAGAAAGCCCGTGAAGGCAAATGGAATGGGGGGCAAGCTCCCTTCGGATACAAACTTGATAAAGAGAATGATACCATCATTGTCGAGCCGAAAGATGCTGAAGTCGTTCGTATAATTTTCGATAAGTATGTTCAAGAGGATATGGGGCTGGATTCCATCTGTAATTATCTGAATCAGCACGGCTATACCAAACCGAAAACACGAGCTCAGGAAATTAATTATTTCACCAGAACTTTCCTGGCACGCGTTATTGATAATCCGGTTTATGTTGGAAAGATCGCTTATGGCAAGAGCACTACGGAGAAAGTCAAGGGCACCAGAGATCAGTATCACCGGGTCAAGGTTGATAATCCTCTGATTGCTGATGGAAAACACGATGCTATTATCAGCGATGAACTATGGGAAGCTGCTCAGGCGAAGCGAAAGGAAATGGGCGTAAAGTGGAATAAGACACATAGCCTTGACCACGAACATATTCTTTCGGGTATTATCAAATGTCCGATCTGTGGGACGGGGCTTGCGGGAACCGTCCGAAGGCGAAAGAATAAGAAGAGCGGCGAATACAAAGATGATTTCTATTATCGATGTCTTCATAGAAAGAAGATTGATGACGATAAATTCTGTGACTATAAGCCTTCGTTGAATCAGGATGAACTCAACCATCAGGTCGAAGCCGTGATAACGGATATGATCAATGACGAAAGCTTCATGGGATATATCAAAGACAAGTTGGGTGAAAAGGTTGATGTCAGTGAGTTGGAAGGAGAAAGAGAAAAGCTACGAGGACAGCTTCGACAATTATCCGGAGCGAAGAAGAAACTGACAGATATGCTGGATGCCCTGGATGTAAACGACAGACACTACGATCGAAAGTATCAGGACATGCAGGACAGACTGGATAACCTGTATGACAAGATCAGTGAGATAGAGGATGCAATCCAAGATGTGACAGCGAAGATTAATGCTGCTTATGGAGAACATCTGACAGCACAGGAGCTTTACAAGGTCTTAGAGAATTTTGATGATATCTACTTCAAAATGTCAGACCTTGAAAAGAAGGAGTTCTACCAGAACTTCATAGAAAGCATAACAATATATCCGGACAAAAAGACAAACGAGCGCATCATAGATGAGATCGACTTCAAGTTCCCGATATATTATGATGGACAAGAGGGTAGGGCAATTCGGTTGCTCAACGAAACAACAGTCGAGACTGTGGTTCTGCTAACAAGGCAGAATACCTGACAATCCTTGAATTTACGCACTTTTGCGAGTTTTTCTCTTTCAATTATGTGG
>JBGUVT010000215.1:0-9433 GCA_045220485.1 Anaerovoracaceae bacterium | reverse complement strand
CCGTCGTAGAATCCCTCATTTGCGAGTTTCTCATAGTTAGCTACAGTTTCAGGAGCGATGTCTTCATAGAGCTCACCCTTCATCACGCCGCCGTCTTCCATCTCAATAACAAATGTCTTCATAGTATATTCCTCCGTTGAAACTATTATCGTTTTCAATTATACATTTTTCAGACATATTCGTCTATTTCCGATACAGTGCCACTGGTATTATCACAAACATAAAGTGCAGATATATATAATGCCGAAGCGAGCGCTGCGAAGGAGACGCCAGGAATGCCGGAGAGAGACCGCAGCTGATTGGCAAGGAACGAGTCTCGCAAGCGAAGCGTCAGAGCCGTTCCCCAAGAAGCAAGGTCGAACGAGATGGCATTCCCGGTGACGCAGCACAGCGAGCAGAGGCATTATATATTTCTATTCTACGGATTTAAGCGACTCCGTCATGGATACATCGCGCAGCCTCTTCTGCATCGCAAGATTCACCAGGAATGCAAATACGAATGTCAGTACTACGGCTATCGGTATGTCGTACGGACCATGCCTCGGCTCAAAATAGATCATGCTCAATACGATATTGTCTATAACGAATTTGAGGAGCCAGTCCCCCATTGGGATGCCTGCCAGGGCTGCGACAGCTGTAAGGAAGAGATTCTCGCGGAACACATACTGCGATACCTCAAGCTGGTAGAACCCCAGCACCTTGATAGTCGCGATCTCTCTCATCCTCTCGGTTATATTGATATTGGTAAGGTTGTACAGCACTATGAACGCGAGCAGCGCCGCTGAAAGTATGACAACATAGACGATGGAGTTGAGGCTTTTCATCATTCTGCCGACGTTATCCCTGACATCAAGATTGGTCTGCGTCGCAGCGGTGTACTCATATCCTGCAGCATCTGCTGATGTGTTTCTTATCACTTCCTCTTCGGTGCCGTCTTCAAAATTGATGAATGCTGCTTTTATATCCGGTTCCTTGCCGAAACCTTCACGGTATGTCTCCGGTGTCATATATATGCTGTCGTACACGTAATTGTCGGCGACACCTACTATCTTCACTTCCATCTCGCGGTAACCTTCGCGAAGCTTTACCACGTCTCCGGCACCAAGCCCGTAATCATGGCTGGTCTTTTTGACTATAATGACCTCACCCGGTCCCGGATAGTCCAGATGCTGATCACCGGTATGCAGGTCTATGAACGAATCGAATCCTTCAGCTTCAGTAGCAACGCAGGTGATGTCGGCAGTCTTGTCTCCTATCAGCATTGTCACTTCGCCGCGGTGAAGGAATCTGACATTATCGTCCGGAATGTCTGTACCGTCCCGTATCTCCTCCATGAAATCCTTTTGCCTGTCATCTGTCATGTTCTTGCTGAATATGACTGTGATGTCATACAGAGAGATCTCATCGAACTGGTAATCAGCTACCTTTGAAATCGTCGCCCTTATTCCAATGCCCGCGATAAGCAGCGCCGTGCATCCGCTGACTCCGATGACCATCATCAGGAATCTCTTCTTATCCCTGAAGATGTTTCTGATTGAGACCTTATACAGGAAGCTGATGCGGTTCCACAGCGGTTTTATCCTCTCAAGGAGTATGCGCTTGCCTGCAGGAGGCGCCTTTGGTCTGATCAGTTCCGCAGGCGGCACCCTGAAGTCTGCCGAGATCGATACCCATGTAGCTCCCATTGAACAAAGCAGCGCCACCGCCAGTACTGCGAGCCCGAGTTTATAGTTGATTATGTAATCGACAGTATGACTGAAATCATACATCATGGTATACGCATTCCAGATAACCACCGGGAACACCTTGCAGCCGATGAAGAATCCTACTACAGCACCGAGAAATGCGGCACTGCCCGAATAGAACATATACTTCCCGACTATCTGGCTGTTGCTGTATCCGAGAGCCTTAAGAACACCTATCTGTGTACGCTGTTCGTCCACCATTCTCGTCATTGTGGTCATGCATACCAGAGCTGCGATCAGCAAAAAGAACAGAGGGAATATCTTGGCGATATTGCTGACTATGCTCGAATTGCTGTCGAACGAAGCGTATCCTGCATTCTCCTTTCGTGAAAGCGCGAAGGAGTTACCGATCTCCATGTCGTCGATCTTTTCCTGGGCCTCATCGAGTTTATCCTTCGCATCATCAAGCTCTTTCTTTGCCTTTTCGAATTCGTTTTCAGCTTTCTTTTTTTCTTTTTTTAGCTTATCTTTACTGCTGGCTAACTTCTTTGCATTTTTGTCCAGCTTGGCAAGACCGGAATCAGCCTGGGATATCCCTTTTTCCGCTTTTGCAATGCCGTCTTCTAAAAGCGCCTTGCCCTCCTCCGCTTCCTTCAGCTTTGCATCGATAGTCCTGATTCCTGCATTGATTTCGTCGATCTTGGCATCTATCCCTGCGATCTGCTGTTCTGCACCTGCCAGCTTTACGCTCAGTTCCTCGATACTTTCGTTATACTGATCCGCATAATCAGGATTATCCTGTGCATCCTGCTTCAGTTTATTTATAGCTGCTTCGAGATCGGCCTTCCCTTTCTCAGCTTCAGCCTTTCCGGCGTTTGCCTGAGCAAGTCCTTCTTCGGCCTTTTTCCTTTCACTGTTGAGAGTTGCTATTCCGCTGTCAACTTCATTGAGCTGTGTCTCAAGATCCGTGAGCACCGATTCCGCATCGCTCTTGCCTTTCTTTGCTTTTTTGCGGTTTGAGCTTATCAGTTTCTCGCCTTTTCTGATCTGTTTCTCCGCATCATCAATCTTCTTTTCGGCTTTTTTCTTTTCTCTCTCATATTTGGCGAGATTGTCTTCATATTCCTGCTTTTTTTCGTCGAGCTCGTCCTGAGCATCCTTTCTGGCGGTCTCGCGGCGTCCGTCTTTCACTGCCTCGGCCAGATCTTTCATATTGTCTTCCTGAGCCTTTAGCTTATCCTCATGTTCATCGGTAAATGATTCTTCATCACCGGCCAGTTTCACATAAAGATTAGTGTAATAATCTACATCAAAAGCGTCCTTTTCAATGAAGAAGAAGGTATCAAGACTTCCGTTGCCTATATCTGTCGATCCCCTCTGATAGTCAAGGTATATCGGAGTGTTTACCAGACCGACGATCTCAAAGTCTTTTACTTTGAAGTCATCGAGCTTATCTTTATCATTTTCGTCAGTCAGCTCAATATGGTCACCCACTCGGAATCCCGCGTCAGTGATGCTGTATGAGTCGATGACACATTCGTTTACGTTCTGAGGCAGCCGGCCTTCAGTGACATTGAGAGTATTCAGATGTTCCGGTATGGAGATTGCCTTGAGGGCGCTTGAATCCCCGCTTCCGGAGCGCGCCATGACGTCGATCTGTATCGATCCCTCGGCTTCTCTCACGCCTTCCCAGGATTCTGCCATGGTTACACTGTCATCATCGGCTCCGTAGGATGACAGGATCTGATAATCATAAAAGTTAGTCCTGTCAAGGTAACGGCGGGCAGTGCTCACCATTGACTCCTTGCAGTCCTTCAGACCACTGAAAAACCCCACTCCAAGCGCCACGATCGCAAAGATCGCAAGATATCTTGCAAGTGAGGTCTTTATCTCTCTGAAGGTCGACTTTTTAAGCATGGGCTACCACTCTATCTCGGATACCGGAACAGGGTGCTCATTTATCTTCACGTCCTGCACCCTGCCGCTCCTGACGCTTATGACGCGGTCGCCCATCGGAGTGATCGCCTTATTATGAGTAATTATGATAACTGTGGCGCCCGAGTTATGCGCCTGATCCTGCAGCAGCTGCAGGATCTGTTTGCCCGTGTTGTAGTCCAGGGCACCGGTAGGCTCATCGCAGAGAAGCAGTTTAGGGTTCTTGGCAAGTGCTCTTGCGATTGCAACCCTCTGCTGCTCTCCTCCGGAGAGCTGCCCCGGGAAGTTGTACATTCTTTCGCCCAGCCCGACCGCTTTCAGAGTCTCAGCAGGGTCGAGAGGATCCTTGCAGATCTGTGTCGCAAGGGAAACGTTCTCGAGAGCAGTAAGGTTCTGCACCAGATTATAGAACTGGAACACGAAACCTATATCATACCTGCGGTATTTAGTCAGTTCTCTCGTGCTCAGGCTGCTGATCTCTTTGCCGTCAAGAAGCACCTTTCCGCTTGTAAGAGTGTCCATTCCGCCGAGTATGTTGAGCAATGTCGTTTTACCCGCACCGGATTCACCGACAACAATGGCAAGCTCACCCTTAGCCACACTGAAAGTTGCATCTGCGAGGGCTTCTATATCCACTTCTCCCACATGGTAGACCTTGCGGACATGATCGAACACTACATAATCGTTCTTTTCGCTCATTCTTTATCTCCGTCAGATAAATATATTAATGCTGCCTATAACAAGTCCGATGAGAGCGCCGAGATCTACTATCAGCTTGAGCTCGGTCTTCATCACGGTCAGCACTCCCTTTTCAAGTTCTTCTACCGACATGGAGTTGATCTTGTCTTCGACTACTTTCGCAACATCTATACGGCGAAGTGCTGAATTGACTGCATTTACCACGGATTCACGGTATGCTTCAGATATCTTTTTTCTTACGAACTCAGGGTCATAGCCTGCCAGTTCGAGTACGTACAGAGGGGTCCTTTCGCCCAGATCATGTATCCTTGATGTGGTGATTTCGCTGACCATCTCAGGGCCTCTTGCGTCGATGAACTCCTCCATCTTGTCACTGACTGCACTCATCACCTTGTCGATCATGCTGTCAGATACCACAAATGCCAATACCCTTGAATTCAGAACGTGATCCAGTAGCATTGCCTTTCCTTCCTTATGGATGGTTCCGGGTATGTCCATCCTCTTGATGGCATCAGTTATCTTTAGTGAAAGGAGTTCTGCAAAATTGTCCTCAAGCTGATCGTACTTTTCAGAGCTGCCTGCCAGTACAGAGCCCGTCTCCTTGATAGTGGTGTCGAGTATGCTCATCACTTTGTCTATAAGCGGTTTTTCAACCTCTTCTGTCAGCAGTCTGCCTGAGATATCCTCGCGCGTGAAAAGCTCATCCTGAACTATCTTACCTGCAGACTTCGCGAGTCTCGCCTTTCCCTTTGGTATGGCACCCGGAGTCAGCGGAAGCTGATGTCCGAAAAGATATACCGGTTTGTGCGGATAGAACAGCATTTTTACCGCTATAAGATTTGTAAAATATCCTATCACTGCTCCGATCAGCGGAGGGAGCAGATATGTCATGACTGTATCCCAGTTCATTTTTTATCTCCTTCTTCAGTACGTTCAGCTCCATTACCGGCAGAAGAATGCGTACCGGTATTTCCTACTGAGTGAGCAGCTATGCTGCTTAAATTCATTTCTGTACCAATGATCCAGAGTATGTCCCCTTTTTCTATAAGCATGTTTGAATCCGGCATTGTAGTCGCGTATCCGTCGCGTTCTATGCCGAGTATCATACAGTTATTTCGCGTGGTTATACGGCTCCTTTTGATTGGCTTACCGACATAAGGCTCGGTACCTCTCACCCTGATGGCAGCGCACGCGAGCGCGTTGCCGCCGGTATAATTTTCATCCAGGAACTCCTTTAGTGTGCGCATATGCACCTGCTGGTCTATACCGAGTGTCTTATAAAAAGTCTCAAGTGATACTTTATCCCCTATGACATGGACATGATCTCCTGCATGCAGTACTGTCTTTGCCGGGGGCATAGGCATTTTTTTATCACCATGCCTTACCTTTACCACATAAACAGCATCCTTTCTGCCCCAGTCCAGCTCCTGTATAGTCTTTCCTGCATATGCGGCACTTGCCGGTACGTCCCAGCTGAAAATACTGTAGTCTTCGTTGAGCCAGTGCTGCCTCTTTCTTGCACCTCCGCGTTCTTCCATGGTTTTCTGGTTCAGGTTCGCGAAGAATCTCGTCTCAAGCTGCAGATAATATGTTGCTATAAAGTCTGACCTCGCTATCAGGAACACGCTGAGAGGAATCAGCAGCACTATTAGCAGGTTGTTTATGTTGAAGAGTGTCTCAACCGGAATGAGTGCTATAAGCTCCAGAATTACTATTTTTATGAGTGTCATCACGACAAGCGGAGGTCTGTTTGCCAGCTTGTCCATCCAGAGCTGTGTGAAAGCGACACTGCGGTTGCCCATGAACGGCACTGCAAAGATCGCCAGTACCAGATAGTTCAAAACTATAGCCACTATCCTGGCAATCCTGCTGCCCGCGATCGATGAAAGCGCCGGATAAAGCGCCTGGCAGCACACGAGGGTCAGCACAAGCATGATACTTCCGTAGATTGCCACTTTAAGGAAGTAGTCTTTGAGTACGATCTTCCACTCAGATACGTGCTCCTCATCACTGCGCTCTTCTGATGTGTAATTGCGGATCATTTTCTTGATCTTTGCCGGAACTGCCCTTGATATAGCTTTTATTATCTTGTCCTGGTTCCTTATAAGCACAGGTGTGATGATTATCGTAAGTATCGATGCGGCCACTATTACCGGATACAGATAACTGTCCATAACTCCGAGCGAGATGCCCAGGCTTGCTATGATGAACGAAAACTCTCCGATAGGCGCAAGAGATATACCGCCCCTTAAGGCTGTCCCCGGCTCCTGTCCGGAAAGTATCATTCCAATGGTAGCAAATATGAGCTTTGCGACTACGGCCAGTATTGCTATCGGGACTATGGAAGTCCAGCGCGCGGCAATAATGCCGGGATCAACCATCATACCGACAGAAAGGAAGAATATCGCTCCGAACATATCCTTGATACCTGCTGTCACCCTTTCGACTTTGTGAACATGCCGGGTCCCGGCAAAAAGTGACCCCGCTATGAACGCGCCCAGCTCCATCGAGAACCCAAGCCAGTGCGCAAGCATTCCCATAAGGAAGCAAAAGCCCAGACTGAGCAGTGTAAGCGTTTCATCGCTCATCAGCCCCATCGTTCTATCAAGGATAGTCGGCAGAAAGAATATGCCGAGAACCAGCCAGAGCACAAGATAGGTTATCATCAGGAACATGCGGAGTGCCATGCTTCTTCCGTCCGAAGTCTGGCTCGCCGAGATCGTGGTCAGTACTACCATCATGAATACAGCGATGACATCTTCCATTACCAGGGATCCCATTACAAGGCCGGTATACTTCTCGCCTTCAAGGCCCATCTCGCTGAAACACTTCTGTATAACGACCGTGGAACTGATTGAAAGCATTGCTCCGAGGAATACGGCGTTCATGGTGTTCATGCCCGCGAGTATGCCGAATCCGTAACCTACCAGCATCACGCCGCCCATTTTGACAGCGGCCGAAACAATGGCCGTGCTTCCTATCTCGGACAGCTTATGAAAATCAAACTCAAGACCTATATGGAACAGGATTATTACTACGCCTATCTCGCTCCATGTCTCGACCGACGAAGCACTCTCTATGTTCATGAACAGCGGAAAATTCGGGCCGATAAGAAATCCCGCAACAATATAACCCAGTATCGTCGGAATCCTGAGTTTTTTAAAGACTATCGTGACCACTGCAGCGGTAGTCAGCATTATTGCAAGATCTACTATGAGTTGAGGTACTTCCACTTATTCTGCTCCTTTATCCGATAAGTATGTTTTAACCGTAATTAAGCCCTTTGCGGATCTTTTTCCAGCCAGGCATGAACCTGTCCATCATGGCATAAAAGTCCGGTCCGTGGTCGGGCACTACAGTGTGAACCAGTTCGTGCAATATGACATAATCAAGTTCCGCGTCGCTTCTGGCAGCGAGCATCAGACTGAGATTGATATGATGCGTTGTGGTATTGCAGCTCCCCCAGCGTGTATGCATGTCGCGTACGGTCCACCCGCTGCAGTACAGTCCCGTTATCTCCTCGATCACCGGAAGCCGTTCTTCGATGCGTTTTTTAAGGTAAGCTCTCATGGCTTCCTTCTCTGCCTTATCTGCCGGCTTTGGGTGAGCAAGCGATCTTGCGCGGACGCGTGCTACATTCCTGTCTATCCAGTCTCTGCGGCTTCTGACAAATGCAACTATTTCACTTTCAGGCACGAAATACGGAGCGCTGATGACTATCCTGCCGTCAGGCTCTTTTATCCGCATATTCATTCTTTTGATGCGCTTTCTGGTCAGCTCGGCCTCAAGCCCGTCGATATAAATCAATTTAGCCATACATAGTTATTTTAACATAAATCTCCTGCGATTCATTAGCTGTATATAACTTATCCCCGCCGGTATTTCCGTGGAAGGACTCTTTGACAGCCGGCAGATTTGGGATATAATTAGGACAAGACTGATACAAATCGACTGAAACTGATCGTAAGCAGGATCGTGATGCTTGCAGTTTGTTATCCGAGGTGCGGCACCTGTAAAAAAGCCGTGAAATGGCTCGAAGACAACAATATAGAATATACATACAGAGATATAAAGCTGGATAATCCAAGCGAAGGTGAACTCAGAAAGTGGCACGCTATGAGCGGTCTTCCTTTGAAAAAGTTCTTCAATACAAGCGGAATGTTATATAAGGAAATGAAGCTTAAGGATAAGCTTCCGGACATGAGTGAGGATGAAATGTTCAGCCTGCTCGCAAGCGACGGACTGCTGGTAAAGAGACCGATAGCAGTTGCAGGTGACAAAGTACTGGTCGGATTCAGGGAAGCTGAATGGGCCGCTGCTTTTAAATAGAACAACCTGATTTTCCTTAAAAGAAGAAGGCCATCCGGACAAACCGGATGGCCTTTGTGTTGGCTTTATCGTGGATAAGCGAACAGTTTTTATTATGCGCGCTCGCCCTTCCAGCAGTCTACCTGATCATCAGACAGGCCGATATCAGCAGCTCTGAAGTGAGGTGCCTTGCCTTCTTTCTTCTGCTTTGTGTAATCGTCGAGAGCCTTGACAGCAACACCGCCGAGAATAGCAATAGTAGGAATATTGCATACAACCATGAGTCCCTGGAACATATCAGCTGTATCCCATACGAGACCTGCGCTGGAGATTGCTCCGAGGAATACGAGGAAGATAGCGATGATTCTGAAGATGGTAACTTCTGTCTTTGTCATATCTCTCTTAAGAATGAATGCGAAGCAGCCTTCGCAGTATGAATAGTTACCGATCAGCGTAGTGAAGGCAAACAGTGTCATCGAGATTGCGATGAAGACTGGTCCGAAACCGCCAAGTGATGTGTGGAGGCATGTCTGTACATAGCCTGCAGCGTTTGCTCCGCCATCCTCAAGAACGTAATCAGCAGGATTTACTGCCATTGTGGACAGACACATAAATGCTGTTGCAGAGCAGATCAGCAGAGTGTCGATGAATACGGACAGTGTCTGAACGAGTCCCTGCTTTACAGGATGAACTACGTCAGCCTTAGCTGCGGCGTTCGGTGCAGAACCCATACCAGCTTCGTTGGAGTAAAGACCTCTCTTGAGACCCCACATGATTACAGATCCTGTGAATCCTCCGAAGATTGC
>JBGUVT010000214.1:0-23253 GCA_045220485.1 Anaerovoracaceae bacterium | reverse complement strand
TGCCTTCTATAGTAAGGCAGCTCCTGTCGGTCAGGCCTGATTCTTTTGGCTCTTCAACATCCTTCGAGAACAGGACATCTTCATTGTGTTTTTCCAGAACAATATTTGTGTGGTAGTCCACTATGCGGACGCAGGCGGAATCCGCTCCGGCATATGCTGTCACGATGATATCAAAGATGTGGCCGTTGTCGACATGCTTCACTTCGATCGGCGCTTTTTCAAGAAATGCTCCGATTTCTTCGATCTGAGCCGGAGTCACATTTGAGATGACCTCAAGCTCTGCGTCGGCGTCGCCTGCGGCGGCGCCGGCTGCCGCGGCTGCAGGGATCCCGCGCAGGCCGCCGGTGTGAGGCACCACGACACTTTTTACGTTCTTGATTATGTTGCCGCTGACTTCGACCAGCAGGCGCTCCGGCTTCGTGCCAAGCACTGCGGCGGCCTTAGCCGCGGCATAGGCGATGGCTATAGGTTCAGTGCAGCCCATCGCCGGCAGAAGTTCCTCTTTCAGAATCTGTACATACGCTGAGTATCTGCTGTCAGTCTTTTCCATAATGCCCCCTTTTGTTATGAGATGTGCTTTTCTCTGAATCCCTTTTTCTGTTGTTATGTCTGCACGCCCAAATAATTTCAGCTTTTGTTCTTTGTGCACTTACTGGATGCGCTGAGTCATTTCTTCTTATGCTCTTCTCTCCATTTTTTTATTGCTTCATAGCGCTCTTTGAAACGCGGTTCAAATCCCTGATTGCCCGGATGATAATACTCTGTGCCGCGCAGATTCTCCGGCAGACACTCCATGTCAGCTATTTTATCCTCTGTGTCGTGCGCGTATATATAGCCCTTGCCGTAGTCAAGCTCCTTCATAAGTTTTGTAGGAGCATTACGTATATGCAGCGGAACAGGCTCGGCAATATGCTCGTTTGCATCGCGCGCCGCCTGCATGTAGGCAACATCCATCGCGTTTGACTTTGGCGCGAGCGCGTTGTAGATGACGGCCTCGGTGAGGTGCACGCTGCACTCCGGCATTCCTATCAGATGGCACGCCTGGAATGCCGCTACCGAGAGCTCCAGAGCTCTCGGATCAGCGAGGCCGACATCCTCTGCTGCGAACCTTGTAACGCGGCGCGCTATATACATCGGGTCCTCGCCCGATTCCAGCATACGTGCCAGCCAGTAGACTGCCGCGTCCGCATCGGAATTCCTCATCGACTTGTGCAGAGCAGAGATCAGATTGTAATGCTCCTCGCCCTGTTTATCATAAAGAAGTGACTTCCTCGATGTGCACTGCTCAAAATCTTCAGTTGTTACAGTTATCACCTCATGACCGTCAGCCGGATCATTTGAATGGTCTGCATTCAGCACCATCATTTCGAAAGTCGAAAGCGCCGTCCTCGCGTCGCCATTAGCAAACGAAGCAAGAGCATTGATCACATCATCGCTTATCCTGAGATCCTGTCCGCCGAATCCCCTCGGATCGGATATCGCATTCCTGATCAGCTGCGCTATATCCTCCGGACTCAGCTGATGCAGCACGAACACCTTGCACCTTGATAACAAAGCGCCGTTAACCTCGAACGATGGGTTCTCGGTCGTCGCGCCAATCAGTATGATGCTGCCCTTTTCAACAAACGGAAGGAAGGCATCCTGCTGCGCCTTATTGAATCTGTGTATCTCATCCACGAAAACGATGGTGCGCGCTCCGATGGCGGTCATCTTGTCCGCCTGCTGCATCACCGTCTTTATATCCTTTATCCCGCTCGTCACGGCGCTGAACGTGATGAACTGTGCATCCGTCTTTGCCGCGATTATCTGCGCCAGCGTAGTCTTGCCCACACCCGGCGGCCCCCAGAATATCATGGAGGAGACGCTGTCGCGCTCAATAAGATTGCGCAGCACCTTGCCCTCTCCCACGAGATGCTGCTGGCCTACGAATTCGTCAAAATTCCTCGGACGCATCCTCGCCGCGAGCGGCTGATTATCATTATTAGCTGTATCAAAAATACTTAATTGTCCCATTCTGTTTTTTCTGATCGCACATTTTCAGCTTTTGCTGATTGTGCATTATCTGCTTTTGCTGATTGCGCTTATTCTGCCTTTTATGGATCGCACCCCGGCAACGCGTCACTTCTCTATTGTCTTCTCCATAAGGACCAGATCGACGTCCCTTATTCCATTGAATACCGTCGGTACGATGTCGGTCTCGATGTATCCGAGCTTAGCGTACATCTTGCGCGCCCTTTTGTTCCTGGCATTGGTGTCTATCCTGAGCACCTCGCAGTCCCAGTCCTTCCCGGTCTCTTCATAAAACCGCACAAAAGCGGGGCCAACCCCAAGACCTCTTGAATCCGGGTCGACAGCCAGCGTGTGCAGCACGCATACCTTATCGTCCGGAGCCTTGTACTCCCACTCGCATTCAAGATAAACATTCACCTGTGTCTTGTTGATGATGCCCGTCGCGACCACTCTGCCGTCATACTCTGCCACATACATGTCGTCACGCGCTATCGATGCCTCGGCGACCTCCCTTACAGGATAGATCCCTCTGACCCAGCCTGTAGTAGTCAGCCCCGCTTCTTCAGCGTCGTGAGTCCGTTCATAGATCCGGTCTATGGCATCCAGATCATTTATATCTGCTTTTCTGAAACTCAGTCCTTTTCCCATTTATATATCTCTGGCCATTTTATACACTTCGTATCCGTCAGTGCTGACCGTTTCCTCCACTATTCTGAAGCCCTGTTCATTCCAGAATTTCAGAGCCTCTTCATTTTTCTTTATTACAGCGAGCGACATAAAGTCATAGCCCGCAGCTTTCATCGCAGCACGCACATCGGCGAATATGCCTGAGCCAATGCCCCTGCCCTGCAGCTCTCCGTCGACCATGAGCCAGCCTATGAAGGCGTCATCGTTCTCAGGATATCCGGTGATCAGATCCATGACCGCGATAAGGACATCATCCTCGTTATAGAATCCGACAAAGTGCTTGCAGACCGGTGATACGCCGTCCGGGACCTCCGAAATGATTTCCGTGAGACTCTCGCGCGTAGGTATCCTTCCAAGATACCGGTAGTATCTCCTGTTGGACTTCGCCAGTCTGTATACAGGCGAAATATCAGCCTCAGTTATCTTCCTGACTTTGTACTGCGTCGACAGTGTCTGTATATCCAGACCGTCACTCTCTCCTGCCGCTTCCGCACTGTTCCTTGCAGCCTCGCTGTCGATCGCCTGGCGGAACTGTGTCTCGTAGAGTTCCTTGTATGTGCCGCCAAGAGCGAGGAGCTCATCATGCGTGCCCTGTTCAGCTATCACGCCGTCCTTCACTACGAGTATCCTGTCCGCCTTGAGTATGGTCGACAGTCTGTGCGCGATGACGATGCTCGTACGTCCAACCATCATCTGTTCGAGAGCATCCTGTATCGAGTTCTCAGATATGGAGTCGAGGGCCGAAGTCGCCTCATCCAGTATGAGGATCTTCGGGTCCTTCAGAATGACCCTCGCGAGCGACAGCCTCTGCTTTTCACCGCCCGACAGCTTCAGCCCGCGGTTTCCGACCTGCGTCTGGTATCCGTCCGGCTGGTTGCTTATAAATTCATGTATGTTTGCGATGCGGCAGGCCTCTTCGATCTCTTCCATCGTGGCGTCATTTTTCGCATATCTGAGGTTCTCAAGAATGTTTCCGTTAAATAGATACGACTCCTGCGTAACCACTCCTATCTGCTCTCTCAGATATGTGAGGTCGAAGTCGCGCACATCCACACCAGCAATCTTAACGGAACCGCCGCACACATCATACAGTCTCGGTATAAGGTTCACCACCGTCGACTTACCGGAGCCCGAAGGTCCGACTATCGCGTACATGCTTCCGCCCGGAACTTCAAAGTTCACATCCGTAAGGATAGGATTCTCGGGGCTGTAGCTGAATGCCACGTGATCGTATGTGATCGGCTTGTTGTCGACATCCGGCTTCTTTCCATTCTCCGGTGACACGATCGTATTCTCCCTGTCAAAATAGTCGAAAATACGCGTGAACAGCGCCAGGGAGCGCGTGAAATCGACGGAGATATTCATCAGCTGCTCTATCGGTCTGTACAGCCTGTTGATGAGAGCTACCGTAGCGGTGATGACTCCTACCGTCAGTGTCGTGTCTATCTGCCTGATAATGAAGTATCCGCCCGCGAAGTATATGAGCAGAGGCCCCAGCTGCGTAAACATACCCATGACCACACGGAAGAGCTGGCCCGATCTCTGCTCCTTGAGGTTGAGATCAGTGACCTCCTTGTTGACCTTTACAAAGTCATCGTATTCCTTCTGCTCGCGCGTGAATATCTTTACGAGCATCGATCCGCTGACCGACAGGGTCTCGTCTATCTTCTGGTTGAGTTCGTCACTCTTCGCCTGGCTCTGCGTTAGGTATTTCCAGCGCGTACGACCGGCAGTCCTCGTCGGAAGCACCAGCAGCGGAATGACAGCTATACCAACAAGTGCGAGCGGAGGACTCATGCTGAAAAGCGCCACCAGTGTAGTGATGACAGTCGCGACATTGCTGACAATGTTAGATAGCGTGCCGCTGATGACCGAGCTCACACCGCTTATATCCGTGTTCATACGCGTGATGATATCACCCTGTTTCTCGGTCGTAAAGAACGAATGCGGCATGTACTGCAGATGCTTGTACATCTGATTTCTCATATCAAATATGATGCGCTGCGAGATCCACGCATTTATGTAGTTCTCGAGCACACCCACCAGCTGGCTCACCGTCAGAGCGGCAAAAGCCATAAGCAGGAGCTGAATGAGGAGCTCCATGTTTTTGCCCACCAGCGCCTCATCGACGATGCGTCCGGTGATGATCGACGGGAATAGTCCGACTGTCGCCGACAGCAGTATCGCGATGAACACGAAGATGAACTGCAGCCAGTATGGCTTCAGATAACTCATTATCCTGGCAAGCAGCGCCTTCGTCACCTTAGGCATATTCTGTTTTTCTTCCTCAGTGAGGAAGTGCATCGGGCCCATGCGGCCCGGTCCTGGTCCTGCCATTTTTATACCCTTTTCTACAGGAGACAAAGCGACTGCCCCTGTCTCCCAAGCGATTTCATTTTCAGTAATTGTATCATTTTAGGTTCATACTATAAAAGCGCCCTGCCTCTGAAAAGTCAGGGCGCTCAGCTTTTACAGGTTACGGCATCAGCACTCCGTCCGGTTTGCTTCCTTCATACAGAAGATGATCCGTGTAAACTTCCACGAACTCATTTGCCGGCACGCCGTAGTCCTTATATGCGTTCTTGTATTCGGTCCTGCGCTTGCCGTCAGCTCCGATCGTAATGATCGTAGCTCCCCTTTGCGCACCGGAGTAGTTGATATCTGTATATGCCAGATTGTCGATCGAGTAGCCATAGCACAGATCGACACCCTTGTAATTGACCATGGCGTTGTTTACATGGTCGTGACCGCAGTAGCAGGCCTCGAGAACGTCTATCCCGCTAGGACCCATGGCCTCGAAGAACTTGTCAATATCCGCAAGAGGCACGTCCCTCGTGATACCTCCGTGCCAGATACGGCTGTGTGTGGTTTCGTCCACAAGCTCATCCCAGACGCCCGAGATGTACTTGCTATCCTCTGTATCCTTCCAGCCATTCGCCTCAAGTTCCTCATATGCGATCCTGAATTCACTGATTGGAATGTGGAAGAACGCGACTGTCTTAGGGCAGCTCAGATCTTCCAGCGCATCCGCCGCCCAGTTGACGGTGGAATCCCTGATAATATCGTAGTTCCAGTCCAGCACAGCCTGTATTGAGTCATCTACATATGCGTTGCTGTCTACGAGCAGGAGTGCTTTCCTTATTTTTCCGTCTGTGCCCTTCACGAGCATGATCTGGTTCGTAACTGAAGGAAGACCCGCGTCGTCCGTGTAATTCTGGTCGAAGATGCAGTACTCAAATCTGTCATTCATGTACAGCTTGCCCAGATCCTGCCTGTTGGTATATCCGAACACCTCTGTGTCGTGATTGCCGAACACCGTCGAGAAATATACGCCCTCATGGTTGAAGATGGTGATCACGTCCTTAGCCGCCATGTAGTTGTTGAGCGTTCCGCCGCCGTTGTATACAGGTCCCGGCACCGCAAAGGTGTTGTCACCGTCAAGAATGACGAGGTCAGGTTTCTCCTTCTGAAGCATGGTGATTACTTCATAAACGGTCTTACGGTCCTTTTCACGGCTCCAGAAACCACCTCCCAGATGGATATCGGTGAGCATCATTATCTTGAGATCTCGGTCTGTAGTGAACGTGTAATATCCCGTCTCAGGATCTATCTCAGGTACAACTCTGTCCACACCGCTGTAATCGACAGGCTCGAAGCTGCTGATATAATGCCTGAGGTGGAGCGATACTCCGTAGTTCACAAGCATGGCAGAACCGGCGAGGACTACCGCCACGATAATGATCCATAGAGGGATCTTCCACCATAGTCCGCGCTTCTTCTTTTTTGCTTCAGGAGCCATATGCTTTTCGGCTCTTTTCTCTCTGCTCATCTTTTTCCCTTTCACTGAAAGCGTCTGAAAGTACTGTTTTTTACAAATCTCACGTTACAGATCTACCGGTACCGGCTTGCTGATAGGCTCGTTCATCACCTCAGGATGCTCTAGCATGTACTTGGCGATACGAAGCGACTTCGCGTAATAGAATCCGTCTGCGAGTCTTTCGTCAATTGTGAATGTGCAGTTTATCACATCCCTAGGCTGCCATGTGCCGTCTTCCATCAGCTTCTGCTCTTTGTGGAGCACTCCTATGGTGATCATCACCGAGCATGTTCCGTAATTGCTGAGGTGGTGATAGCAGGAGTCAGACCTGATCGATCCGAGGTTCGAGAGAAGTACGGATGAGTAATTCGGGTCTCCGGCTGTGAGCGCCTTAGGCATGACACCGTGGTATTCGAGTCTCCTGAGCGTGCCGAAGAACACCTCAAGGAAAGGTCTCGGCAGATTTCCGAAGAAATCCATAAGCTTGTCGAGGTCATTGGTCTTTTCCTTACGCACCTTGGTTACATCACCGATGATGAGCTTTGAGATAGAATCGAAGTTCATGTCCGGATCGACCTTGAGGAACATCAGCGTTTCTTCCGCTTCGTCCTCAAACTTCTGCTTTACAACGAAAGACAGAGTAATGTCAGGTCTCTCATAATAAGTCCTGCCCGAGATGAAGTAGTTCAGCTTTGGTCTGTGGTAGACAGTCCTGGCTACGGCTGTGCAGATAGCATGGAAGATCTTGAGGTTGGTTCCCTCCTTCTCGTTACGCTCGGCCATGTATTTCACCAGGTCGGTCACATCGAACTGCTCGGTCATGGAAACTTCCGCTTCAGTTCTCTTCGGCATGATGTAAGGCAGTATATTATGATAACCATCCGGCCATCTTACTCTCTTTCCGTCTCTTCTCTTATTTCTCATTTTATTTCCTCTCTGGCTTTATTATTTAAGGCCGCCCGTTGGCAGGGCAGCTTTTTAACGTTATTTGATTTCCAGCTGTTTCAGCTTCTTCTCGCTGTATTCCTCTATCTGCTTCCAGAGCCTGTGCAGCTGCTTTTTGTGCACGCAGAGCTTCTCAGTGCAGTTGCTGCACTTGAGATACGCATTGGTGTGTTCTGAGAACCGCTCCGGATGAAGGTAGAACGTGACCTCCCACCTTATGAGCAGAGCGATCGAAAGCACCAGCAAGCTCCAGGTGTATGTCTTGCTGACGAAGAACAGCGGTGTGAACATCATCGCGAAGTCCCAGTTGTAGATGCGGCAAGCGCTGCAGCATTTGTTCTTCAGGAACCACGACTGAAACGGGCAGAAGAACATGATGCATATCATGTCGCACACCGAATACGCTCCGCAAAGCAGTATCATGATGCCATCATCGAGTATGCCCATCATGTGCAGCATCCCGAATATGCCGTTGAACACGATCCATATGAGCGCCACCAGCATGGTAGCGTTGTTGTCGTGCACTATAACATCCGTCTCGCCGGTCTTAATGTAGTTGCGCGCGAACTGCTTCTGGCAGCCCGGGCTTTCGATCTTTGCAGGGAAGAAGCGGAATATCATCTCGATGACATAGATAGTCCATACAAAAGTGATGATGCCCGGCATCTTCTCCAGACCTATCACAAACGGCTGATGGTAAATGAATCTGTACCTGACATATGAATATATCAGGAGCAGGAACAATATTGACCTGTATATAAGGCGGGTCCAGTGCCACACCCCGACAGGTGTAAGTTTTACCCTTTTTTTAGTCCCCATTTTTTAATACTTCCTTTTATCCAAGGTTTCGGACTTCAGTTAAGTTAAAACATGTACAGCCGGTTACCGGAGCTACTCACTTTTTTTCGCTCTCCGGCACATCCTCGAATTTCGGCTTATATTCCTCGAGCTTCTTTTCGCCCGCCATAACAGCACCGATTATAAGAGCCCATGTCGCAACACCTGCAGCAGCCCCGATGCCCTGAGCCACCTTGCGGCGTCTGTTCCTCTTCATGATTTTTTTCATTTTCTTTTCAGTCATGTCAGTCCTCCTTATCACCCTTACCGAGCAGCTCTTTAAGCTCCTCCGGAGTTATCCGTTCAAATATTGGGATGCTTCCCTCCCTGAGTGCCGTCCTGTATGCCTCGGCAGATCTTATGGTCCACGACATTTCGTCGTAACCCTTTCTGCGTATGATTGACCTCAGAACGGGATTCTTTCTGTCTGCAAATTTATATGCTATGAAATCCGGCTTCGTAAACCTGTTCAGCATCAGATTGGTCAGCATCACCACCTGATAAAACGGAAGCCCTTCTTTGCTCTTGAAGAAGTTCTGCGCGAGCTGTCCTCTGATGACCTCAGGCCTCAGCTTCCGGTATTCGAGAAGCACACGCGGGTCAAAGCTTTCGATAACATACTCGCCCTTGTAACTGTCAAGCCTTTCAGCGACTGCTTTTACGAGCGCCTTGTGGTTACCATTCACGCACTTGAGTTCTATGAGGAGCGGGAGCTCCGTGTCCTCGTAAAGGTCCAGTACTTCGTCAAATGCAGGGATCACCTCGTCAGTGCCCTCCAGCCTGAGCTTTCTGAGGTTGGTGATGTCATAAGCTTCGATGCTGCCTTTGACACCCGTCTGGCGCTCAAGGTCATCATCGTGGAACACCACCAGAGAACCGTCCGCTATAAGATGAACGTCGAACTCCGCCGGCAGACCGTATTCCACCGCGCGGCGGAATGCTGCCATCGAGTTCTCAGGTATATGAGGTTTATCATGATAACCGCGATGCGCATAGTGTGCCGCGAGCTTAAAAGGTCGTTTTGAATGTTTCATATTTATATAGTTCCCACACTACTCATTCAGATCTTCCATGTCTTCATATGCCTCGAGACCGTGCTTCACCTCCGGTGCCGCATCGCCATGTTTCACCTGCGTCATGGTCATGAAGCTGAGAAGGACGAAGAGTGCTGCATAAGGGAACAATACCTTGTAGCTGATGCTCCTCATCAGGAATCCCGCGAGTATAGGTGTGACCACCTGCGCCGCCATGGACGCGGTGTAATAGTATCCGGTGAATTTGCCGATGTCCGAGCCCCTGCACATCTCTACCACCATAGGCAGCGAGTTGACGTTGATGGCCGCCCAGGCAAATCCCACAAGCGCGAATACAACGAACATTATCGCATTAATGCTGCTGAATGCCGTGGTCAGAAAATATCCCGCAGCGAAGCATGATGCCAGCATAACAATACCGATCATGATCGTTCTTTTGCGGCCTATCTTATGGGCCAGACTTCCAATCGGGATATACGAGATGATGGCTCCGCCTGTCGCTATGAGCAGGCATGTGGAGGCTCCGCCGAGTCCCTGTCCCATTACCTTGTCTACATATGTGGTGAACCAGGTTGTGATTCCGTTGTATCCGATGAACCACAGCGCTATCGACGCCAGCAGGAATCCAAGGCTTCTCTTTACTTTTGCAGGAAGCACTTCGTTGCCGCTTCCGTCGTCCTCGGCAAGGTTCCATTCAGGATGCTCCGCCTCCAGAGCCTGGTTCTCAGCGACCAGCTTCGGCTCATTTATGGTGAGCTTCATCACTATGATAGAGACCGCCATGATAAGCGCCACTACGATGAACAGCGGCTGGTAATTAACGTGATCGAGTCCGAGGACCTTTGAATTAGGATACATCACCGCGGCAATGGCCAGATAGATGATGCCTCCGACTGCTCCCATCAGATTGATGATGGCGTTTGCGCGCGAACGGAGCGGCTTAGGCGTTACATCAGGCATCAGCGCTACGGCCGGCGACCTGTACGTGCCCATCGAAATGAGAAGCAATCCCAGTATGACTATGAAGGCCACCATCTTGCCTGCGCTCGCCGCCGCATAGTACGAATTGTCGAGCAGCGGCAGTATATTGAGCAAAATCACCGCGGCGAGCGTTCCGCCAAGTATGTACGGCGTCCTCTTTCCCAGTCTGGTGTTTGTCCTGTCAGAAAGCGTACCGAAGAATGGCAGCAGGAACAGCGCCAGAATATTGTCGGCTGCCATTATGGCTCCCGAGAATGTCTCATTAAGATGAAATGTCTTTGTGAGTATCAGCGGAACAACGTTGTCGTACATCTGCCAGAACGCGCAGATTGACAGGAACGCCAGTCCTACGAGCACGGTCCGCTTGTTGTTGAGTTTCATTTAAAAAAGATTCTCCCCTTTTCCAATGCTATGGCCGGTATAAGCAAGCTGAGTGTAAACCCTGTTGGCTCAGCAAAAAAGCCTTTTCAAAGTATGCTACTCCAGAAAACCTAACTCTTCCAGTACGGCCGGCAGCTCATCAAAACTCTTAAGTGTAGCAACGGCATCATTGATTTCCCCGAAGCCGTACGAGGCGTAAATGCAGTCTATGCCGGCCTTATGAGCTGCATCTGAATCTTTCTGTATATCGCCTACATAAATACCTTTGGAAGCGCCATTACGTTCCATAACAAGCTTTATATTGTCTGCTTTTAGAAGCATTGTGCGTCCCCATTCCTCGTAATCCACGAAGTACTTCCACATGTCCATCGAGTCGAGGAAAGCCTTGATATATCCCTCCTGGCAGTTACTTACAACAGCCATCTGAACGCCCATATCCTTCAGTTTCGCAAGAGTCTCTTCAACACCTTCAAAAAGGGTCGCTCCGGTCTTTTCGATATACTCGTTCTCAAACACCTCACATTTACGCGCCAGGCTATAACGTACGTCCTCCGGAAAATCACCGAAAATAATGTCCGCTATCTCGTCCATCGTCCTACCCTGGACAGGTTCGATATCTGCACTGGTCAGCCAGCCTTTGCGTCCCGTTTCCTTCTCAATTACAATATTCCATGATTCTGCTATAGGAACCGTTGAGTTCCACAGTGTACCGTCCAAATCGAATAAAACCATTGTTCCCCCTAATATAAATAACAGTTTTAGCTTCAAAAATTATACGGATGCCGTTTTTAAATCTATAGGTTTATAGGTATATAGATACCTAACTACCGCGGCTATATTATAAATCTGCAGGTCTATAAATCTTTAGACACCTTGCGGCCCGGATCGCAACTATACAACTCTCATGACGGCAACCCTATAGTTCTCCCAATTATAACTAGTATACCATATCGACACACCGGCACGCGCCCTTAATTACTCCTTTAAGTATCCTTTGCATCTCAAGAGATGCGCCAGATCCCTCGCATAAACCGATTCGTAAAAGATTGAGCCCTATTCGAAAATAGAAATCTGTTAAGAAGCCATCTTCCAAGCCGGAATGGATGGATAGCAGCAGTAAGCAAAGCGGCTGTGGGCAACCGATCGGCCTGTATCCCATAAGAAAAACGTATAGAAAGCGTTGTGCACAAGTCTGTAGGCAGGATGTTGGCAGCCTGCCTGTCAACGGGCTGTCCGCGGACTTATGCATGACGCTGCAGAGATCGGTTATCCATGACCGCACGCCCCAGCTCACATAATACGACCATTATTATTTTCTTTATTAGACTGGCGCCCGAAGGAATCTTTTCAGTCAGCTCAAAATATGGTATGAATACAGCATTCACAAATGTTGTTGGTTCTTCATCAGTTGATACAGACCTCGAAGTACCATTTTTTTGGTGCATAACCTTTTTGTAGCACCGTATGAAAGACCACAGCAACGCTCCAATTTATTATAGTCGTATAGAGGTGAACCTGAGATTTCAGGCTGTTTCGTTTTTATTGGTTAACTGTTCTCAATCTTCTGAGCAATTTCATCAAAGAAAAAACGGTACAATGAATAATCATGCAAAACAGATAGTTTTTTAGACGTCAAAAATGGCTTCCCCGGAAAGCGATTGGTCCTTTGCACGTCTATAAATAAGTATAGGGTCCATATTATTGGTGCTTCACCCATGCTTTACCAAGTTGAAACACCAAATGCATATTATGGAAATTTGCTTAGTGAAAGCAAAGATCAATCCGGACAGCTGTATATATTGCAAGATAAAAGCGGTCCCGCAGAGGACCGCTTCATTTGTTGTATTTGACAGTTTTGAGTCTGTCGCGATTTAATGACTTTGTGTCTGCTGCAGCAAACTCATCTGCTGCGTATCGAAAGGCTGCCGTTACTTAATGGCTTCGAGTCTGTCGCAGGACGGTTCTCCTGCTGCGCCGCCGCGGACTATATGGTAATACGCATAGTCTTCAGGCTTAAGGTGGCTGTTCTCGCGGAATATCTCTTCTGCACATTCTTTCTTATCCGGACGTATGCGCACCGAAATACCGCAGCTCGCCGAGATAAATCTCGGGACAGGCATTATTGTAACTTCGGCCGGCTTCAGCAGCTTCTCTGTTGAGATGGCTGCATGTGTGGATTCAAAAGTGAGAAGATAATATTCGTCCATTTGCAGTTCTTATTTCAGGCACAGGCTTGCAGCCCGTACTTGTTTCCTTTCATGACTATTTGCGGATTACAGCTTGATTACCTTGCTGACTTCCTGCATTGCGCCAAGTATATCATACATGTTGCTTACTGTGCCAACTTTCAGGTCATCTTTTATTCCATAGAAGTTGAGGCATGTTCCGCATACGAGGACCTGTGTGCCCTTCTCAATAAGGGTGTTGAGGTTCTCTATGATCTGTGGCTCGTCACCAGCCGGAAGCTTAACGCCTTCGTTCATGAAGAGAACGTATGAAGGAACTCTCTCGGATTCGCTGAGTGTGAAGATAGCCATCTTAGCAAGGTTTCCGCCGAGCTCACTGCTGTTTGTTCCGATTGCGTTAGTGTTGAAGAAAACTGCATATGTATCAGCTTCAGCAACCTGTGCACCCTTTACTGTCTCGCCGTTTGCAAACTTCACGAGGAACTTGTCGCCGAATGGCTCGCTTGTAGCTTTTCTTCCGAGAGCATCACCAAGTCTCTCAAGGTTACCTACCTGAGTAGGACCATCAACGATAATTTCAACATCCTGCTCGCCTGCTTCGAGCTCTTTCTTTGCCATAATTACAGGGATTGGGCACTGCTTGCCGCCTGCATCGATTCTCATTTTCATTACCTCCGGATTGATATGTAGTTCTGGTTTCAGTGGTCCATCCAAGGCTTGTCTCAGCGACCCGCCTTCTATGTTTTCAATGACCATACACAATTAATATACTCCCTTTTTCAGAAGTGTATTATTGATAATAACTATAACGCCGACCCAAAAAAGAAACTCCCTCCAATAACAGAAGGAGTGCTGATTCGGCTAAATCCGGCGATCTTTCGGATCATCAGACCGCTTTGCCAGCCGGATCATCAGGTTGCTTTGATATCCGGATCAGCAGGTTGTTGAGGTTGAACATAGTGGTATAAGTCACTTCGCTGGCTTCAGCCATTATCAGTCTGATCCCCATTTTCCCGCCGTCATTCTCGCTCGCGTAAAGTGTCTCGAACTTCTTTCGCGGATCGAAGCTCACGCAATTGTCGCGCATCCTTATGATGAGTTCGTCTTCCCTGTGTACGATCCTTGCGCTCAGCATGTGATCCTTTTTATCCTTGGTGAACCCGTGCTCTATAACATTCTTGGCCATCTCTTCAACAACCAGCGACGTGAGATATGCGATCCGCGTGGACTCTCCCTTGTCCACACAAAACTGCCAGGCTTTTTCTGAGAACTCCATTACTTCTTCCCGGGTATCTATATCGGCAGATATCTCATCGCTTGCCGGCACCCCGAAATTCTTAGGGAACATCCACAAATGATCTTTGCAGCCATTTCTCTTGTTTATGATAGCTATGAATACCGGCAGTATGAGCACTGCGATGATGCTTCCGGCCGAAACACCCGCAAATATACCCGCTGCAATGTTGGTATATCTGAACTGCGCTATAGTCCCGCCATATGCAGCACCGAATAACACAAGCAGAACATTTGAAATGAAGTACACAATAACAGGAATGATATTGTGACCGAGGCACTGGATGTAATTAGCAAACACAAGAACTATCATCTGGAAGATCAGGCCTATCGAATACGCCTTCAGCGCCGATTCCGTTCCCAGTATGACTTCCCGGCTCACATCGCCCAGATAGATATTCGCTATTACTCCCGAAAATGTCCACAGCAATATGCTGCATACTGCAATGCTTATGATCTCGTAGGCAACAACGTTCTTTATAACCTTCTTGAAATTAGTTTTATCCTGCTCGGCCGAGAACATACCCGCAAGCAGAAACATTGCAGAAACCGCACTGCTCATCAGCGCATTTATAAGATAGTTGACCTGAACGGTTACGTTGTAAGCCTGCAAACCAATGGATTCCGCGGAGAATACCGAGATGCCCATATTGATGATCTCCGCCTTGGCCATGAGCGTAAGACTATACCAGGTACCTATGATCCCGGCAGCGAGTCCTATCTTATTGACCGAGACCATTTCCCTGAAAGTGGTTCCTTTAAATACAGGTCTAACAAGAGACTTACGGCAAAAGTACCAGACAAGAACTGCGGCCCCGGCATAATAGCTGACTGCAGTATCGAGAGTTACCGGAAAAACGCCAAAATCAAACAGCAAAATGCCTGTAAGATCCAGCAACGCGTTGGTCACTACCATCACAGCAACGGAAATAAGCACTATGTCGCGCTTGCCTTCTATATGTGCGCCTTTTGTGAGTATTGTCATCACCGTAATAGCAGGCAGTCCTATTACTGTGCCCCTGAGATAATCTACGCAGGGAGCGAAAGCTTCACTGCCCGGTGAAACACTCAGAGCTTCTACTATCGATGGGGTAAACGCAAGTGTCAGGAGCATGATCACGACTGAAAGACACAGTCCGAGTATCAGGGCTTCACCAAGAGCTCTGCCAGCGGTCTTTGTACCTCCCCTGCTGAGACTTCTTATGCACGTTACCTGGAAGCCTACAGCGGCGGTCGTTCC
Organism: Anaerovoracaceae bacterium; assembly: GCA_045220485.1. Classification (GTDB taxonomy): domain Bacteria; phylum Bacillota; class Clostridia; order Peptostreptococcales; family Anaerovoracaceae; genus Crickella. The sequence goes on along the minus strand of JBGUVT010000214.1, from coordinate 7,842 downwards.
AATCATCGAAAACAAAAATACAGCAGGCGACACAAAGCCGACCGCCGCGACCGTACCCTCGTCCATGGCATTGCTCAAAGCAAAACCGTCCATCACCGACCCCAATACAGTCATGATGTTGGAAATGAAGAAAGACAAGACCAGAAAGCGGAACATTCCGGCAGTCAATGATAGATTTTTGTCCGGCAGTGATAATTTCAAAGTTGGGTTTATCTTCCGGGGATCTGCCCTTTTTATCTGTAACTGTTACGGTTTTGATTAATTTTATCACGAGGTGCTAAAAAGCGTAAATGATAATCAGCCCTCTGATTACACAATTGAAAACGAGGACTTTTTAAGCCCTCGTCTTAGAACCACCTGTTCTTTTTGCTTTTGGTATTTTGATCGTTACTCTTGTTACGCCGTCACTTGTCTGCATGTCCAGCGCGCCTCTGCAATAGCTTGCCAGGCGGGATCTGACATTCTCAAGCCCGACACTTTTTCTGTTTTCTTTTTTCTCATAAACCACCGGATCTGACGGGACTGTGTTAGTTACTTCGATAATTATCCCCCGGTTTGTTTCGAAGGTCGTAACAATGATCTCCGTTTTTTCCCCATTTCTGTCAGCGCCGTACCTTACGGCATTCTCGACGATTGGCTGAAGTGTAAGAGGCGGGATCATAAAATCTTTTATATTCAGTCTGTATTCCACGTCAAAATTCCGGTCACCGGCCAGCCTTTCAAGCTCAAGAAACACTCTGGTATACTCAAGCTCCCGGCCGAACGGGATCAGCTTTTCCGCCATAACGTTGTCCAGATTGAGCCTCAGATAATCGGCAAAGGCGATAATAGATGCTTTTGCTTTTACCGGATCCTTATCACACATTCCCGCAATGACCTGAAGGGAATTGTATATGTAGTGATGCGAAATCTGTTCGTTCCGTTTGTTATCAGCCCAATCTTTCCTGCTTTTTCTGTGTACAGCAAGTTTGATCCTCCGCAGAAGATCTCCAGTCTGTTTATTACGCCCCATAACCGGCTCCTTTTATTCGACAGCAGACGCCTCCGTGATATCAAAGAGTCTTCCGACTGTCATCTCTGCCCATGAGTATTGGGACATATACTCGCCGCGGAACGAATTTACTGCTTCGCTGTCCCCTTTTAAGAAGCTGTAGTAGTCGCACTCCACCTTGTTTGTGTCGATTCCCCAGGTATTCCAGTTCTTTACGATCACTTTATCCGCACCGATCCGCTCGAGATCCTTCTTCATAGCGCCCATAACAACCCGGCATTGCGATTTAAGGCTCTTGTCTGCCGTGCGGTCCTCCCAGAGAATCGAGCAGATTTCTCCTACCGTACAGCCTGCGCCTCTGCGGTCTATAAGATAAGCAAACGCCTCCTTGCTGAGCGAACGTCCGAATTTGACTATCCCATCGCGTCCGAACGCTTCAAAATTACCAAAGCACTGGACTCTGAGCAGAGCTTCATCACCACGCCCCTTTTTTGGCGGAATCCTCAGGTTAGCTAACTCGTCCAGAAGTCTTTCTTTTGTTACAGGCTTCAGAACGTATCCGCTGACATGCATGCCAAACGCATCAACAGCATAATCTGAATAACCGGTCACAAAGACGATGTTGGTTTCAGGAAGAATGGTTTTTATTTCAGCTGCAAGTTCTAACCCGTTCAGGCCGGGCATTTCTATATCGAGCCAAATCAAATCAGGCTTTTTCTCTTTTGCCAGTCGCCGGACCTCGTACGGATCACTTTCTGCGTAGTGACTCCCTCCCGGATCTATCTCTGTCATCAAGTCCCTGATCTGCTGCGCTATAGACAGAACATCATCAATAGCTATAGAGATCATAATACCCCCCTCGGCGCAAAAGCGCCTGATCTTCTATTTGTATAAAGATTGCTTAATTGTACATTACCCATTACAAAAACGCAACATAAGCACAATCCCATCGCAACTTAAAACACACAAAAGCAACATCGTGAAAACGTCGCAAACCAAAAGGCCAGCCACCGAAGTGACTGGCTGATTCGAGTTGTCCAGCGTTTCAGTTCACGGCTCCAATCTCATGAACCTTTCAGCTTTACTTCATCAGACGTCTGCGCGATACAAGCATTACCGCTGATCCCAGTGTCAGTATTGCTCCGAAGATATAGAACATGGTAGTTCCGATACCGCCGGTGTGCGGAAGTGCTACGCCAGGTGTGTTGGTGATCCTTAGCAATGCTATGCTGTTACCGGCAGCAACTCTGAACTCCAGAGAATCCGCGTCATCAACAGAATCTGCTATATCGGTCTTTACATCTTTGACGACTTTGTTTTCAATAGTGAATTCTATGTAGTCATAATCACGTACATATCCCGCCGGTACGTAGACCTCACGCAGCCTGTAGGTTCCGTCAGTAAGTCCGGATATTCTCTGAACTTCTCCGGTAGACTCAAACGCACTGTGATATGTGGTATTGCCGCTTTCTGTTTCCTTTGTTACATCGCCCAGACCGCGGACGCTGCCGATTTCCGAAGCATACATCTCCGAGTGGCCTTCGTCATCTGTGAGCTTTTTCAGTTCAAAGACAGCTCCAGGCAGTCCTGCACCGGTTTCATCCAGCTTCTGTATATCAATGTCAGTAACCAGCGATTTATTATAGTAAGTTACGTGATTATCGCGGTTTGTCGCAATAGTACCGCTGATCTCATATTCCCCAGCGAAGGTCTCGCTCATCTCCGGATCCTCATCGCTTTCGTTAAGCTTGATCTCTCTCTCGATCCTGACCGGTGTGTAGCCGTCATATTCATGCTCGGTAATAGTATAAGTTGTTCCCACCGGTACGTTTGCGATATTCAGCACCTGGTTCTGTCTGATACTGATCTGAGCAGAAACATAATTGTCACTATCGTGATTCATCTGATTGCCATAGAGCACAAGATCAGGTCTGCCGTCAAACTTGACTGTCTGAGCACCGGCAATTTCCTTAAAGCCGCCTGCACAGGTTCCATTATACACGTTGCCTGCCTCATCGGTTATTCTTACACCATTCGAACCTCTTGCTTCCGCCTGATAGTAGTTGCCGTCCTTATCATGGTAATACAGTCCGCTGATACCATACCATGGGACATGGCTGCCTTCAGCTGTGAACGGTCCCGGATCAGCATCATTGTGAAGCTCAACAGTATATGTGAACTCGGTATCGTCGCCCGGAACAGGAGTTGTTCCGTCTGTGTCAACAACTACCTTATCAAGGTGTATGTATCCGCGAAGTGTGTTCTGTATCTTCAGCGAAGGGAGTCCGAGTTCTTCGCCTGTCATGCCTGTGATCTCTGCCAGCTTGTCGTTGTTCTTGTCAATAGTGTAGTTGACGCTCTGCAGGACACCGTCGACCAGCATCGGATGGTAGACAGGTGATTCGAAGTCGAATTCAAACGTCAGTCCAGGCTCCTTGATCATGTAGTCATGACCGGTTTCGAGAATATAGTACTTTGTGCCGTTGAACGTACCCGATGGGTAAAGGCTCTTGTCCATTCCCAGCGCATTCATTCTGGCCTCGCTGAGCATCAGTCCTGTAGCGATTGAGAAATCTTCCTTCCATCTTGTACCGACTATGCATTCCTGACCTTCGTATGTTACAGTCTTCTCGCCGTCTTTTTCCCACACGTACTTTTTCTGTGCATCGTCCCAGCCGAGTGTTACATCTGTGTACTTATTCTCACCCGAGCCCTGCATGATATCAAAAGTGATCTTGTATTCCTTGCTGACCAGTTTACCGCTTTCTTCGTCGAGCTCATACAGCATCTGAGCCAGGATTTCCGGGTCTCTGTCCACATTCCAGATCTTCTCTATTGCCGATTCAGAAGCTGTCAGCGGCATAGGCTCTGGCGTAGGGAGCTCAGCCTCATATGGCCCCTTGTAAGTTGTTGTCGAAGCGCCGCCCTCATCTTTAGTCTCTACGATAGAGTACTGCACTTTCTGCTCGGTATTGGTCAGGACCGCGAACACTCCGTTCGGATATTTAACGATAGAAGGAAAATCCTTTACGCCGCCCTTTTCGTATCCTTTGGTTTCAGTGAGGTCCTCATAGGTTGATGCATTTTTATCCCAGGTGTATCCCTGAAGACCGTTGTTCAGCGCGGCAACGTAATCATATGCGTCCTGATCAGGCCATACCACAAAGCTTGCGCTATATGTGTATCCATCAAGCAGTGTGCCGATTCCGCTGAGATCCCATGTGAGCATCCCGTCACCCGACAGATCCGCGAGTGCCATCTTATACTCGTCTCCGGAACCTGTAGTGTATGCCCAGTATTCATATGTCTTTCCGTCGATAACAGCTGACTTTTTCTCACCCGGGTAGTCCTGCCCGTTTACTGTAAAGGTTACCTTAGGATCTCCGTGTCCGTTATCCGGATCCTCGGCCCTCACGCTGTACAGCTCGCCTACCGTTCCGCTGACTGTATATTTGTAGCCCTCAGCGCTTCCATTCACCAGTGTCGTTGTCATGGCATCTGTCGTCAGTCCGTCAAGAACCTTTACTTTTCCGTATGCCATTGTGTTTGTAACCTGCGACATGATGTTCTGGAACGCATTCAGTAAAGCTGTTGTGGAATCAGCGTCGAAATAGTAATCCGCTGCGCCTCCCGAAATGTTGGAATCGCCCACATCGCCTTTTCCGTAAGCATAGTTGACCAGGCGTCTGAGATAGCTCTTCATGGTATCCGTATCACCATAGGTGAATATGCCGTAGAACTTGTGATCTGATGTCACAGTCTTTCCTGCTGCAGTTGTGATATTATGGGCATCAACGATAGCCTTGGCATCTGGCTCTGCTGCCTTGAGGCACTTCACATTATCCTGATACCACTGGGCATTTCCGTTATCGCCGTGGATATCCGTCGGCTCGCCGTCTGTCAGGAATACCACGAACACAGGCTCATCAGGCTGCTCTGCCTTTTTCTGGTCAGCCACTTCCTTTGCATACTCCATGGCTTCTTCCCAGTTAGTACCCTTCGCAACGCTGTTGTCATCGATTGCCTTCTTCAGTGTGCTGTTATTTGTGTATGTTGTTCCCCAGCCGCTCTCCGTATTTGCGAAAGTGGTTCCCTTGGTATCAACATTATTTCCGTTTCTTTTGAATCCGTTGGCCTTGTCAACGTCTGTACGGCCTGACGCAAAGCTGATAACCTTAACTTCGATGATATCATCCAGTGAAACTGTGTTGCCTTCGTCATCAGTCACCGTCTCTCCAGGTCTGTTCTTATTTGTGAGCTCCTGTATGAGCGTTGCCAGCGCATCCTGCTCAGCATCCAGGCGGGTCCTCCTTGTGTAGACCGCCCCATCATATGGCGCCGAGCCTGTTACGTGATAGTTGCCCCAGTTGTCAGTATATCCCGTCTGGTAGTAGTACCTGTTATTCATGTATGTCAGAACAACATTGTTGGAGTCACTGATCTTGCCATCCAGTACGCCGTAGTAAGATATGTCGTTCTTGTGCTCTCCGGTGTATTTGTCATATGTATTATTACTGGTCATGCTGCTTGAGCGGTCCATAACTATCAGCACATTCGACTTTGTTACATCGCTGTATGTGTTTTGCTTCGATGCTCCTCCTACGCTCAGTGTCAGAGTGTAAGTTCCGTCATTTGTGCCGTCAGGATTATGATTAGGCTCAAGTGTCTTGTCAGCATATGGCTCAGGCAGGTCATCATTGGTTTCGCCTTTTGCGGCGCCGGCTTTCATAAGCTTGCGGGCTGCCGGCTTGTTTACGACTCTTCCCTGGTCACTGGTTTCGTGGGAGGTGAAAATACCAACATCAGAGGAGGTTGTCAGGTCATAGCTGAAGCCGGTTGCAACGGACTTGCTGCCTTCGATTTCCGAATCGTCGATGATCTCCGCGCCGTCTTTATCGAAGAACGCTACTCCGGTATCTGCTCCTTTCTCCAACTGCATGCCATCGTCGAAGGATATTTCAATGTGGGCAGGTTCAGAAAGTTCTACCGGTTTATCGTCATTTACCAGCTGTACATCGAAGAATCTCGCATCATCCAGATTGGCCAGTTTTGCTTCATCAAGGAATCCCATTCCCTCGTTGTAGTCCTTACGCTGCTCCTCGATCTCAAGATACTCCTGATTGAGCTCTCCCCAGATCTGTCCGAGGTTCTTATAATACTCATCTGTGCCATATTTGATTTCATTTACATCCAGCACAGTGCCTGCAGGCATCTCAGCGTCATCGTCGAAGGAAGCTGTGACCGTATAACCTTTTCCCTCGAATACCAGCGGAGATTCAGGTGAAACATTATTTTCATCGATGATCTCTGGAACAACCTCTTCAGCTGCATCAACTTCTACAGATTCAACAGCATCATGTGAAACATCTGATTCTTCCTGATCATCGTTTTCGCCTGGGTCTTCCAGCTCTTCAGGATCTTCGTCTTCGATTGTTTCTTCCGGGTCTTCAATTTCAATCGGATCTTCCTGGTCGCTGCTTTCATTTACTTCTTCCTCTGCCTCTTCAGCAAAGCTGGCAGCAGATAAATCAATACCGCCCTGCTCAGCTGCCTCTTCTTTATCAAGGGTAAAAGCAGGTAAAATCAGCAGATATGTTGTAGTGAATACAACAATGCAGGAGAGAAGCAGAATCATTCTTCTCTGCCCATGCACGTTCTCCAGTATATTCTTTATTAATCTGTTCATTCTCCGGCTCTTCATATGTAGACCTCCCATACACCGCCTTGCAGATTCAGCCCTCTTTTCAAATGCGATAATACAAACTCGCTTCAACCTCTTTACAATTTAATAATAGCAAGATTCGCGTCATTTTTACCGTCATTTTTGATATTATTATGACAGTTATTGACTTAAAATGATGACGTTTTTATTTCGATGTTTGCGCATAATCTACTGATCAGAAATTCCAAAAAAAGGGCAATAAAAAACGGGATATCGTATGGATATCCCGAACATCTCAATAAACAATCCTTGTCACAATGTTATTTTGACAGTATCGCGCTGCAGCCGACTACAAAGTATGTATCATCATCACTTTTGTAACAGATCAACAGATCGTTATCACCTTCATCCCATTTCTTCAGATGATATTGCGTCATCACTTCATATCCATACCTGACACCATCGACATCGGTAAAGGCCACCCGGTCTCCGGGCGAAAGGCTTGCTATCTTCCGGAATACATCATCACGGCTCCCGAGAATACTAAAGTGCCCTTTTACCGGTGATCCATCCAGCCATTTTGTGAAATACTCTATTTCATCCTGAGACTGGCTCATAACCGGAGCCATAACGTCGAGTGACGGTATCTCCAGAACTCCGACAATATCGATGCCATCGATCGAAACAGATGCAAGCGGATCGCGGCCAAGTCCGGTCGCTACGCCTGACTCAATTCCCAGTCCGGGGATGATGTTCTCAAGTGTCGCAATTACTTCTTTAGCCCGGCGGCCTCCCTGATTGAGAGAATAAATGTTATAAGCAAAGAAAGCAAACATTCCAACTATGAGTATTGAAATGATTATACGGATTAATGATGGTTTTCTTTTTTTTGCTTTCATAGCCCGCCGGTTACAATTCAGTGTCAATGTTGCCGATTTTCATAAAGATATGAAAAACCTTTCACGATATTATAACAAAACTAGACGCACGTGACTTAAATGACAACAAATATTAACAAAACTAATGACTCTCAGCAATGCACAAAAGGACGGGACCTGCATTGGGTCCCGTCCCTGGATCTTGTCTTATGTGTTTTTCTCCCTGGTGCTATTTAACGACAACTTTGATCTTTTTATAAACGCCATTCTGAGCATAGACGTATACATCACAGGTACCTTTACTTATGGCC
>JBGUVT010000213.1:0-8757 GCA_045220485.1 Anaerovoracaceae bacterium | reverse complement strand
TAGAATCCTCCCCAGTTGCAGCCTGCATACCAGGGCTTGCCGTTATGTCTGAGGAGCCAGTCGGGATGATTTTTGGCAAGTTCTGATTTTACCTGAGCTGAATATGGAGCAAGCCACAGTCCGGCCTTGAAACCTTTTCCATGGATATCATCGACCGATGCTTTCATGCCGCGCGGAAAACGCTTCGGATTGCAGTCCCAGTCGCCGACCTGCACCTGCCAGCCGTCATCGATCTGGAAAAGATCGCCCGGCTCAAGTATGCCCGCGGCACCTTCAAGATCACGCGTGATGGTATCGTCGTTTATCCTGTCGTAATGGTTATACCAGCTTCCATAGCCGGCAATAGGTTCAGCAGGTCGCCGTTTTATGCCTGATGCCCTGAACCAGTCGTCAAACACTTCATCGTGTCCGCCTTCAAACGCTGCTATGTGCAGGTTCTGATCGAATCTGCTGCTTCCGGCATCCTTTCTTATTCTCAGAACACCACCGATCATATCGTAATCGAAGATTGTATATCCGTTGGTCTCATCAGTAGAACCAATGAGGAGATATGAGTCTTCGTACCTTTTGTAAAAATAGGTGAAACCATGAAAGCATCCGGGCTTGCCCGTGTAGTGCATGAAAAAGTGATCACCGTATTTGGTTATGCCCCATGGCGCTCCGATGCGCCGGAAGACTTTCTTTATTCCGGTGTGGGTATCGGTAGGCTTTACCTCAAAGGAAGAAGTCCATGTCTGGTAACCGTTGAAAAATGCTCTCTCTGTTGACTTGCATGGCAGAGCAATGACTATCCCGGATCCGTTGTCTTCCCTGATGAATGGTGTCAGATCGATTCTGCCCATGGGCACCTCCTTGCTGTATCCATTTAATTATACATTATAGAGGATGCTGTTTTTATAACTTTTGATGACCTGTGCTCTATATTTAGCGCACAGTCCCGGTTGAACGTTGAAGACAAATGTTGTTTAATTAACAGATTGGAAAGGTATTGCATAAAGTAATGTCGAGAGTAGAACGTAACAGAATAAGGGAAGAGGAAAAAAAGCACCGCACACGTCTTGCCAGAATAAGGGACTTTGTGGTGGTTTTTGCGTGCCTTATAGGATTGTTTGCATACATCAGCAGCCTTAGCAAGATCACACCGGAGCCGGAGTATGTTTTTGCCGGAGGCACTGCAAAGGACGTGCCTGTCTATCTGATCGGACTGCCGCTGGATGAAGAGAAGGCGGAAGAAGTGCCTGAAGAATCCGCAGAAGAAGTGTCTGAAGAATCACAGGAAGAAACGCCGGATGAAAAAGCCGGAGAAACTTCAGAAGAAAATACCGGTGAAACTTCAGAAGAAGCAGTGGAGGAACAGCAGGAAGAACCTTCCGTAAAAGCTGCTGTTGTAGGCACTGTAGTTCGTGGCTCTTCAGTAAAAAAGCTGATCGGAACCAGGACAGTAGATGATGTCCTATACTGCAAAGTAGAAAACACCGGACTTGAGGGAGCGGTCGATCTTTACATGAAGGCTGAGAATCTGGTTCCGACTACAGATATGGTTGTGCAGGAGACCGAGGTTTATGTGAGGACGCCGGTGACGATTTATGCAGAACAGGAGGGACCTTCAATAGGCTCGTTCGCTGCAAAAGGTGCCTGCCTTAAGGTAGCAGGCTACGACAAACTGCTGGAGGACGGCTCTGTGCATAAATATAAGGTGGAGTACCAGAAGGGCGATGAGACCTCAGAGGGCTTTGTCTACAGCAAATATATTACAGATACCCAGGAAAAAGCCGACGCGGTATATAACGAAAACGGCGTTTACGATAAGGTAAAAAAGGACAAATACGGATTCAACCTATACGGCGGCAAGGCAAAGAATCTTGACTATTATCCTTATGAGCGGCCTGTAATAGAAGGGAACGAGTTCTGCGCTGACGCAAGAGCGATGTATCTCAATTGCGCTGCAGCAGCAAATCCGGATAATTATATTAAACTTATTGAGCAGACAAACTGCAACGCAGTCGTCGTCGATATAAAGGACGGCGTACTGGCATGGCCAGCCGACACGGCAAAGGAATGGTCACCTAAGTCATATAAGACTGCCTATACCTCCCGCAAGAAGTACAAGAAAGGCATAGACAAACTGAAGGATGCCGGTGTCTATATGATAGGCCGCATAGTCGTGTTCAATGACCCTATATATGCGAAGGATCACCCTGAAGACTGCATAAAGTACGGAGGTCATTCCACATGGCCGAGCGCATTCTCACGCGATGTGTGGGAATACAATGTAAGGCTTGCTCAGGAGGCAATAGAGGAGTTCGGATTCAACGAGATCCAGTTCGACTATGTCAGGTTCCCTGAGAATTCCTATGAGATGTCTACGAGCGGACAGGCGAAGTTCCGCAATGTGTACGGCGAGGAAAAGGGGCAGGCGATACAGAACTTCTGCTTCTACGCGGCCGATCAGATACACGAAGCCGGAGCATATTTCTCGGTAGATGTATTCGGCGAGTGCGTATACGGATATATGACCGCGTACGGACAGTACTGGCCGGGCATCTCTAATATAGTTGACGCAATCAGCGCCATGCCTTATACCGACCACATGGGAGGCGGGGAGACATGGAAAAACCCGTACGGTACAATGAAAGCCTGGGCAAAAAAGGCAAAGAAACGTCAGGATTACCTTGAACATCCTGCAGCAGCCCGCACATGGATAACAGGCTACAATACTCCGTACTGGGCGCCGACAGAAAACTACGGCGAAAAAGAACTCAAGGCACAGATCAAAGGCCTTACAGATGCAGGCCTTACAGGCGGCTTCATCCCATGGAACGTCAATAATGATCTGGGCAAATACAAGCAGTACAAGAATATATGGAATAAAGACTGAAGCCGCCCCCGGAGATTATCCCGGAGCGGAGCAGCGGCTCACCGGCTTGCTAAAGACTTTTCTGCTGTCATTACATACCAGCCCTGTGCTTTCCGAACTTACGAAAAACACCCGCTGTCTATTCCGCGAGGGAAATCTCCGGAAAGATGCGGCCGCAATAAGACATAAAAAAGACTGCCGGTTGAGGCAGTCTTTTTACGTCTTATGTGATCAGCAATCAGATCTTCATTGCTACATCCCATGCGCTCCAGATTACTTCTCTTAGAGCTCCCCACTTGACGCATGTTCCGACTCTGTGGAGATGCTTGTTCTTGACCGAAGCGAACTGGTCGTTTGGAACGAATCCGATACCGTTGACTACGCAGTCGCACTCTTCCTTCCACTCTTCACCGGTCTCGAAGTTCTTGATCATGCAGTATCCGTCGCCGATCTCGGTGATGGAGCTTCTCAGATGTACAGGAACTCCCTTGAACGGCAGAGCCTCTCTCAGGAACGAGGAGTTTGCAAGGCATGTGCCAGGAGCTACGATCAGGTCGTCAAGGAATTCAACGACTACAGGCTTCTTGCCGGCGAGTACTGCGTCATATGCAGCTTCGCAGGATGAAAGTCCGCCGCCGAGGAAGACGATCTTCTTGTACTCGTCTTTCTTAGGTCCGATCAGGAGATCTGTAAATGTGATCGTCTTGTTGAACCCCTTGATGTTGAGTGCCTTAGGGAATGTACCGACCGATACGATAACATCGTCATATGCCTTGAGCAGGGAATTGATGTCCTTGACCTCACTGTTGAGTCTGATATCGATATCCCATTTCTTGAGCTCTCTCTCATACCACTGCATGAGCTGCTTGTCGGCATCCTTGAAGGACATTGCTGAAGCTGTGTTGTACAGACCGAAGATCTTGTCGCTCTTCTCGAATACGACAGGCTGGTGGCCTCTCTTCTTGAGTACGAGAGCTGCCTCGAGTCCGCCGAATCCGGCACCAACGATAGCAACCTTCTTAGGCTTGTTTGTAGGAACGATCTTGTACTTGTTGTGCTGCATTGTCGAAGGTGTCAGAGCGCAGCGTGCAAGCTGGAGTGAGTCGAACAGAGGCTGTGTATTAGCAGTGTGTTTCGACTTGGCGAAGTTGAAGCAGGCATTGTGGCATCTGATGCATGGCTTGATCTCTTCTTCGCGGCCTTCTCTGAGCTTGGTTACCCAGTCAGGGTCTACGAGGTTCTGACGTGCGATACCGAGAGCATCGATCTTGCCTTCCTTGATCTTCTCTGCAGCGAACTTGATGTCCATCTTACCTGCGCATACAACAGGCTTGTCAGTGAAGTTCTTGATGTGGGCAACGTCTTCATAGTTGCAGTTATCCGGCATGTAGACAGGTGGATGAGCCCAGTACCATGCGTCATATGTACCGTTGTCGCAGTTGAACATGTCATAACCCATGTCTCCGAGGTACTTGATAGCCTTTTCGGATTCAGCCATGTCACGTCCGAACTCTTCGAACTCTTCTCCCGGCTGTGCGCCCTGGAGCCAGCCCTTTGTCTTGGATACTACAGAGTATCTCAGAGCAACAGGGAAGTCCTGTCCGCATTCTCTCTTGATAGCCTGTACGATTTCGACAGGGAATCTGAATCTGTTCTCGAACGAACCACCATACTGGTCAGTTCTGTAGTTCATGTTTGCTATAGTGAACTGGTCGAGGAGGTAGCCCTCATGTACAGCGTGGATCTCAACACCGTCAACACCAGCGTCCTTGCAGAGCTTTGCTGTCTTTGCGAAAGCTTCTACCATTTCCTGGATTTCCTCGATAGTCATCATTCTCGATTTGATCGAAGGATACCATCTGTTAGGAGTTTCACCGGCGGAAGCGCAGCAGTACTCAATATCTACAACAGGCTTGGAAATAGCGCCGAATGCCTTGTTTTCGAGCATCTTTACGAACATATCGTTGATAGCCATCGAACGACCGAATCCGCCTGCGAGCTGGATGAACAGCTTGGAGCCTGTCTTGTGGAATTCAGGCATCCACTCAGCGAGGTCCTTGAACATTTTCTTGTTCTGATAGAGCCATCTTCTGCCCATTGTGTCTCTTACGCACTGCATGCCCGGAAGAACCAGACCTACACCATCCTGAGCACGACCGAGAATGTGGTGAGCAGCTTCCTTGTCGAAGTGGCAAGGCTCGAGCCATCCGAAGAGCGAAGTTCCGCCCATGGATGTCTGAACGATCCTGTTAGGGATCTCTACGTTGCCGATCTTCCAAGGGGTGAATAGAGGTTCATATTCCTTCTTCATTTATTATCCCTCCCTAAGAATAAAATAGTTGCCTCATTGGTTGACAATATGATAAAAATGTACATCAAAAAACTGGATGTCCAATATCAGTTTCATTTTAAATCATGGGGTGTTCTTAGTCAATTGAATAGTGGTAAAATACGTTGATGCAACAATAGAGAAAAACAGGAGAAAACAAAATGGCAAGAGATTTCGAAATCAAGACGTTCACGGATGAACGCGCCTATCACAACACCGCCATTCTTATATTCCTCAAGGCTGTAAAAAGCGTCTTTGAACATGCCGATGTAACGATCGGAAATTCACTCAACCAGGGCTACTACAGCTATATCAATCTGGATGGAGCGCAGCTGACCACATCGGATATTCACAAAATAAGGGATAAGATGGAGAAGATCATCGCGCATGATACCGAGATCGTCATTGAGCACGATACGGCAGAGCACGCTGCGAAGAAATGGAGGTCACTCGGATATCCTGAAAAGGCGGAGCTTCTTGATCAGCGTCCTGCTGATGAAATTGTTGAGATATCAGAGCTGCACAATTACAGAAACTGCATGTATACAGTCATGCTTCCGACATCGGGGTATATAAATCTTTTCGATCTCAGGCCTTACAGAAACGGCCTTCTTCTAAGACTCCCTAATGCGCTGCACAACCATACAATTCCGAAATACAGGGATGACGACAAGCTTTATGAGGCATATGCGGAATGCAGGCGCATGCGCAAGTACACAGGCATCAGCTATCTGGCTGATATCAACAGGGAGATCAGAGCGGGCAACGCTGATGAGATCATACGTCAGAGTGAATGGCTGCAGTCCAGGCAGCTGGAGGAATTTGCTGAGCAGATAATCGAAAACCACAAGAAGGTGGTTCTGATAGCAGGTCCTTCGAGCAGCGGAAAGACTACCACCGCGAAGAGGATATGTGCCGAGCTGGAAAGACTTTCCGGTGACGCTCCGCTGTATCTGGGCACAGATGATTATTTTGTTGAAAGGGGAATGACCCCGCTGGGTCCTGACGGAAAACCGGACTTTGAGGGACTCGGAGCTGTCGACCTTGAGCTGTTCAACCGGCAGATGGAAGATCTGCTTGAAGGAAAGGAAGTGGATATTCCTGAGTTCGATTTTGTAACCGGTACAAAGGTATTCGGAAAGCGTATTACCAGGCTTAAAAAGAACCAGATTCTCGTTATCGAAGGTATTCACAGTCTCAACGATGTGCTGACGGAGAATATACCGAGAAAGGACAAATTCAAAATATACATAAGTCCGCTGACACAGATCGCCGTTGACAGGCACAACAGGCTGTCTACCGCTGATGCGAGACTGCTGCGCCGCATGGTAAGAGACAACCAGTTCAGAGGCTATAATGCTGAAGCAACGCTTGAGACATGGCCTAAGGTCAGGGCAGGCGAGAGTGTGAATATATTCCCGTACAGCTCATCAGCGGATGTGGTGTTCAATTCAAGTACAGTGTATGAGACAAACATGCTCAAGACATTTGCCGAACCGCTTCTCAAAGCGATTCCGGAATCGAGTGAGCAGCATGAGGAAGCGCAGAGAATACTCATGTTCATGAAGTATTTTGACAGGATAGAATCAACGGATGCCGTCCCTGATAATGCGATACTCAGAGAATTTATAGGACCGCGCAAATAACAAGGTGTATTAAACGAAATTAATATTAATACAAAATGTTGCATAAATACACAGCTTTGTGTATTATATGTCAATATAGAAAATAATCAGAAGGGAAAGAACTATAGATGAAAAACATTTTTATTGAAGAAAGGGAGATACGTCAGCCTAAGCTGATACATGCTCTGATAACATTCGGCGGACTGATAGCCGTTATGGCTGTCGGTATCATAGTATTCGAGGTCGATCCTCATATTCCGATGTTTATCGGAGTAATAATCTCTGCAATAATGGCGATGTATCTTGGATACAACTGGTCGCAGATTGAGAAGATGATGGTAGATGGTATTTCAAAGGCCATGCAGTCCATACTTATTCTGGCTATTGTCGGAATGATGATCGGCACCTGGCTGATTTCCGGTACCATCCCTACAATGATCTATTACGGACTCAAGCTGCTCAGCCCTAAGATCTTCCTTGTGGCTGCTGTACTTATCTGTTCGATCACATCGCTGGCTACTGGAACATCATGGGGTACCATGGGTACTATGGGTCTGGCACTGATAGGTATCGGGCAGGGTCTTGGAATGCCGGTTGGCCCGACTGCAGGTGCTGTTCTGGCCGGAGCGTATTTCGGCGACAAGCTTTCACCGCTCTCGGATACTACAAACCTCGCACCTGCCATGGCAGGCACAGACGTATTCACACATGTAAAATACATGCTGAAGTCCACGATGGTAGCATATGTGATCTCGCTGCTGTTTTTCGGAGTGTACGGCTTCATGCATGCAACCAGTGGAAATGTAGACACATCGCAGGCAACGATAATAATGGACGGTATCAGCAGTTCCTTCAGGGTCAGCCCTATACTGCTTCTGCCACCGCTGGTCGTAATATTGTCGATTGCTCTCAAGGTACCGGCTATACCGGGAATAACACTAGGATTCCTGACCGCAGCCGTGATGGCGCCGTTCTCTCAGAGCGGAGTGAGCCTTGGCGGCATACTGGATGTATCACTCAACGGATTCATGATGGTAAGTGATATAGAATCGCTTAATGATCTGCTCTCAACAGGCGGCCTCATGAACATGGCAAGCTCCATACTCATGACCATGATCGCTATGATGTTCGGCGGCATAATGGAAGGCTCCGGCCAGCTGGCAGTCATCATCAATGCTGTATCGAGCAGGATAAATAGCGGAGCCGGCATGGTGGCTGCTACAGAGGCAACCTGCGTGCTCTCGAATGTGGTAATGCCTGAGCAGTACATATCCATACTGGTGCCTGGCAGAATGTACGCACCGGCTTACAGGGAGAGGGGAATCCATCCGAAGAGCCTGTCGAACGCGCTGGAATCTGCAGGAACAGTTACATCGTGTCTGGTACCATGGAATACATGCGGACTGTTTATTGCAAAGACTCTCGGAGTCGGCTGGGCTGTATATGCTCCTTGGGCAGTGTTTAACTATTCCATGCCGATCATCTGCCTCGTTATGGCGTTCATGGGTATAACAGTTACCAGCATGACCAGGGAAGAGCAGGAGAAGGCCGACAGAGGTGAACTCGTATGAAAAACAACAAAAAGGGTAATGCAACAGCATATCTTATTATCATATTTCTGCTTGCAGTCGCGATAGCTGCCATGTTTATCAGGCTTAACTGGAGACGGTTCAAGGCTGAGGCGAGCTTCGGATTCACAGTGGCTGGAGTTGTGATTGCGGTACTTCTGATTCTCTTCCTGATGATCAGACACAGCATCAGAAAAGCTAAAAAGGAGAAAGAAAAAGAGCAGGCCAGACTTGAGAAGGAAAGGCTTGAGCAGGAGCGTATCGCTGCGGGCGGCAAGCCAAGCACACTCGGAGACGGCAAGCTCGAGATGAATGATGTAAGCGAAGTTGCCGGCAAAGCAATGGATAAGATCGATAAGTTCCTTGAGGGAGGCAAGT
>JBGUVT010000212.1:0-7292 GCA_045220485.1 Anaerovoracaceae bacterium | reverse complement strand
AGCTCCGTTCCTTCCATATAGCATGTTGCCACGACGGGAACACCCGTTATCGCAGACGCTTCTTCCATTATCTTCTCCCCTTCTGCTATGATCGCGGAAGTGGTCTCATCCAAAAGGTTCGTGTTATGGAGATATCCGTCGATCTTAAAACCTGCAGCTTCAGAAAGGATCGCGGTCATCTGCGCGACCTGGGCCGCATCGGAAGTAAACGGTCTCAGCGTGTTTACTGCCATGAGGATCTGCGTATCGGCATTCTCGATCCTTTTCCTGATGGAACCGAGAACGGTGGCACCCATATCCTCTCCTCCGATATCGAATATACCCGTATAGCTTTCGTCATCGAAAATGACGAACATCTCCGGCGGGAGCACGGGAGCATCCACATTAGAACCGGCATACATCGGGGATATTACCTTTATGCCTGCGTTTTCAAGAGCCGGTGCACAGTCTGAAGACCTGTAGAAAGGGTTTATTATGTCGAGATCGGCAATAAGAAGCTTCCTTTCCGGAAATGCTTTTCTCTGGGCCAGAGACATGTTTACTGCTATCTCGGATTTCCCGCTGCCGTAAGCTCCTATGACTATGCTCAAACGATGGTCAGTGTAAAACATCAGTTAATATCCTTCTTCTTAAAGAGTATAAAGCCTGCAGCCGTAGCGACCGCATACCAGATGACAGACTTGATCACGTACTCAAGGCACTTGGAACCATAACTCACAGTGACGCCGGGCTGTTTCCTGATCGTTTCCTTATCCAGCAGGACATTATTGGCCAGAGCAGTCATCATCATGTCATCCGCGAAACTGAATTCATCATGATATGTCATATCCGAAGTAAGTCCGATAGCATTGGGCATATTGAAATCACTCTGGAAACCGGCATTTGTTGCCTGATAAACAGGATGGAAGATATACCACGGTTTCCCGCCTCTTATCGTCTCGCTCTTAGTTATATTCTTAAGTGCATCTGCCTGTCCCGTAGTGTAGGCTCCCTGCTCTGCCATCTGATCGATGGATTCGGCGCAGCATCTTTCGTAGCTGTCTGCAGCTGCTTTCGGCATGTTGAACATTCCTACGGCCGTTGTTACCGTTCCTATGATCATAGTGAAAAGAATGGCAAGTACGACGGGCAAAGCGCGGTTGCGGAATGCCATAGCCAGCGAAGTGAATACTGCAGACATTACGAGCAGTACGGCTATGGCCGTCGCGATACGCCTGATCATCTCACCGCCGTTAAGGTCAGGACCGATGCCCATAATCTTAAGTCCCAGTGCGCCGAAACAAGAGTATATAAGGCACCAGAAGATGGTGACCAGTGACTGGGCAATATTATTGCTCATGAATATCGAGAACCTGGAGTGTCCGGCAATGATCTTGTTGCGGACAAATCCGTCGCTCGAATCCTTGCCGATGTAAAGGCATGTAAACAAAGCCATGAACTTAGGCATCTCGGCAAAGAAGGCCGACAGGATGAGCCATGAGACATATTTCCTTTCATCAGCTGTCATATTAAGTTCGGCGAAGGATATACCGCCATTGCCGATCTGAAGCGTAAACATAAGTCTGTAGAATCCTGCAACGAAGATGGGCCAGACTATGCAGTAAGCAGTTATTATCCAGAAGAACAGGTTCATCCGGATCCTCTTGAATTCAAATCTCAGAAGATTACCCATTTGTATGACCTCCCACCAGATTGATGAAGTAGGTCTCAAGGTCAGTATCACGCGTAGTGACACGTGCAATGTTGATGCCCTGCTTTGCAGCTTCCGTTACGACTTCTGTAAGGTTAAATACGCCCTTTGCCCTTACTATGCCGGTCTGCGGATCGATCCTTACTTCCAGACCCTTGTATTTAAGGACTTTAACGAGTCCCTCGGGATTTGCGGAATAGAAATCCGACTGGATGCCTCCCGCATTTTCAACTTCTTCGCTCGTAACCTCACGTACTATCGTTCCATCCTGAACAAAAGCAAAATGCGTTGCAAGCTTTGAAAGCTCCGAAAGAATGTGACTCGAGATAATGATCGTAGTGCCCTTCTCACGGTTTAAACGGAGCAGAAGATCTCTTATCTGGATGATTCCTTCAGGGTCAAGACCGTTGATAGGCTCATCAAGGATCAGCATCTCGGGGTTTCCGGCCATCGCCATGCCAATGCCGAGCCTCTGACGCATTCCGAGCGAGAACCTTCCGGCTTTCTTTTTGCCGGTGTGGGCAAGATCTATCAGCTTGAGAATTTCATCTATGGAATCATCGATCTTAAGACCGAGGTTTATATACTGGAATATGAGATTGTCACGGGCCGATTTGGTCGAATAGATGGACGGAAGCTCGACAAGTGCACCTATCTTTTTGAATCCCTTATTATCAAAACCGTATTCGACTTTACCTGAAGTCGGCTTTTGAAGGCCCGAAATGATCCTCATTATCGTAGTCTTGCCTGCGCCGTTCTTTCCGACCAGACCGTAGATGGAACCTTTCGGGACCGCAAATGACATCTGCTTCAAGACTTCATGTTTGCCGTAGTTCTTGCAGACATCGGTTACCTTGAGCATCATATCCGATGAGTTATCCATTTTGCCCCCCTTATTCCGATAGTCATCATATTGAGGACATATTATCACAAAAGGGGCAGGTTTTCTTATTGGCGGACAAAACGGTATGCCCGGCTCCCAATGACTGCAGCAGCGGCCATCTTTATGAGATCAGGGATAATAAACGGGAGCACACACATGCCAAGTACTGTTCCAAGACCTATTGGACCGGTCTTGGCAGCATAAACAGTCATGAACCATATCACTCCGAAAACATAGAGGACCAGTTCGAATATCAGCGAATTGACAAGTCCGAATATGAGACGCTTTCCGGGTGTCGTCATCAGACGTGCGAAAACCAGTTTCTCAAGAAGCCAGAATACCAGTGCCGCGACAATGAATCCCGCAAGGAAACCGCCTGTAGGCCCCAAAAATGATGCGGGGCCGCCTTTGAATCCGGCAAAGACAGGAACACCCACAGCACCTAAAAGCAGATATACGGCTATTGCTATTGTTCCTCGTCTGCCTCCGACCGTCATGAGAACAGCCAGGATCGCCATTGTCTGAAGAGTAACGGGTACGGGACCCAGCGGCACTGATACCCACGAGCATACCGTGATCAGGGCAGCCGATATTGCCATAACCACTATGTCATAGATTGCACTGCGTCTTTTTTTGCCTGTGTTTTTCTCGGATTCCACAAATTGTAAACCTCTCTGCCTTCCAACTTTACAATCGGATTATACTCCGTTTTTGATTTTTGTATATCCCCTTTTCAATGTCTGAAATTGTAAATTTATTTATGTTTTTATGGTAAATATTTTTTGATGATAGTAAACTTTATTGTATTGTCGGATCTGCTCTTTGGTATCAGCAGAATCTGACGCAAAAAACAGTGGGGAGGATCATCATGAAAAAAGCATTCAGGAAATTGAGTACAATGCTTCTTGCATTAGCTGTAATCGTGAGCATCACGCCTGCCTCCGGCATAACGGTATTTGCTGATGAGGCAGAGACCGAGAAACCGGTTGCAACAGACAGTGCAGAAACAGAAGCTCCAAAGGAAACAAAAAAGCCTGCTCCGAAAGCAACAAAGAGCAGCGAGAAATCCGAGGCACCTAAGGAAACTGAAGCTGCCAAGGAGACTGAAGCACCTAAGGAAACAGAGGCTGCCAAGGAGACTGAAGCGCCTAAGGAAACTGAGGCGCCCAAGGAGACTGAAGCACCTAAGGAAACTGAGGCTGCTAAGGAGACAGAGGTTCCCAAGGAAACTGAGGCTGCCAAGGAGACTGAAGCACCTAAGGAAACCGAAGCTGCCAAGGAGACTGAGGCACCTAAGGAAACTGAAGCTCCCGAGGAGACAGAGGCACCTAAGGAAACTGAAGATACCAAGGAGACCGAGACACCTAAGGAAACTGAAGACGGCGAGCGAGTTTTCACGCCCGAAACACCTGAAAAATCAGTTAAAAGCTCAGCTAAAAATCTTGGAGATATCAGTGCCACATATTATCCGGATTCAGATAATGGAAAGTTTATTTGGTCAGAATATCCCGGCGCTGATTATTATGAGATTCACATCGAAAATGTCAATTCAAGATACGATCATTCTGCTGCCAAAGATTGGGGCGATGACTGTATTTTTTATGTAAAAGACGAAATCGATTGGATGATCAGTAACGGCATCATTCCAAAATCAACATCAGGTAAATATAGGTTGGAGTTATATGCTTATTGTGGCAGCCAAGTCGCAATTGCAAAAAAGACATTCGAAATTACTTATTCTTCTCCTGAAGTTGCTCATACTCTTCCAAAACTCTCTGTATCCATCAAAAACGGAATCCTGACTTATAAAAAAGTAAAGAATGCTAATTATCATTCTTTATATATTGATGGCGTACGCCATAATCTGAATTCCACTAAATTCTATTTGAACAAAGAAATCGACTGGCTGATCGGAAACGGGAGCATTGAAAAAAAGTCCTCATACCAATTGATATTTATAGCTTCTAAAGAGGATGTTTTTGAAGAGACTGACAAATATCTCGCATCCTGGAGAAAAGAATACACATACAACTCAAGTTACAGTAAACAAACCTCCATTGACCCCATTACTGGAATCAGGGTTGAAAAAGGTGTGTTGAAATGGGATGCGGTTAAATTCGCAAATGAATATTGGGTAAATATCGATGATGATGTTATAAAAGTAACCTCCAAAAACCAGCTCGACCTCAATCAGGCAATCCACGATTTATACTACAGACACACCGAGATCGACGAAGATTATGGTTATGTGGTAAAAACCCATTATCCCATCCAGATACGTGCAGTTTATGTAAGTATTTTCCACGAAAACGACGAATTCTACGATATTGCCGCCGGAACCTATGACTACACTTTCCAAAAAGAGAGTAATCCGCTCAAGGTTTCCGGAAAGAAGGCCAAGGTCAAGTACAAGAAGCTTAAAAAGAAGACACAGACTCTGGCTGCATCCAAAGTCATCAATGGTTTAGGTACAGCCCGCGGAAAGAAAACTTTCGTGAAGAAATCCGGAAATAAGAAGATCAAGATCAACAAGTACACCGGTAAAGTTACTATTAAGAAGGGTTTGAAGAAAAAGACATATAAAGTTAAGATCAGTGTCAAAGCTGCAGGCAACCAAGGTTATAATCCTTCTTCAACAAAGACGGTAACCATCAAGATCAAAGTCAAATAATAAGTCCGGTAAACGGCAAGCCCCTCACATAAAAGTGAGGGGCTGTTTTTTGCCTTCTCTTCCCTGCTCTCCCGACAGAGATGATAATTTGCAACTCCATTCCCGTCAGTAAAATATCTTTTATATTTTGTCCCTCAAATTATTGAAAAACACAGTAATCGGGCGTAAACTGAAATCTGGGCGATTTCAATTACAATTCAGTATTTTTAATATGTTCGGCTGTCTGGCCGTCACTACTAAATTATTGGTTTTAATTGAGTCGCAGCGGTCACGGCCGCAAGCAAATATCGGGAGGGTAAAACATGAAATCACTACTTAAGAAATGCAGTGCGGTTTTCCTGTCTTTGGCATTGGTAGCAAGCTTGTCACCTATATCAGGCGGGATCGTGTTGGCTGATGAAACAGAAGCAGGCGCTCCTGCAGCCACAGAAGAAACCGAGCCTGAAAAAACCAAGGCAAAAGAAACAACGAAGGAAACAAAGGCTCCCAAGGAAACTGCTGCTAAGGAAACAGCTGCTCCGAAGGAAACTGTAGCCCCCAAGGAGACCGAGGCACCTAAGGAAACTGAGGCTGCTAAAGAGACTGAGGCTCCTAAGGAAACAGCAGCTCCCGATGAGACCGAAGCTCCCAAGGAAACCGAGGCTCCTAAGGAAACAACAGCTCCCGAAGAGACTGAAGCACCCAAGGAAACAGCGGCTCCCGATGAGACTGAAGCTCCCAAGGAAACCGAGGCTCCTAAGGAAACAACAGCTCCTGAAGAGACTGAAGCTCCCAAGGAAACTGAGGCTCCTAAGGAAACAATAGCTCCCGAAGAGGCTGAAGCCCCCAAGGAAACTGAGGCTCCTGAAGAGACTGAAACCCCCAAGGAAACTGAGGAAGGTGAGAAAACTGTCACTCCTGAAGTCCCTGAGGAATCGGTCACTCATGAACGCAAAAAAACGAACAACGAATTAAATGGTAAAATTACAAACGGTATCCTCACTTGGGATGAAGTTAGTAATGGTGAAGAATATTGTATATATATCAATAACGCTACTTGGGGAGAGGGAGACTATTTCGCTAGCGGAGAAGTCTTCCGATACAATGTTGATGAGGCTATTGATAATTTAATATCAATTGGTGAAATTGATAAAACAAGCCCTTATTCCATTCAGATAATTGCTTATGGATATTTTGGTGATGCTGATGAAGACATTCAAGAAGTAGCTGAATGGAATTATTCATATAACTACACTTCAAGTGTTAATCCTAAATTTGGAAATATAACAGCGAAGATCAATGGCGGTATCCTGGAATTCAAAAAGTATAATCGTGCTTCCGATTACAAGCTTTTTATATCTGATTATACGTCCATGTATCTGAATTATGGAAAAGGCAGATATAATCTAAACAAAAATATTGATTGGTTAATAAAGGCCGGATACATAGAAAACAGCGAATCTTATAGGATCAGATTAGTTGCATATAACATGGATGGTGATGCAATTGCGACATGGAAAGATAATTATACCTACCATTCTGATGCAGCCCCTGTTACCATTGGCACCGTTAGTATCAACGGAGTCACGAATGGAATATTAAATTGGGAACCTGTGCCAGATGCTGACTGGTACACAGTAGCCGTACTCGATTCTGATGGCTGTTACTCAGAATGGGCTTCCCCAACATCTGCAAGATCAGATATCAATCAAATAATCAGTGAGATGATAAACGAATGCTTTCTTGGCCATCAAGAACAATACTCAATCCAAATAACGGCTTTCCTCAGCAATAATTATTATGGTGAATCTATCGAATTAGCAACAGCAACCTATAACTACACTTTCCAAAAAGCGAACAACCCGCTCAAGGTTTCCGGAAAGAAGGCCAAGGTTAAGTACAAGAAGCTTAGAAGAAAGAAACAGACTCTGGCTGTATCCAAAGTCATCAACGGTTTAGGCACAGCCCGCGGAAAGAAAACTTTCGTAAAGAAATCCGGTAACAAGAAGATCAAGATCAACAAGTACACCGGTAAAATCACTATCAAGAAGGGGTTGAGGAAAAAGACA
>JBGUVT010000211.1:0-2357 GCA_045220485.1 Anaerovoracaceae bacterium | reverse complement strand
TCAAATTGAACTCCTACGAGTCCCTTTTTGGAGAACTGCCGGATGAGGGAGAATCAACAGACCTGTTTATCAAGGAACTGCATGACTTTAAGGAGCATCCGTTCAGGGTCACTGACGACGAGGACATGCTGGAGCTGATCCAGAGCATTAAAGAGAAAGGAATCCTTGTTCCTTTGACGGTCCGCCCTATTGCGGAAGGTGGCTATGAGATCATTTCCGGTCACAGGAGAAAGCATGCGGCGGAGATCGCCGGGCTCGAAAAGGTTCCTGCGATCATTCGGGAACTGTCCGATGAAGATGCAGTGGACATCATGATCTACAGCAACATACAGCGGACGAACGTGCTGCCGAGCGAGAAAGCGAATGCATATAAGCTGCAGATGGAAACTATGCGGCACCAGGGAAAGAAAGGGTCATCCACTCCGGATGAAGTGGGAAAGAAGTATGGTGATAATGCCCGGAAGGTACAGAGATATATCCGCCTGACATATCTGATACAGGACCTGCTGGAACTCGTGGATAAAAAGAAACTGTCCATGCAGGCTGGGTACTGGATCAGCTTTTTGGACGAACCGGAACAGAACTGGATTCTGAAGACATATCAGCTTTATGGGAAATTGCCATCCTGCAGAACCGCACAGCAGCTGCGTGATCAGCATGATGAAGGGGTAATGACAAAAAATAGCACTGAAGGATTGATACTCGGGAATCGTTATTGCAGAAGGGTGACCTTGAAAACGAGGCGTCTCAATCAGATTTTCTCACCTGAGTATGACACTGCACAGATCGAAGAGATCATCTATCAGCTGCTTGATAGATGGAAAGAAGAGCAGGAGTAACCGGAACATAACGGCAAGGGGGTATTACTGTGAATCAAACGGCAACCTTTGATTATTTCTACGGCATGCAGGCGGAAGTCTATACATTCTTCCGGATTCCGAAAGTACTATTTACTGACCCATACTTTAAAAAGCTCTCTTGTGAAGCGAAGGTCCTCTATGGTCTTTTGCTGGACAGAATGTCCCTGTCCGTGAAAAACAAGTGGTTCGACGATCAGGGACGGGTGTATATCACTTTTACAATCGAAGATGCCACTGAGATGATGGGATGCTGCAGGCAGACCGCAGTAAAACTCCTGGCGGAGCTGGATACACAGAAAGGAATCGGGCTGATCGAGAAGAAAAGGCTCGGTCTCGGAAAAGCAAACATTATCTATGTGAAGAACTTCATGCTCCGGGAAGAGGGCAAAGAATACCCTGAAAAGCCCGTAAATACGCAGAAGTCTAAAAATCATACTTCAGGAAGTCCAAAAAACATACTTCAGGAAGTCCAGAATATAGACTTCAAGAAGTCTAAAAAACAGACTTCAAGAAGTCCAGAAATCATATCTCAAGAAGTCCAAGAATCAGACTGTAATAATACTGATTCTAACAAGACTGAAGAGAGTAATATCTTATCTGATCTATCGATCAGGGATGGAAAGAAGAATCCGGATGCGGATGGAGAGGTAAATTATTATGCTTACCGGGACCTGATCAGGGAGAATATTGATTACAGCACTTTGTGCAAGTCACATCCGACAGAAGAAGTAGACGGGATCGTCGCACTGATGACTGATACCGTATGTAATTCTCGCCGCAATATCATCATCGGAAAGGACTTAATGCCTGCTGCTGTTGTAAGAAGCAGGCTGCTAAGCTTGGACTATACGCACATCGAATATGTCCTGGAGTGTATGGGCAAAAATACTACGAAGGTAAAGAACATAAAACAGTATCTGTTAGCTGCCTTGTATAATGCGCCGGTCACCATCGGCCACTACTATGCTGCGGAGGCAAACTATGATCTCTATGGATCTGGCCGGGAAAGTGAAGACGGGGGATGGAATGATCAATAAAATGCACTGAACGATAGCACTTTGATGACAACATATTGGGTTATTTCGGAGGTAACAAAATGAGCAAAGCAGAGGAAATGAAGATTGAAATCAAAGCGAGAAAGCAGGCGACTGAAAAGATGACCGCTATTGTGTTTGCAGAAATCCAGAAGCACCTGAAGAAATGTCATAACAAAATGAGCATTACGCTTCAGACAGGACCGAACGGGCGTCACCGGTATTTTACGATCAAGCGTTATAAAGACAAGATCATGATTAACATTTTTAACGATGGCAACGTGGATGTCACATTGGGAGAAATGGTGTATGGAGATATCGAGATTCCGCTGATTCGTTATAAAAATGTAAGTGACATCGACAGTGCGATTGCTGAGATGAAGTATTATCTGTCCTTGTTTTTCAAAACCTTCTTTGAGGACAGCATGCACGAGCTTCTTTCCTTCCTGAGCAGCTGCAACAC
>JBGUVT010000210.1:0-3360 GCA_045220485.1 Anaerovoracaceae bacterium | reverse complement strand
CTTTATACTGAAGATGCGGCAGTAAAGACGCTGGCCGCTCAGTACGTGAGGATCAACAGCCTCTCGTTCCTGCTGCTTGCGGTATCTTCACCTCTCGAAATGGCGTTCAAGGCGACTCAGCAGGTCAGGATACCTATGATAATCAGCAATGTCATTTTCTTTACCAACATCGCCATAAACTACGTTCTCATCTTCGGTAAGCTTGGATTCCCAAAGATGGGGGTTGCAGGAGCGGCAATTGGAACGATCTCATCAAGGATCATAGAAGTCCTTATGAATTCATACTTCGCTTTCCGTACAAAAAACGAGTTCTGCGGAAAGGTAAGGAGCTATTTCGGATGGGACCGCGAGCTTGTAAAGCGGATCATAAAGAATGCCACACCGACAACTATAAACGAATTCTTCTGGAGCTTCGGACAGACAATGTATGTGGCGGCATTCAGCCGCATTAGCACTACAGCATATGCGGCTTATCAGGCAGCCAATTCCATCTTTAACATATTTAACTTCGCGGCATTCAGTATTGGAGATGCTGCTCTGATACTCGTAGGGGAAAAGCTGGGTGAAGGCGACATGGAATATACATGGAAGCTCTCAAAACACCTTATAAAAGCATGCATACTTGCAGGCCTTGTAATTGGGACGATAACTATATTATTGTCACAACCATTGTCGGGCATCTTTAAACTCACAGACGCAGGCAAGATGTATACCCGATACATACTCATAGTGTTCGGAGCTACAATGGCGGCAGATCTTTTTAACGGTCTGCAGATAGCAGGCATTCTGAGAGCAGGAGGAGATACGAAATTTGCGATGATCTCTGAAAGCCTGTGCATATGGCTGATAGCAGTGCCTCTGGCCTTCACGGCTTCACTTGTCTGGCATCTGCCGGTACATCTGGCGTTACTGGTGACCAGAACGGAAATGATTATCAGAGGTGCCATCCTGGCAAAACGTTATCTCTCGAAGAAGTGGATGAATACGGTAATAACTGACCTTTAGACAAAGCGCGGGGAGGGATCATCATTGAAGAATAAAAACAGAAAACAATATCTGCTGGCAGTCCTGCTGTTCCTCGTGTTCTATGCCGTACTGCTGACTATACTGACCATCTGCGAGAAAGACCAGCCCGGATCGCATATACATTCGTTTGGAGATGCACTCTGGTACTCGCTTGTTACAATATCCACGGTCGGATACGGAGATGTCACACCGGTCTCGGCTGCAGGACATGTTATAGGAGTCATATTCCTCCTGATGTCCATGGGAATACTGGTAGCGTTATTCGGATCTGTCGTATCTGTTATCACCAGTGAAGGCCTGCCTATGTTCAGACTCAGGTTAAGAAGGCGCAACAACTGGTACTATTTTGCAGAGTTTACCTCTGAAGCCGACGTGCTTGCCAGAGACATTCTGCGCGAGGATCCCGATGGTGTAATCATTTTCGGAATAAACAAGGAAATGGAGATAGAAAAACCGGACTATCCGTGCTTCTTCATCAATGTATCTCCGGCGAGAATAGTCTCCCACAAGAAGGGCATCGGGGAAAGATGCAAGCTGTTTTTCCTCGAAGAGGATGATATCGGCAGAAACATGAAAGCGATGAATGTCCATGAGCTGGATGCCGATGTTTATGCCCGCACTGTCAGCGGTTCAGAGAAGCTGTCGGGCAACACCCATTTCTTCCACAGCTATGACTGCTGCGCCAGAAGTTACTGGAGAGAGCATCCTCTTCATATCATGGAAGACATAATTGTCATTATTGGTTTCGGGAATTACGGGACAGCACTGCTTGAGCGTGCGATCCTCATGAATATAAATGATTCGGATTTTGACGTGTCATATCACGTATTCGGTGACAGCAGCCGTTTCAGACATATACACGAAAATCTGGGAATTGCGATGGGGATAAACGAGAGACATCCGGGACATGACAGCATATTCTTCCATGATGAGGACTGGGCGAGCGCTCATGAGGTGATAAGGCATGCAGACAGGATCATAATCTGCGATGACAACGTGGAGACCGGCTGGGACATTTACTGGCAGATACAGCGCTTCTATAAGAACAAGGGAAGGATCCACCTCAGAAGCAACCGCGTTTCACCGGGAATAGAATGCTTCGGTACAAATGAGCAGATATTTACCGTAAATCAGATAGTCCGGACTAGACTGAACGACGCGGCAAGGCTTATGAACGATCTTTACCGCAGAAGCGTGACAGAGAGCCTTGACTGGGATGAACTGAGCGACAGGCTCAAGCAGTCCAAGATAGCTGTAGCCGACCACCTTATCATGAAGATAAGACTTCTGCTGAATGACAGGACTATATCGGACTTTGACTACAGTACATTCAAGGCAGCATATGATGCGCTGTGCGAGGCAAAAAAAGATCCTGCGAAGCTCGATATGCTGCGCAGGGTAGAACACGCGCGATGGGTGCGTTTCTATGCATATTACAACTGGAAATGCGGCAAGACCAAGGATGTTTACAAACGTGAGAATCCTATGATCTGTGAGTATGATGACATGACCGAAGATCAGAAAGCATATCACGACCGCGCCTGGGATCTCATAGGAGAACTGGCAAAACAGTTGAACGATAACTGATTATCAGCGCTTCCATGTTCTGACCGAGAAAAGGAAGAGGACAGGGAAGAGCTCAAGTCTGCCGGCAAGCATGTCAAAGGCAAGTATCAGTTTTGAAAGGCCGGAGAAGGATGCGAAATTACCTGCCGGACCGACCATTCCAAGCCCGGGACCGATGTTGTTGATACAGGCTATGACAGCTGTCACATTTACCTCGAAAGGGAAGTTGTTGAGAGATACCAGAACCACGCTGGCTACCGTTACCAGACAATAGATGGTAAGGTAAATCAGGCAGGTGTTAAGAGTATCTTCCTCCATGATACGCCCGTCAAAGCGGATGCTTTCCACTGACCTTGAGTGGATCATCCTGCGCATGCTCCTTTTAGCCGTACGCAGGAGCAGCATCACTCTTGACACCTTGAGGCCGCCGCCTGTGCTTCCTGCGCATGCACCTATGAACATCAGCAATACGAGCAGTGTGCGTGAGTATTCCGGCCACTGGTCGAAATCCATGGTGCCGAAGCCGGTCGTAGTTATGATTGATGAAACTGAAAAGAATGAATGACGTACAGCCTGATGGAATGATCCGTACAGGCTGTTTATATTTATGGCAATTGTTATTACTGCGAAGGCAACAATGCCAAGATACCAGTGCAATTCCTCGCTTTTGACTGCAGCTTTGATTCTTCTCAGGAATATCAGGTAATAAAGATTGAAGTTGACACCGAAAAGCAGCATGAATATGCCTATGACAACTTCAAAGTACTC
>JBGUVT010000209.1:0-2124 GCA_045220485.1 Anaerovoracaceae bacterium | reverse complement strand
TCGCCAACAAGCATAGATAAAGCCCTGCCATCAAATTTCATAATGATAACAGAGCCTATAAAACACTTACCGGTTCCAATATTGATGATCTTGTTCCCGTTCATCATGGCTATATAGTCACTGTCACCCATATATTCGCCATGTCCAATGTCATTAAGCTTATCCAGGATTTCCTGTGCCTCATACGCATCTACAATACGGGATTCGCCGTTTGTAGCGATAATAAGAGCACCCTCGTCTTTACGCTTAAGCTTGGTCTCTTTGAGCACTGCCCCATCATTGACGGGATCAAGTGCAATCTTGATATCTAATGTTTCCATGTTACGTTCCTCCGTTAAATACGACCTTCAGCCATGTCATTGTTGACCCAGGCCTGATAATAGCTTTGCATAGTCAGAGGCGCATTATATATGGCAGCAAGCAGATACTGTTTGATGTTACGCACCTTGGCAGGATTCTTCTTCATGCAGTCCATGACATATTCAAGATGCATGGAATTGATCTTCAAAAACTGAGATTTTACCACGCTCACAGGCTTATCATCCCCGGCAATGCGGATAGTCTTCCGCTTGGAGCAAACAACATCAAGCATAAGATCCATGATTGCATCCAAAGTCTCCCGGTCATAGGGATACCGCTCATACATAATCTCCATATCAAGCTGAGAATTAAGATAATTACGGTAGGATGTCCTCTCATCCATATCCTTATCCGCTCCGGATAGGATAGGATTAGTCTTATTACTCTCAGTATTATTTTTCTCAGTTTTATTACGTTCCGATTTGCGATTGTCCAGAGTTCCGGTATGCAGAATTACAGAGTTCTGCTTATCAGAATCCAAGAGTTCTGCTTTTCGGAATCGGGTAAAATCCTTCACATAGATAATGGTGGGTTTACCCAGCCCCTGCTTTTTGCGTTCTATAAGGCCAAACTCATCCAGTTCTCGCAATAGTCCACAGGCCTTTGTATTTGCACAGCGCATGGATTTCTTCACACTTTTAATCGTGTAATAGACATAAACACGCCCTGCATCATCTAACCAGCCATTTTCTCTGGACAAGCTGATTCTGTCCAAAAGAAGGCCGTACAAGACCTTGGCATCTGTAGACAGTGCCTCAAATATCTCTTCTGTAAAAAGCATCTTGGGAATCCTGTAAAACGAATAGCTTTCTGACTGCTCCTCATAAAAGTAGTCAAAAACCATAGCATCACACTTCCTTCGCCTTGTTCTTTGCCGCCCTGTGCTCTTTCATGATTTTGGCGTAACAAGGGAAACAGAAGGCTTTGTTATAACCATAAGGACATTCTGTCTTACAGTTTTGAGGATGAGCTATCGGCTCCGGTCTTCCTACTACGGGAGTACTGCTACTTCCTACAGCTCCCAATACGTTGTAATGTGCTGACATTTTCATTACCTCCTATGCAATAGAAAAAGCGCCAGACCGAAGGTCATAACCTCCGGCTGACGCCTTATTCATCATGATGTGATTAGAGTGCTTCGCCGCCCTTGGATTTGGCACCCTTATCAATGGTCTCCTTCTTAGGAGTCTTGGCAACTTCCTCTTTCTTGGCTTTGAGATCGCCAAGCACAGATTTCTCGCCTTTCTCCTCAGTATGCTCCGCTTCTTTTTCAGCCTGGCGCTGTACGAACTTTTCACCAAGCTCGAAGATCTTTTCCTTACTGTCATAGTGGTAAACACTATCGGTAAGCTTATCAGCAGGAGCCACCTGCGTTGCATTGACTTCCTTTACCATTGCCTCAAGATCCGTTAAGCCCATCTCGCCATTGTCAGGGACGATCAGTACCTCATGGATGCTCGAAGGTAAAATGAAGAAGTCTCCACCGGCTCTTTCAGCAGCCTGGTCCATGAAGTTTTGATAAGCAAGAACTCCGGCACCATGTACTTTGTCGGGAACCGTAGCAACGTAGATCTTTTCATCTTCAGGAGCCACCGGGAAAAGCCCCATCATTTCAGCCTGTTCAACACCCATCATCTCGGCCATGACTTCGCTCATGCCCTTGATCTCCGCAGGTTTGATCTGCGGTGCTATCTCAAGTGCATCTGCGTGAAGCTGTTCGGGAGTCACACCCATCGTTTCAAGCATCTGGTTCGTCACCAGGAT
>JBGUVT010000208.1:0-4491 GCA_045220485.1 Anaerovoracaceae bacterium | reverse complement strand
GGCCGGTGCGGGTATGCCGCAGGATGAGGTGGATTTTGTTCTCGACAGGCCCTTTGTCTTTGCAGTGGCGTCCCCTGACGGTTCGATCCTCTTTGCCGGAGTCGTCCAGAATATAGAGTAGGTGCGTGAAGGATATGAAAAAAAAAGTATCAGCTATTTTATTGTTTATAATAGTTTGTGCTGTGGCGGCATTGGCCATTGCTTTTTTGAGACCGTATAAACCGACCTCATTTGTAGTCGACGGCGATATCTTCTCAGCAACGGTTGAGGACGGTGCCACCCTGATACTGGATCTGGATAATGACAGTAACAGGAAAGAATGGTCGATCATACAAACTCCTGAACCCTCTCAATGTTTTATAAAAGACTACGTTACAGTCACGGAAAACATAACAGAGTTTCACATAATCGCTGCCGATGACGGCAAAGGCGTGATGACGTTCCAGAGTGTTTCTGATGATGGAACGACAGAGGATTACGAGCTGGAACTTACAATTTCACGCCATAAAAAAAGCTGCCTTCAAATCGATACCGTCTCTTTTGTGAAAACAGAAAGCAACAATAAGAATGAGAACGGTCACAAGCCAACAGAGACTATTAATACTCCGGAAGAACGGAACTGGGACCGGATTCCGGCAGTCATGGTCGATGGTGTTTTATATGAATCTACCGGATATATCAGCTCTGCCATCGGATGCGGAAACATGGACGGCAAGATCACCTCAACAGTTGAGGGCAATGAGACACCGAAAAAGAATGACCAGTCCAATTTCGGCACGGGATATGGTTATCAACGGAGCTCAGAAGGGCAGATAGTCGTTGTGATGGATGGTATGAAGGTGATCTTCAGGGATCCTGAACATTCTTTTACAGTTGACATACCTGAGGAAGTGCTGAATTTCAACGCCAAAGTGCTGGAGGTTAGAAACGGGAGTCTGTTGGTATCCTTCATCAGTACACCGGATATATTCATGCCGCCGTTTACAGGACAATGTGTGGTCCGTGTAAATCCACAAATTCTGAAAGAAGAAGTTAAGGCTGGCGATACTGTCCGAGTCTGGTTCGACGGCCTGGTGCAGGAGATCTATCCGCCGATCCTTCCGAATGTGTACCGGGTCGTGAAAGAAGAACAAGAACCGGCAGAGGCATATCATCAAAATGAAGACGGCTCGTGGTGCTATATGGGCAGGAATTACCAGAATCGACTGATGTTGACCGGAACCTTACCGAATGCTGCAGCAGACAGCTTCTATGTTGTACTGAGCAATTATGACGACATTACATTTGAGGATGCTGCAGACTTTCTGCTTTCCAGTACCAGGCAACCGGATGAAGAAAACAGATTTGTCATTGCAAATCTTGGAGTATATACACCAGAATGTGAAGTGGAATCTGCGAAAGTTGTGGTTTCTGCCGTTGAAGCAGCTCCTACGGAAATAACGGTGTGTTTTGACCAGTATGACAACACCGTACAGTCAGAACTGCTGACTGGGGAGTATTTCGCCCTGGAAAAGAAAGATGGGGAGCAATGGACAGAAGTGGAACCGGTCATAGAGAACGCCGCATTTACTGCTGTCGGCATTATTCTCCAAAAAGGCGTTATTACACGAAAAACTTTCGATTGGGAATGGCTCTATGGCAGACAGGAGCCGGGACAGTACCGAATAAGGGTTCAGGTTGTGGACAATGCAGTACATGAGGCTGTTGCAGAGTTCACGATTCCTGAATAAAAGTGGTGATTCTACTGCTCGTATCAAACCTACCCTGAGATCTGTGTGATCATAAAGCTAATTATCCGGCACAAAATCAAAGAATAATCCGTCATGTCACATCTCTTACATAACGCATTCGGAAACGACTCCGGATGCGTTTTTTGTGTTCAAAGAACTTTATCCCGGACGTTGTTATACGCCAGAAACCGCATAAGCCGTGCTTATTTCACAAGATAAAATTTAATATCGGTATGGGCATCTGTCACCTTTGGCTGATATGATGCTGCGCTTGCTTTCTTATTTCATGATTCAGGCAGATACCAACTATCTGGAATTGATGGTGATAAAAACGCAGCAGACTGAAAGCAGTCTCATCCTAAGCCGGGGTAAAGATGGACATTTACGCAAAAGCCAAATATAATAAACCAGAACTGCTTTCCGACATCATCAATGACGCACTGAAACAACGCATGGAAAGGATATCATGAGCAAAGTCAGATGTAAAAACTGCGGGGTCATCTTCGACGCGAGGCTGAGCTATTGCCCCTGCTGCGGCACCATGAACAAGCGCGGTGCCTACGCGGAGTTCAGGAAAAAGATCTCTTCCGTGATCGATTCTATGCTCGGGCTGAAAGAAAACGTGCAGCAATCCGTCAGCAGGATCATCCTGTCCTCGCTTTTACGTTCTCTGATCCTTATTGCCGCTATCATCGGGCTCGCTTTTGCTTTCTCCCGCACGGCGCAGGTCAACTATTACAATGACCCGGAATATGATCAACAGGCTTATGAAGAGATCGTATGGATGAATGAAAACCTGGACAAGCTCAACGAGGCCTATGAAAGCGGAGATTACAAGACCATAGAAAAGCTGTATTACCAACAGTCCCACGCTGTACGGAGCTGGTCCCGCTATCCCTCCTATACTCTGAAGTACGCCTTCGAAAAACTCAACGCGGAAGATCGTCTGGACGTTTACCAGCTCCAGCAGATGATGCATTTCATCTTTCAGCCTGAATACTATACCGGATACAATGGTATGACCCAGGTGGACGAAAACGAATATGCTGCGATGCGGGAGGCGCTGATCTCAAAACTCGAAAGCCGGGGATATTCCTTCGCCGGGCTCGAAGAGATCTATGCCGGATGTTCGGACTCCAACGGCTATGTGGACAGCAGTCTTCTGAAAGACTATGTGAAGGAGGGCGGAAATGGTCAACTGTAAAAAATGCGGTGCGCCGCTTTCCTTAAACGAAGCCTTCTGTCCATACTGCGGCGAGGCCAATCCTGAAGCGCAGGAGCACCTGAAAAAACTCCGGGAGCTGGATGAACAGTTTGAGATCGCCAGCCAGGAAGTCACAGCGGAAGTAAAGAAAAGCAAGACGGGGTACGGTATACTCATCACCCTGGTGATGCTGCTTTTTGCCAATCTGATGATCTTCGCGATGCACCAGGTGAGCTATAACATCGCCAACCAGATCATTGCCAGCAGGATGACGGAGCGCGAGATAAAAGCTCAGCTGGACCAGTTCCTGGAAGAAGGCGAATACATAGAGCTGGATCTTTTTATGAACAAGTTTTCCCTCTCCTACCTGGATTACGAAGACTACAGCAGGATATCCTTTCTGGCCGGCTATCAGAACCGGATGATCGAAGCCATGACACAGTATCTTTACAGTAAAGACTCTTACGCAGATCCCCTGGTGAAGACCTGCCAGGCCATCATAGACTATGAAAATGAGTACACCTCACTCAAAAAGGGGGACAACAGCGAAAGCGTCCGTTTCCATATGAACAAGATCAATACGGAAGTGAACGGCTTCCTCAGGAACTACCTGAGACTCACGGAGGAAGACATTGCCGGAATTAAGGATCTGAATGAATCATCCCTTCTGATCCTTGTGAATGAGAGGCTTAAAAATGAGAACTAAATGGATCGGTTTTGCCAGGATCATAACACTGCTGCTGATGCTCGTCCTTTTTATCAACAGTTTCGTTCTGTTTAAGAATATCCGCAGCTACGTCATGTACGGTTCGAAAAGCACTGGTCTGAATGTCATGAACGACTACTTCGACCGGGGCGATTATCAGAAGATCTACACCGCGGCCGTCGTCAACGCCTACGCCGATGATGAGCTTTACGCAGACGTGTCCCAGTACGAGGCCTTCGGCAGATATTACCATGCCTACGTCATGGCCCGCTGTATGGACGACAGCGAACAGTATCTGAAAGAAATGGAGAAAGAAAAAGCACACATCTCGTGGAAAAAGATCCTGGACGTGATCAGTATTCTGGAAGAAGATCTTAACAGATGATCATCGGGGAGCCGGGTCAATCACAGGACGATTCTGTGATTGACCCAAAACCTTTTGCTTGTAAGCTTCTTTTTTTTTGCCATTTCTTATTCCTTTTACCCACCTCCAGCGTGATTATTCCAGTTCTATACTCTTGCAGTCAGACAAATAATGACTGATATGTACCCCCTTTCGGCATCCAGTTTTTATAATCCGTGTTCAAAGTAATTTCAGATTGGTTTCCTATACTCTGCAGCGAAATAAAAGAAGACATCATGGAGGACTGACATGAGAAAAAATGTTGCGAAACTGCTAGCCGCGGGACTGGCGGCATCCTTAATGATAAGCGGCTGCGGCGGAAGTACCGCGGCCGGGACCGGAGCGCCGGCACCGGCATCGTCCGAGTCATCCTCTGAGACGGCTGGAAAGCCGGAATCCGGAGAGAATCCTGCGGACGGCGATAAACCTGCGGATGGCGACAAACCCG
>JBGUVT010000207.1:0-19475 GCA_045220485.1 Anaerovoracaceae bacterium | reverse complement strand
CTGCATAGTAAGACCTGCTACACAGCAGATCTATCTTGACTGCATGGAAGAAGGTCTTCTTAAGATCTTTGTAGAAGCCGGATGCGCAGTTTCCGCTCCTACATGCGGACCTTGCCTCGGCGGACACATGGGTGTCATGGCGGACGGAGAGAGAGCTGTAGCGACAACGAACAGGAATTTTGTCGGAAGAATGGGTCACACAGGCAGCGAGGTCGTACTCGCAAGCCCTGCTGTAGCAGCCGCATCGGCTGTAGCCGGATGCATTGCTGCCCCTGGAGTATAAAGGAGGGGACTATGAGAGGAAAAGTATGGAAATACGGAGATCATATCGACACTGATGTCATAATCCCTGCAAGATATCTTAACGATCCTGACCCGGCTGCTCTCGCGAGCCACTGCATGGTCGACATAGATGAGGGCTTTGCAGGCGGTGTACAGGCAGGAGACATCATGGTAGGCGGCTGGAACTTCGGATGCGGATCATCAAGAGAACACGCTCCGATCGCCATACAGGCGAGTGGTGTATCATGCGTTATAGCAGCAAGCTTTGCGCGTATTTTCTACCGCAACTCAATCAATATAGGATTCCCTATACTGGAATGTCCGGAAGCAAGTGCAGCAATCAACGCAGGCGATATCGTGAGTGTTGATACAAAGACCGGAGTCATCACAGATGAGACTACAGGCGAGAGCTTCCAGGCAAAGCCGTTCCCGGAATTCATCGAGAACATCATTGAAAAAGGCGGCTTGCTTGCTTATTTGAAGGATAAATAAGGTAATCGGATATGACTTATAAAATTGCTTTAGTACCGGGCGACGGCATAGGCCCGGAGATAACAGGCGCTGCGGTTGAAGTCCTGAAAGCAGTTTCAGAAAAGTTTGGCTGCAGTTTTGAATTCAATGAATATCTGGCAGGCGGATGCGCTCTTGATAAATATGGAGTACCTCTGCCGCAGGAGACCATAGACGGATGTCTGGCTTCTGACAGCGTGCTCTTAGGTGCAGTCGGAGGGCCGAAGTGGGACGAAGTCCCTAATCATATGCGTCCTGAGAAAGCCCTGCTGGGACTCCGTAAGGAACTTGGACTTTATACGAACCTCAGACCGGCTTCGATACAGCCGGCGCTGGCAGAGGCATGCGTACTGAGACCGGACATCGCTGCAAAAGGTTTCGATCTCATGATAGTGCGTGAGCTTACAGGCGGAATCTACTTCGGTGAACGTGGCAGAAATGAGGCGGGTGATGCCGCATATGACACTGAGGCATACAGTGTTATGGAGATAGAGCGTGTCGCAAGACGTGCCTTTGAGACAGCCAGAAAGCGCAGAGGGCATGTGACCAGTGTTGACAAGGCAAATGTGCTTGAGACATCGAGGCTTTGGCGCGAAACTGTTCACAGACTCGGAGCGACGGAGTATCCTGACGTAAGGCTCGATGACATGTATGTAGATAACGCTGCAATGCAGATAATACGCGATCCGTCGTTCTTCGATGTGCTTGTGACATCAAATATGTTCGGAGACATACTGTCTGATGAGGCATCCCAGGTGACCGGCTCGATTGGACTGCTGGCATCCTCATCGCTTGGCGATTCATCAAGAGGTCTGTATGAGCCTATCCATGGTTCAGCTCCGGATATAGCAGGTAAAGATCTCGCGAATCCTATCGCAGCGATCCTTTCTGCTGCAATGATGCTCAGGTTTTCCTTTGATCTGGGTAAAGAAGCAGATGCAATCGAGAAAGCGGTTGCTGACGTGCTTTCCGACGGGCTCAGGACTGCCGACATAAAGGCTCCGGGGCAGGAAGACTGGATCAAAGGCAGCGAAATGAAAGCGGCCATACTGGAAAAACTCGGAAGGCAGTAAATGAAAGCAAAGAAAAACAACTTTCTCTTTTATACTGACTGGGATGACAGCGTGACAGAATCCGCTCCTGCACTTGCAGGAACTCTTGCCGCTTTTGCGACGGAGTTCGGCCTTTCGGGCAATGTTTGGCAGCAGTGGCTCACATACATCCTCATGATGCATGACAATGCGTTTACGCTTGCGTGCGAGCGCCGTTTCATCCTGCCTGATTCGACTCTGATGAAACTTGCGGAGCGCGATCTGGGAATCTTCATGGAACTCTTCAGAACAAAAGAGGCGGATTTTGATGAGGACGAGGGGCTGCTTCCTCTGATGCTTGACTACAAGGCGCCATATGAAGGCGAATGCACCACAGAGGCCGGCCGCCGCATAAATGAGCTGAGCCGCAGACTTGACGGGGCTGAGGATGTAAAGGAATTTGCGCGCACGCTTACGGAGCACTATGAAAAATACGGAGCCGGCATGTTCGGTCTATATAAGGCTTTCAGAGTGGATCCTTCATCAGGCGGCGCAGAAGAACTGAAACTGGTCCCTGTTACCGACAGTGAGGATGTGTGTTTTGATGATCTGATCGGATATGAATCCCAGAAGAAAACACTAAGGGATAACACCGAGGCTTTCGTAAGCGGCCACTATGCCAATAATGTGCTGCTTTACGGAGACAGCGGCACAGGGAAATCGACGAGCGTACATGCTCTTATGCATGAATATTCGGACCGCGGGCTCAGACTTATCGAAGTTTCAAAGACCGACCGGGGAAGAATTCCGCAGATACTTTCAGCAATCAAAAAACGCAATTACAGGTTCATTCTGTTCCTCGACGACCTTTCGTTTGAAGAAAATGAAAGCGATTACAAGGAGCTCAAAGCGATGCTCGAGGGAGCACTCGAGACACGTTCCGATAAAGTGCTTATCTACGCTACCTCGAACCGGCGTCATCTGATACGCGAGACATGGGGTGACCGGAGCGATATGGAGTACAACGAAGATGTACACAGATCGGATACTATGGAGGAGAAGCTTTCACTTGCAAGCAGGTTCGGCGTAATGATCTACTATCCGAAACCGGGACAGAAGGAGTATCTGGAGATAGTGAGGTCACTGGCCGCGAGAAAGGGAATAGAACTGAAAGGTCAGGAACTGGAAGATGCCGCCCGCAAATGGGAACTTCGCCACGGCGGTATGTCGGGCAGAACTGCCAGCCAGCTTATTACCTGGCTGGATGGCACAGAAGAATAAATTAATGGGTTAATGGAGAATTACTATGGGATCAAAAAACGGGTTATCACTTGACAGAGTATACCAGGCTTCATTCGCACTCAAGGATGTAGCCAGAAAGACAGACCTTATATATTCACCTCATTTCAGCAATGGAAACGAGGTATATCTGAAGACAGAAAACCTTCAGGTAACCGGAAGTTTTAAGCTGAGAGGTGCGTATTTTAAGATAAGCAGACTCAACGAAGAAGAAAAAGCGGCAGGGATCATCGCCTGCAGCGCCGGCAATCATGCGCAGGGCGTGGCGCTGGCATCCACACACAGGGGAGCAAAAAGCATAATATGCATGCCTGACGGAGCTCCGATAAGCAAGGTTGAAGCAACAAAGGCTCTTGGAGCGGAAGTGCGCCTGGTAAAGGGTACTTATGATGATGCATATACTTACGCATGCAAGCTTCGCGATGAGACGGGCGCAACATTCATTCATCCGTTCGATGATCCGGATGTCATCGCAGGCCAGG
Organism: Anaerovoracaceae bacterium; assembly: GCA_045220485.1. Taxonomy (GTDB): domain Bacteria; phylum Bacillota; class Clostridia; order Peptostreptococcales; family Anaerovoracaceae; genus Crickella. The sequence continues at coordinate 15,871 of JBGUVT010000207.1, read as the reverse complement.
GAACTATCGGACTTGAGATTCTTGACCAGCTGCCTGATGTCGATGCTATCGTAGTGCCTGTCGGCGGCGGCGGACTCATTTCAGGAGTTGCCTATGCTGTAAAAAAGCTGAAACCGAATGTAAAGATATACGGTGTCCAGGCCAAAGAAGCTGCAAGCATGGCAGACAGCCTGAAATATGACGAACAGGTCACGCTCAGTACAGTAAGCACTTTTGCTGACGGCATAGCGGTAAAACATCCGGGTGATCTGACGTTCTCACTCATCAAAAAGTATGTTGATGAGGTTGTTACCGTTACAGAAGACGAGATCGCGGCAGCGATACTGTCACTGATCGAAAAGCAGAAGCTCATCGCAGAAGGTGCGGGAGCCGTATCCGTGGCTGCGATGATGTTCGGAAAGATCCCGGTAGAAGGCAAAAAGGTGGTTTGCCTTGTGTCGGGAGGCAATATAGATGTAAACATTCTCTCGAGAGTAATTACCAGAGGTCTGGTGACAAGCGGCCGCAATGCAACTCTGCAGATCGCGCTGGAGGACAAGCCGGGACAGCTTGTCGATGTCGCGACTATCATAGCGGGATGCGGGGCAAATGTCACCGGAGTCCACTACGGACACTCAGATCCGGACACGGCTGTTACGAGCTGTGTGCTTACACTCGAGATAGAGACAAGAGACTTCGAGCAGCTTGCTGAAGTCCGTCAGACACTTAAAGACAAAGGATTCAATTTGATCTAAGTATTAGGAGGATTAAGAGATGGGATATGAATTCAAGGTAACCAGAACTTCATCACCGAAAGAGAAGCCTGATCAGACTGCTCTCGGATTCGGCAAATACTACACAGACCACATGTTCCTCATGGATTATGATGAGGGACAGGGCTGGCATGACGGACGCATCGTTCCTTACGGACCGCTGTCGATCGATCCTGCTGCCTGCACACTGCACTATGCCCAGATGACATTTGAAGGAATGAAGGCATACAAGAATCCGGAAGGCGGCATCAACCTGTTCCGTCCTGACATGAACGCAAAGCGTCTGCAGAACAGTAACGACCGTCTTTGCATTCCTAGGATCGACGAGGACCTCTTCATTGAAGCAGTTAAGGCTATCGTTGATGCAGACAGAGACTGGGTGCCTGATGTTCAGGGCACATCGCTTTACATCAGACCGTTCATAATCTCACCGGAGCCTTCCATGGCAGTACATCCGGCTTCGAAATACTGGTTCATCATCATCCTGAGCCCTGTAGCAGCTTACTATGAAGGAAACGACAAGGAACTCCACGGAAGCCGCATCTGGGTAGAAGAAGAATACATCCGTGCAGCAGTAGGCGGAACAGGTTTCGCGAAGTGCGGAGGCAACTACTCCTGCGGAATGATCGCTGCGACTGAAGCAAAGAAGCAGGGCTGCGAAGAGGTTCTCTGGCTCGACGCCAAAGAGCATAAATACGTTGAGGAAGTCGGAACATCCAACGCGTTCTTCAGGATCAACGGTAAGGTTTACACATCTTCACTGACAGGCTCCATACTGCCGGGCGTTACGCGTGACAGTGCAATAAGGCTTATGAGAAAGTGGGGCGAAGAGGTTGTGGAAAAGCGCCTTGAAATCGATGACCTGCTCGCAGCAGCAGCTGACGGCTCTCTGACAGAAGCATGGGCTACAGGTACAGCCTGCGTTGTATCCCCAATCGGTCTCCTCAGATACAGAGGAGAAAACTATCCGATCAACGGAGAAAAAGTCGGCGAACTCAGCCAGAAGCTTTATGACACACTTTACGGCATGCAGACAGGAACCGCTCCTGACGTGATGGGAGACTGGGTAGTTACTCTGTAAGCAGTATCTGAACAGACAGGGACCGGAAGATGGCAATTACAAAAAGAGTAGAAAAGATCAGAGATAATTACGTTAATACAAAGCCTCACATATCCTATGAGCGCGCTTGGAGCTGGACAAAGTCTTTTCAGCGCACCGAGGGACAGCCTCATCTGATACGTACGGCACAGGCATTTTACGATACCTGCTGTGAGCTTTCCGTAAACATATGGGAGGGCGAGCTTGTTGTAGGTACCAGTGGCGAGTTCAGAAAGTGCGCGATACTTACGCCTGAATTCGGATGGCTCTGGATCAACGATGAGATCGATACCTTCCCTGAGAGAGGGCAGGATCCTTATGATGTCACTCCTGAGCAGACCGAGTTCATAAGGAAAAATATATTTCCTTACTGGGAAGGAAAGTCCGTTGAGGAAGCTTTCCTCGCCAGAACATCAGAGGCTACGAAAAAGATCGGCGTGGATACGGGATTCCTGGATACCGATTCCAAGTGGCGCAACGGTATAGGTGAGATATCTGCTGATTATGTTGATGTGCTGCTGCCAAAAGGCTACGGCGGCATACGTGCGGAAGCGGAAGCATATATGGCAGAACTCGATGAGGCGATCCCTGAGCAGAAGGCGAAGATCGATTTCTACAGATCGATGATCCTTATTGCGGATGGCATGATAACTCTCGGAAGGCGCTACAGCAAAAAAGCTGCAGAAATGGCTGAGGCCGAGTCCGATCCGGTCAGAAAGAAAGAGCTGAAAGAGATCGCCGATGTATGCTCACGTATGCCTGAGCAGCCTCCGAAGACATTCAGGGAAGCTGTTCAGTTTGTGTGGTTCGTGCAGCTGGGCGGGATCATTGCCGAGAATCCTCTGGCATGGAATCCCGGCAGATTTGATCAGTACATGTACCCATATTACAAGGCTGATGAAGAAGCCGGTATTATTGACTACGATATGGCACTCGAGCTCGTTGAGTGCCTGTGGCTCAAGTACAGCGAGTGGGCATGGACCATATCAAAGAACACAGCGAGCTTCTTTGCCGGATATACCAACTTTGAGAATCTGACTATAGGCGGTACAAAGGTCGACGGGACTGATGCCACCAACACTATTTCATACATGGCTATACAGGCTACAAGAGAATGCATGACCCATCAGCCGACGCTGAGCTGCAGGATCCATCCTGACTGCCCGCCTGAATTTATGGAGGCGGTCACGGAGCTCGTGTCAACCGGATGCGGATTTCCTGCAATACACGGTGACAGGACAGGTTACCAGATGCTGTCGAACCTGGGATACAGACCTGAGGATGCGAGGGACTGGAATAACTGCGGCTGCGTAGTACCTCACTCTCGCAAGACATTTGAGTGGACATCAGCTGCCAGCATAAGCTTTGCAGCAGCTCTTGAGTTTGCACTGAATCAGGGAAAGAGCCGTCTGTCTGGCGAGCAGGTATCACTCGGGGAGAAGGATCCTAAGACGTTCGCCTCAATGGATGAGATACTCGAGGCATGGAAAAAGCAGTTCAGATATCTTGTGCGCCATGGCGTTATAAGCCTCGTAACAGCGCAGGAGATACATAAAGAGATAGGGCACAGACCGTTCATGTCGGCATGCAATGAGTATTGCATGAAGAACGGACGCGACCTCGTGGACGGCGGCGCAAAGTACAACATCGGGCCTGTATTCACCGGTGTGGGACTGTCTGTAACAGCGAACTCACTCGCAGTCATCAAAAAACTCGTATTCGAAGAGGGCGTCACAACTATGGCGGAGATCATCGATGCGCTGGACAATAACTGGGAAGGCTATGAACAGCTCAGGGAGCGCGCTCTTGCCTGCCCTAAGTACGGCAATGATGACGACTATGTCGATTCGATAGCGCGTGATCTCGCGGACTTCTTCTATGATGAGGTCACAAAGTACGACGACCTTTACGGAAACCACTTTGTCACAGCCTTCATGGGCATATCAAATTATCTGCCTACAGGAAAGGTGCTTGGTGCGACTCCTGAAGGAAGACACGCTAAGGATCCGATAAATGAGGGTGTTTCGCCATATACCGGAAGTGATAAATCGACTTGTCTGGCAGCTTTGAGAAGCGCCGCAAAAATGAACCACGATATACACAGCGGAGGCACATTGCTTAACCTGCGCCTCAATCACGATCTGGTTGCGACTAAGAGGGGAAGAGCAAACCTGGGAGCTATGCTTCAGAGTTACTTCGCTTTAGGAGGTTTCCACGTTCAGTTCAATACGATCTCAAACGAAGTGCTTGCTGACGCGCAGGCAAATCCCGACAAATACCGCAGCCTGCTGGTGAGAGTAGCCGGTTACAGCGCACAGTTCACCAATCTCTCAAAGGAGATGCAGGATTCGATAATGGCAAGGAATGCTCACGAGGCATTCTGATCTGAGAAACAAGCCCGGCCCAAGCGGCCGGGCATAATTGTAAGTATGAGTATTAAGGGCTATATAATGCAGATCCAGCCTTTCTCGGTCAATGACGGAGAGGGAATACGGACGAATATATTTATGGCAGGATGCCCCCTCCGCTGCAGATGGTGCTCCAATCCCGAGGGATTCGAACAGAAGAAACTCATCGGATGGCACAGAAGAAAGTGCATCGGGTGCGGCGCATGTGCTGCCGTGTGCCCTCAGGGAATAGGAATAGACATGGATGCCCTGGTAAGCGGTGAAGTGACAGGGCACGACAGCTGTATATCCTGCGGTGCGTGCGTAAATGCCTGCCCGGAGGAGGCCCGGGCACACATGGTCAGTATCATGGATGCCGATGATGTTATCAGAGAAGTCATGAAGCACAGGCTTTTCTACTCATACAGCGGAGGTGGCGTGACTTTCTCGGGCGGGGAAGCGACCTCACAGCCGGAATTTCTGGATTATGTGTCACAGGAGCTGTACGATTCAGGGCTCAGTATTGATCTTGAGAGCTGCGGATACTTTAACTTTGAAAGTGTAAGGCCGGCACTTGAGCGCATGGATCTGATATTCATGGATCTCAAGCATATGGATCCCGAGGTGCACCGCATGTATACGGGTGTAAGCAATGAACTCATACTCGAAAACATCGCACGGCTGGGGGACCTTAAGCAGTCACCTGAAATAGTCATCAGGATACCGGTTATAGGCGGAGTAAATGACAGTGAAGAAAATATTGCTGCCTCGGCGGCCTATGTACATGATGTACTGCCTGATGCGAAGATGGAGCTTCTTCCGTACCACTCTCTGGGCAGAATCAAATATGAGGCGATAGGAATGCCTTTCAAACAGGAAAGCTTTTATACTCTGGATAAGGAAGAAATGAAAAAACTGCGCAGAATAGTGGAGGCGCAGGGTGTAGCGGTTGCAGACTACAGATGAAAACTGCCAATTGCGGCTCGGTTTCCAAAATGCTTTTTTACTGATCTTTTATGTTGTATAATTGTGCTGTAGATAATTGATATTGACGCAGCGGCTGTGTGCCGCGAAGAAGGAGACCAAAGATGAAAGAAAACGTTATTTTCTGTTATTCGGGTACTGGCAACTGCCTCGATATGGCAAAGAACATTGCCAGAAACCTCGGCAACACAGATATCATCATGATGCGTAAATATCCGGCTGTCACAGATGTAAGAGAGGCAAAGAGAGTAGGATTCATTTTCCCTTGTTATGGCGGAGGACTTCCGGGACATGTTGAGAGATACCTCCACGACATCAAGGTAAGCCCTGATGCATATACATTTGCGATCAATCAGAGCGCATCATACAAGGGTGAAGGTCTCAGAAAGCTGAACGACATAATTCCGCTTGACTACTGGGCTGCCGTAACACATCAGTGTACATGTATCTGGCTCTTCCCGCATGACCTCATGATTCCAAAGATGGGAGCAGTAGAGGCTCAGGCAAGATCGGAGCATTTTGCGGATAAATTCGCGAATGACATCAGGAATTGTGTAGAGACAAAGAGGGGAGTGCCTAAGGCATATGCCAACAGTGCAGAACATGCACTCTGGCCGCAGATCGCGCGCAGGAAAGGCCTGACTCTCAGGGCAAATGACAACTGTGTACAGTGCGGTACCTGTGCTAAGGTCTGCCCTATGGGCAACATAAGATACGTTGGCAAAGCCGTAGTATTCAGCGACAAGTGCATCTCGTGCTGCGCGTGTGTACAGTATTGTCCGCAGGAGGCGATCAACTTCGGAAAGGGCACTGAAAAAAGAGAGCGCTATCATAACGTAAATATCACAGTAGACGACCTCAACGAAGAGATAATCTCGTTCTGAAACAGACAATAAAAGATCCGCCGGCTTTTTGGCCGGCGGATTTGATTTGCTCTACTTATCAGGATTTGTGTCTATTTCATCGTGCGACGTCTTTGACTCACCCTCAACGGCATTGGCATCGTAAAGGTCTTTCTTTATCTGGCTGCTGCTTATCTCAGGCGTGCGAGGCAGATAGACGACTTCTACGCCTTCATCCCTGAGGAAGTCGAATTTGCCTTTCCAGTCATCTCCGATCACGAAGGTGTCGATATGATACTCGTGCATGTCGCTCTTTTTCTGCTCCCAGTTTTCTTCCGGGATAACAAGATCAACATATCTGACGGCTTCAACGAGAGCCTTGCGCTGCTCGTAAGAGAAGTAGCATTTCTTCTGCTTGGAGTTCCAGTTGAACTCATCTGTTGAAATTGCGACTATAAGGTAGTCACCGAGAGCCTTTGCTCTCTTGAGCAGGTTGATGTGACCGTAATGCAGCAGGTCGTATGTGCCGTATGTGATTACTCTCTTCATTATATGCTCCGTTCGCTTGTGTTCATTCTGTTCTGTTCATTCTGTTCTGTTAATGTATTGTATCATTGAAGGCGGGCTCATAGCAATTCATACCCGATCTTCAGGGCCGGTCATTCTGTCTCAATGGACACATCACGCGCAGAGTGATATTATTTAATAGTTAAGGATTTATTATTAAGAAAAGGGGAATCAATTATGGAAGCAAGTATAAATAATGTGGGAAGACTCCTTGAAAAAATCAGTGACGGGGCGATGGATATCGGACTGAAACTGGTCCTGGCGATAGTCATCTACATAGTTGGAAGCTTTATCATCAAAAGGCTGATAAAGGCTATGGGAAAGATGAAATCCATGAAGTCCATTGATACGACGGCCGTGGGTTATATCACTACCTTCGTAAAAGCAGCTCTTTATGTTGTGCTTGCCGTATCGATAATCGCGCTGCTTGGAGTACCAATGTCATCAGTGATTGCAGCGATCGCCTCCGTAGGAGTTGCTATAGGCCTTGCACTGCAGGGAGCTCTCAGCAATATTGCCGGGGGTATAATGCTGCTGATATTCAGGCCATTCAGCGTGGGTGATTACATCGTTACGGGCGGTGAAGAGGGAACTGTCAGAAGCATTTCGCTCGTTTACACAGTGCTGACGACGCTCGACAACCGCAGAATCTCCATTCCGAACGGCAATCTGATGAACTCGACGATCTGCAACGCAACTGTGGAGGAACTCAGGAGAGTAGACCTCAACTTTGATGTTGCGGGTTCTGAGGACTCAGACAAAGTAGAAAAGATACTGGCTGATGTCATCGGGAAAACAGAATGGGTGCTCGACAAGCCGGCTCCGCAGGTGCTGATAACAGCAGGAGTACCGGGCGGACTGACATATACTGTCAGAGTCTGGGTGAAGACCTCCGATTACTGGGATGAATTTGGTGTCCTGATGAAGGAAATACCGGCTGCGCTCAACAAGGCAGGCATAGCAAGACCTTCAACACCAATAAGCGTAAGCAAATAAACCGAAGAAAGGAAAAAGGTTCAGATGAAAAGAATCATAGGAGCTGTCATTTCGGGAGCTTTGTTTGCGGTACTGATAGTACTGCTCGGAATATATGACGTTGCAGCGATTGGTCCAGCCGGGACTGAGGTCGGCTTTTCGCATATCAACCAGTTTGTACATAACCTGACCGGCGTCAACATGATCTGGTATGATATAACGGATTTCATAGGATACATAGCCATAGCGGTCTGCGGAGCGTTCGCTGTCGCGGGATTCGTTCAGATGATAAAGCGCAGAAGCCTGCTGAAAGTCGACAGGGAGATATGGGCACTCGGCGGGCTGTTCATAGCAGTAATAGGATGCTATGTATTATTTGAAAAATACATAGTCAACTACAGACCAATAATTATGCCGGGGGAGACAGCACCTGAAGCATCGTTCCCTTCATCACACACCATGCTTATCATGACGGTCATGATTGCTGTGATGATAGTTTCCGACAAATATTTCGGCAACCTTTTCGGCGCATTCATAAGAGTCCTTTGCTTCATTACGACAGTGGTTACTGTCGGAGGAAGACTATGGTGCGGAGTACACTGGTTCACCGATATCATAGGAGGCATACTTCTCAGCGCTGCTCTGCTGTTCCTGTTTGCCGCCGTTGTGTCGGGCGAAAGGAAAAAGAAAGTCGATCCTGCTCTGGAATTTGCTTACGACAACAAGCAGGCGCCGAAGCGCAAAAATGATGCTCCGGAATCAACCAGAGGCTACAAGCCTAAGCACTGAATGGCGGTTTGAAGCATGCAGTATGGGCAGGAATGAAACGATAGAATATTTCGATATGATGAACTGCTCTTATTGAAAGTAACGATACTGCGGTTAGACCGATATAATTGAAGGTTCATTACATAATTGCTAAAATCGAACTAACGGTAATAACGTTAGTTCGATTTTTTTTAAAGGAGGGTTGTATGAAAAGAAAAGCTACAATACTGGCTCTGGTTCTGACATTCGTTCTGAGCTTTAGTTCACTCTCAGTATTCGCTGCTGGCGCACCTACAGAAGTAACAAAACAGGCAATAAAGGATGCTAAAGTACAGAGCATTCTGAGTGTTAAGGATGAAGTAAGTGCAGAGCAGTTCGCAGTAGACCTCTGTGATCAGGTAACAAAAGGCAAATACAAACTGGTTACTACAAAGAAACTTAAAGGTTGGGTTGACAAAAAATCAGCTGTTGTTGTCGATACAATGCCGGTTGGATGGTATGACAATCGTCACATCCCTGGAGCTGTACAGGCAACTGCAGGTGGTGAAGATGGTTCAAAGGGCCCTGCATTCCTGATGACAAAGGCCGAAAAGAAGCAGCTTCTCAAGGTAGTCAAAAAAGCAACCAAGGGCAAAAAGAATAAGAAAGTCGTTCTTTACTGCGGATTCACAAAGTGCCAGCGTTCACATCAGGCTGCTATGTACCTCAAGAAAAAGGGATATAAGAAGGTATATCGTTATGCCGGCGGTATCTCTGCATGGGTAGATGCAGGTTATCCTATTGAAGGAAAAGATGTTGGCTAAAGAATAGTAGTTCTTCTGGAAGGACAGTATTACTTAAGATGACAGAAGGCGATGATCACTTGTGATCATCGCCTTTTTTAACTGATTATAAAGCAGATATTTCCAGATCCTCACAGGATTCAAGTGCTGCCTTCGGACCTACTACACATACAGTGCCTTTTTCGGACATGTCCCTGAGAACATCGCACAGCCCGGCAAGATCGCCGGCTTTTGTATTTAAGATCTCTTTGCGTATCCTGATCCTGTCTTCATTGGTAAAGCCCGACAGATAGAAATCATCCGCAGAACGGCCTTTTGCTGCAGGTGAGAGCAGCGGCTCTGTTGAAGCTATGGTCGATATTATGAATCCGTCTATATCCAGACTCTCATCTGCCGCGAAATCTGAAAGGAAATCCGAAATGGTTTTGAATATACCGAGTGAGCGTCCCGGGCTCGGATCTCTGTAAGTGTGGCAGAAGATGCTGCCTGTTCTGCCCGCAGACATCGAAGCTCCATATGCTCCGCCCTGCACTCTGATGCTGTTCCAGAGGTGGGAGAGAGAAATTATGTTTGCAGCTACCTGGTAGTTTCCGCTCATCTTATGTCCGTAGCGTTTCATATCATATGATGTGACGGCGAATGAGACTGCTGCAGGTATATCAATACCCATACGGCGCGGCAGTGCCGACTCATAATGGGTTTTCACAGGCATTGCTTCACCATCAGGGAGCATTTTAAGGAAGCCCGAAAGATCCGGAAGGCTGTCGGCTGTTACACCGATTATGGCGTTCTGCCGGCAGATGCTTTTATTGATGACTTCTTCCGCAAAGGATGTGAATGCGTCGATCTCATCATCCGAAGCAGCGCTAAGACCATGCATATACTGCATGAAGCTGTATCCGTTGACTGCTTCAGCAGCCGCATCCCTGGCTGACCAGTGCGATCTGGCTTCAAACAGACCAAGACGGTGACCGTTGGCCATGGCTGTACGCTTGGAATCTTCATCGATCTGAGTAATCAGCTCGCGCATCATAGCCCTGTCGCCGAACTTTGTGCCTGTAAGGATCCCGGCAATGAGTTCTTCAGCTTCCGGGAGCTTATCTGCGAGTACTGAAGCCCTGACTCTTATGCAAGGTGTACATTCTTCGCAATCATCATCCTTTGCAAGTATATCAAGCCCGAATGAGATACCTCCGATATACATGCGGATCTCGTTCTGAAGCGTGAGTACATCGTATTTTTCCGTCGGAAGATCCTTGAAAAACTCTGTTATGAGCGCAGCCGCAGGCAGTTCTGACAACGTCAGCTGTGTCACAGGGAAATAAGCGTTGATATGAACTATCCCGTTGGACGGCAGCTGATGGAACAGGACTTTTGCACCGCAAACGTTCATATCCTCAGTAGGGATCAGCTTAGGCATAGGATCGATATCTGCGATATCGAGCTGAGGTATGGTTGCAAGGGCCTCCTCACTGTCGTCGGTCTGCTGCCATTCGAGCAGTTTTCTGTTGAGTTCCTCAAGCTCCTCCCTGGCCGGTCCGTCAAGGGCTTCAACGGCAGCCTTTATACGGGCGGCTTCTTCTGCAGCCATTTTTTCAGCATAAGCGCTGTCAGGAATCAGGATGAGTGTCGAAAGCATTGATGTATCCGCCAATAACTCTCTGGTCAGTTCTTCCATCTCACCGTTATCTATCATGGAACGCACGCTGGCGATCGAGGAATCTGTTGTGAGATATGCAGCCGGATCTCCGCCGTAGAGCCACGATGAGTATGCCGAGATCATTCTGTAAAGTGCCTGAGGCTCAGGATACTGCCTGAATCTGAAGTCCGTCTGGTTCAGAGAAGCTTCGAGATCTCTCTTTGAGAAGCCATCTTCTGTTATCCTGTTTACCGTTTCTTCAACGATGGTGATGAGGCGTTTTGCGATGCCTTCGAGTGCAGCAGCATCAGGTTTTCCGTTCTCTCCGTCGCTTATTCCGCGGAACAGCATCATCAGGTATGGCTGGGCTATTCCATCCGAAATGTAGATCTCCATATCCTCAGCAAGTCCTGAAGAAAGCACGGCACGCTTGAGAGGTGATTCATTGGAGTCCGCTATCTGTTCCAGAATTATGCTGAGTGCCAGCATCCTGTCTCTGTCTTCCCAGCTGCTGATGATCTTTCCAAAGCAGATAAGAGGTTTGTCGTCTTCACCGCTTGCTGCAAAACTGATGGTTTTGTCAGCCCTGACCGGGGCCTGGAAAGCAAGCTGAGGTATGTCATCGAGCCTGTCAAAATCCGCGAGGTATTCCTCGATTTTGGCGAGAGTTGCTTCAAGAGGGATATCACCGTCGAGATAAAAATATGAATTTGAAGGGTGATAATACCTTTTATACTGCTCTACAAAAGATTCATATGAAAGATCCGGAATGGTCTTCGGATCTCCGCCCGAGTTGAAACCGTAGCAGCTGTCAGGGAAGAGGAGAGCTGTCATAGCTTCATCGGCAACCGAATCGACTTCAGACATCGCACCTTTCATTTCATTGAAGACAACTCCCTTGTAGGCAGGCTCATCGCCTGCAGTATCTATATGCCATCCTTCCTGATAGAAGATGTTAGGGTCCTTAATGACATTAGGCTTAAAGACGCAGTCGAGATAAACGTCCATCAGGTTGAGATAATCCTGGCTGATCCTGCTTGAAACAGGATACACAGTTTTATCAGGGAATGTCATCGCGTTGAGGAAAGTGTTCATCGAAGTCTTAAGGAGCTCCACGAACGGCTCCTTGACCGGATACTTCTCCGAGCCGCAAAGAACCGAGTGCTCAAGTATGTGGAACACTCCGGTGCTGTTCTCCGGAAGAGTCCTGAATCCGACTGAAAAAAGCTTGTTTTCGTCGCCGTTATCTGCCCAGACGAGTCTGGCTCCGGTGACATCGTGTTCCATCTCAATGAGTCTGCCGCCGATCTCTTTTATTTCGCGTATGCTGGTCACGGTGAATCCGTGAAGCCTGTCATTTACATTCATTTGCTATTCTCCGATATTATAGATTCTGACGATAATCAAGTCCTCGTCAGTGCTGAAAATACTCTCTAATGATATACCAATATCAGGAGCAATTAAAGTGCATGGCATGCTATAATTATCTAATCGATTGAATCGGCTGAAAGACGAACCTCATTCAAAGGAGGCAAAAATGGTAGACAACGGTTTGATTTATTTCGCCAGGAAGGGCGATGGCGAAACGCTCAGCGACAAGATCTGCATGAGGCCTGATAAAGCCAACAGGCATGGATTTATCTGCGGTGCTACAGGTACGGGAAAATCGGTAACTCTCAAGGTGCTTGCCGAGAGTTTTTCACTGCTCGGAGTGCCTGTATTCATGTCTGATGTAAAGGGAGACATGGCAGGTATAGCTGTTCCGGGGACAGACAGCGAAAGCATGCAGAAGAGGCTGGACCGTTTCGAAATAAGGGACACCTTCAGCTATCGCGGATTCCCGGTATCCATATTTGATATTTATGCACAGAACGGTACGCCTTTGCGTACGACTGTATCGGAGATGGGGCCGCTGCTCTTCAGCCAGGTGCTCGATCTCAACGACACCCAGACTGAGCTGATGCAGGTCATCTTCAAGATCGCTGACGATCTCGGACTGATACTTACTGATACAAAAGACATGAAGGCTACGCTGCAGTACTGTGCAGATCATTCCAGCGAGTTCAAGATGGATTACGGTCTGATTCCGCAGCAGTCGGCCTCTGCGATCATAAGGGCGATAGTTGCACTCGAATCCGAGGGGGCAGATATTTTCTTCGGTGAACCTGCAATAGACATCAGGGATCTCTTCCTGACTGCTCCGGATGGGAGAGGCATCATCAATATCCTTGATGCAGAGACACTGATCAACAAGCCTAGACTGTATTCGGCATTCATGCTGTATCTGCTGTCGGAGCTGTTCGAGGTGCTGCCTGAGGTAGGAGACCCGGAGAAACCGAAGATGGTATTCTTCTTCGATGAAGCGCATCTGCTGTTCAAGAATGCATCAAAGAGTCTTCTTGAGAAGATCGAACAGGTAGTGAAGCTGATAAGATCGAAGGGTGTTTCGATATTCTTCGTTACGCAGAGCCCGGGCGATATACCGGGAGCGGTTATGTCGCAGCTCGGAAACAAGATAGAACACGGCCTGCATGCATATACTCCAGCTGAGAGGAGGGCACTGGATGCTGCAGCTGATGCCTTCAGAGAAAACCCTGAATTCGATACAAAGGAACTCATGCAGAATCTCGGTACTGGCGAGGCGGTAGTTTCTATGCTCGATGAGAAAGGCGCGCCTTCTGTAGCAAAATATGCATTTATACTGCCTCCGGAGAGCCGTATGGGAGCTCTTACGGAAGACGAAAGAAGGAATGCGGTAGATTACTCACCGCTTAACAATAAATACCTTGTGATGGTGGATAATGTTTCGGCATACGAGGTGATCACGGGACGTGTACCGGGTGCAGCCGCGGCGTCAGGCGCCGGGTCCGTTACCGCGCCTGACGGGCAGGTATACGGAAACACCTCGGGTATACCTGCCGCTGAGCCTGCGGCTCAGACCGCGGCCGATGAAGGCATCACCATCGACTACGAGGAGCCTCAGCAGCCTGTGCAGCAGCCGAAGGTAAAACCTGCGGCAAAGGCAGAAGAAGAAAGCGGCTCCAGGATAGGAGAGCTGGCTGACAGCTATCTTGGCAAGTCCGGAACACGCCAGGTCATCAGATCCACCGGAAGCACCATCGGAAGGGAGATCGGTAAAACGATCGGTGAGGCGGTACTCGGCAAAAAAGGCCGCACCATCGGCGGCAATATCGGCTCCGCAATCGGACGTAACCTTCTCGGTACACTAACGAGTAAAAAATAAAAAAGGGGAGGTCGGATAATGACACTTACAAAAGAAGATATCGTAAAGATGCTTGATGACAGCAAAATCAAGTACGAGATAGTAGAACACAAACCTGTCTACACGATAGACGAAATGCTAGAATGCAATCTTCCGCACCCTGAACAGATAGCCAAAAACCTCTTCGTGCGCGATGACAAAAAGCGCAAATACTATCTGATAACATGCCTCGAAGATAAAAAGGTAAATCTGAAGGAGTTCCGCAAGGCACAGGATACCCGTCCTCTTACATTTGCTTCTGAGGAAGACCTGATGGAAAAGATGGGACTCATCCGCGGCGCAGTCACACCTTTCGGCGTCCTGGCCAATGATGAAAAAGATGTTGTCGTCTACATGGACAAGGACTTCGAGAACAAACTGATGGGGATCCATCCCTGCGATAATACGGCAACCGTATTCATCAACACACGCGATGTTGTTAAGCTCATCAAGAAGCATGGCAACGAGCTGCATTTTGTAAAACTATGATAAGACTTAACGACAATGCAATTGCATATATGGCGATGCTCGGCTACAAAGACATCGTGTTGCTGACTGATGACGCGCGCACATGATGCGATCCCTCCAAGGCGGAGGTATCGGTAAGTTTTACCGATGGGGACGGTTCGGAGTATGCTGAAAACTATTTTCGCGAAGAGACGCAGATAGGAACTGTTTATGTGCCTGTTCACGGGGTGCTGCTGGAAGAGAATGCAGCAATCAGATATGAGAAATACCCGTGGATTGAGAAGTTTGAACTCGATGGCATAAAGCCGGCACCTGTCTGCTGCATAGTGCCACTTCAGGCATAATTGTATACAATTATACATTTTTCATCACAATTTGTTCACATTATAGACAAACAACAGATTGTTTTGATAAAATACACCCAAATGAAAGCCGGTATCATATGCTGCCGGCTGTACGTTTTTTCAACTTATTATCAAAAGTTAAAGGGGAAATCAAAAAAAGGAGAATCTTATGAGTGCTTTTGTAGGTTTCATGAACAACATTCTGTACAAACCATACATCGTGCCTCTGTTTCTGATTGCTGTAGGTATCTACTTTACGATCAGAACAAAGGGTGTACAGATCCGCATGTTCAAAGAGATGTTCAAAGTTGTCAGCGAGAAACCGGCTGATGAAAAGGGCATTTCGTCATTCGGAGCTCTGATGGTTTCGACAGCTTCCCGTGTAGGTACAGGAAACATCATCGGTGTATGTACAGCTATCATTCTTGGTGGCCCGGGAGCTATCTTCTGGATGTGGATCACTGCTATTTTCGGCGGCGCTAACGCATTCATCGAGTCAACGCTGGCACAGATCTATAAAAAGAAAGCTGATGACGGCACATATTACGGCGGACCTTCGTACTACATGCAGAACGCTCTCGGCCAGAGATGGCTCGGAGTACTGTTCTCGGTACTGATCATCTTCACATATGCCGTTGGATATAACATGCTCGCTGCGTACAACCTGCAGTCGACATTTGCAACATTCAGCTTCTATAACGAGAAGTCCACTCCGATGGTTATCGGTGTCATCCTCGCGGTATTCTTTGCAGCTACTATCCTTGGCGGCGCAAAGAAACTGACAGATGTAACAGGCTTCCTCGTACCTGTAATGGGAGTTCTCTACGTAGCAATTTCTCTCGTAGTTCTCGTTCTCAACGCAAGGAACTTCGGAGCAATGTTCGGACTGATCTTCAGCACAGCATTTGACTTCCAGGCAATCTTCGGAGGATTCACAGGATCTGTAATCATGTGGGGTCTCAAGAGAGGTCTTTACTCCAACGAAGCTGGTATGGGTTCTGC
>JBGUVT010000206.1:0-5063 GCA_045220485.1 Anaerovoracaceae bacterium | reverse complement strand
GGAAACGCCCTCCTTTCCTTGCTTTTTTGAGTGACAAACCCGCTCCTAAGCGGTAGGTCGGGTGTTCGAGTCACCTCGCGGACGCGCGTGAAGGACCGGGAACAGTTTAATGCTGTTCCCGGTTTTTTGGATAAATGACAGTATTGCCGAAAAGAGGTTTTATCACTGACAGAGACAGGAGTATTGATATAGTTCATTTTTTGATTGAAATCACATTTTATTTGGAGTATTGTAATATTGAAAAAGGGGAGCTTGTGCAGGCAGGCTGAGAACGGGAGGTATATGTCCCGGACCCGTAACCTGATTTGGGTAATGCCAACGTAGGGATATATACAGCCGTTTTGTATGAGCAAGTCATCAGGCAGATATGACCTATAGGCATATCTGCTTTTTTGTTTTTAGGAGGTCGGAAATGCTTGGAAAATATGTGGAAAACGTAAGAAAGAACGTGCCGCTGGTCCATAATATCACAAACTATGTAACTGTAAATGATGTTGCAAACGTGCTGCTCGCATGCGGGGGAAGTCCGATCATGTCGGATGAGCCTGAGGATGTGGAAGACATCACGGCTATTTGCGGTGGGCTTAATATCAATATCGGTACTCTCAACAAGAGCAGCATAGAAGGAATGTATCGCGCAGGAAGGAGAGCCAATGAACTCGGACATGTCGTCCTGCTTGATCCTGTAGGCGCCGGGGCATCTGCTCTCCGGACAAATACTGCTGTAGGGCTCATGGATGGAATCAGGTTTACCGCGATACGCGGCAATATATCTGAGATCAAGACTCTTGCTCTGGGAAGCGGCACAACCAAGGGTGTAGATGCTGATGTAGCTGACGCGGTAACAGAGGAATCACTTGACAGTGCTGTGAAGTTCGCCAAGGATCTTGCATCGAAAACAGGATCAGTCATCGCGATCACAGGAGCTATCGATCTTGTAGCTGATGCTGACAGATGCTATGTCATCAGAAACGGAAGACCTGAGATGGGCAGGATCACCGGCACAGGCTGCCAGCTTTCTGGAATGATGACGGCTTTCCTCGTCGCTAATCCGGATGCGCCGCTTGACGCAGCAGCTGCAGCAGTCTGCACAATGGGCCTTGCCGGAGAGATCGGATGGAGCCGCATGCAGGAAGGCGACGGCAATTCTACATACAGAAACCGCATAATCGACGCCATCTTCAATATGGATGGTGAGACCCTTGATATGGGCGCAAAGTACGAGGTCAGATAAAGGAGTGAGGGTGCAGATGAAAGCTGAGATGAGAGATAAACTGGCACAGTCTCTGCTTCTGTACGCAGTGACGGACCGCCACTGGCTGGGTGACAGGACTCTGTATGACGTAGTTCGCGAAAGCCTCGAGGGCGGTGTAACATTCCTGCAGCTCAGAGAAAAGGACCTTGATGATGAGAACTTTTACAATGAGGCTGTAAGACTTCAGGAAATGGCCCGGGAGTACGGGGTTCCGTTCGTGGTCAATGACAATGTGGATATCGCGGTCAGAATGGATGCCGACGGAGTTCATGTAGGGCAAAGCGACATGGAGGCCGGGAATGTGCGGGCCCTTATCGGACCTGACAAGATACTCGGAGTATCTGCACAGACAGTTGAGCAGGCAGTCCTCGCAGAGAAGCGCGGCGCTGATTATCTGGGAGTCGGTGCGGTATTTCCAACGGGATCCAAGGATGATGCAGATGATGTAACCTTTGAAACACTTAAAGCTATATGTGAGGCAGTCTCGATCCCTGTCGTCGCCATAGGGGGCATAACAAGGGAAAACACACCTGAACTTGCGGGGAGCGGCATTTGCGGCATAGCAGTGATCAGTGCAATATACGGACAGAAGGATATATATCAGGCGACAGTATCCCTGAAGAAGGTCACTGAGGAGATGGTCAGGGTATGATGAGATTCAGTCATGAGATCAAAGGCGTAATATTCGAGCATGACGCGCCGGCCGATAGCTGCGTGTCTTGAAATACACAATCAAATAAAGCGGCATCCCGGGGGCACCACTCGATGTCGCTATACAAAAGTGAATGCTTTTAGCGGAAAGGAGTACGAAATGAAGAAAGCATTGACGATCGCGGGGTCAGATTCCTGCGGAGGCGCCGGCATTCAGGCAGACATCAAAACGATGACCATGAATGGGGTATACGCAATGAGCGCGATCACAGCGCTCACCGCGCAGAATACCACCGGCGTGACAGGTATACTTGAAGCATCACCGGAGTTTCTTAAGAAACAGCTGGATGCAGTATTTGAGGATATCTTTCCTGATGCGGTAAAGATCGGGATGGTTTCCTCATCAGAGCTGATTGGGGTCATCGCAGACTGCCTTACGGAATACAAAGCTGTAAATATCGTGGTTGACCCTGTCATGGTGGCTACAAGCGGAGCCCGCCTGATAGAGGATACTGCGATAGACACTCTCAAATCCAGACTTCTGCCTCTGGCAGCAGTGATCACTCCTAACATTCCGGAGGCTGAGATCCTCGCAGGCATGACTATAAGAGATGAAGCTGACATGGAGAAAGCTGCAAGGACACTGTTTGAGCGTTACGGCTGTGCTGCTCTCGTCAAGGGCGGGCACAGCATCAACGATGCCAATGATGTTCTTTTCAGCGCTGAGAGTGAGGAACCGGTGTGGTTCATGGGCAAAAGAATAGACAACCCGAATACTCATGGAACAGGGTGTACTCTTTCGAGTGCGATCGCGTCCAATCTTGCAAAAGGATTCAGCCTCGCAGAGTCGGTAGAACATGCCAAGGCGTATCTGTCAGGAGCGCTTGAGGCAATGCTGGACCTGGGCAAAGGATCCGGACCGCTCATGCATAATTATATGATTGTGAAGGAGGCATAACATGGGTATTGAGACAAGACAGAAGTTTGACGGATATGCTGCAAAGTATGATGAATGGTTCATGAAGAACGAGAACCTGTTCACCAGTGAGGCTTCCTTACCCTCTGGCGCTGGCATGCTCGGGTGTGTGGCACACGACTGAAGAAAGTATGTAGCCATCATAGCAGAGAAATAAAAGGGAGCCGAAAAATGAAGTTTTCGGATCAATTATATGCCGGAGTTAATGACCTATGGCGTGAAGCGGCAGACAAGCCATTCGTAAGAGAAATGGCACTGGGAACCTTGAGTGAGAAGAGATTTCGTAATTACATGATCCAGGATTATCTTTATCTTCTGGATTACATAGAGATATTATGTTTCATCCGCAGTCAGACTGAGGATGAAGACCTCAGGCGTTTCCTGTTGGCTGTGATCAATGAAACTGAGAGTGAAACATACCGCGTCCATCTCCCGCATATGAGGAAGATCGGTGTCAGTGACGAAGAGACCGCGACGGCAGTCAGATTGCAGGTGATATCTGAATATACAGAATATATGAGAGAGCAGGTGCGGGAACACGGATTCCTTGCCGGTCTGACTGCACTTTTGCAGTGTTCATGGCTCTATGCTTACATCGGTGAAAAGATGACAGCAGAGTGTTCAGAAGAAATAGCAGCCTCTCCATTCAGATTCTGGTTCGATGCATATACATGCAAAGAGTATATCGAGGCCAATCAGATGTGGATCGATACTCTTGATCGCGAAACAGAGGGGATTACCGGCGACACTGCCGTGCTGCTAAAAAACATCTTCCGGACGTGCGCGGAATATGAGAATAAACTGTGGGATGATTTATCATTTTGATCAGCGGAGCTGATCACTTATATCACTGATTCCCAGCTGACTTAGTAAAGCGGGCTTTGTCCCGTGCTCCATTGTATAGTAAGACAGCCGGAAGGATTCTTCCATGGAGAGAGCTGCCGTTCTTTGATGGCGGAGAAGATGTCTTCTACTGACTGATAATAAATATAGAATGTGGAACGATGGATTCCGGCGCGCTGTGATGTATTCAGACATGGAAGTACTCCTCAAGATGGGCAACATGAACTTGTTTGCCACCAAGTATCCTTACACCTGCAATCCGGCGGATGTGCTGGAGTGCCAGAAGCAGATGCGCATCGTGAACTGGTTCTGCTCGGACGTGCAGGCAAGAGGGTATTATCCGACTTATATCGAGCGATATTTTGACGAGAAGGGCATTACGATCGCGAAGGAGCCTGGCGACGACGAGATTCTCAGACAAGGGACCATTGATTTCTATACATTCAGTTACTATATGTCCGCATGCGAAACAGCCGATCCGGAAGTGACATCTAAGTCCGGTGGTAACCTTGTGGGAGGAGTGACCAACCCTTATCTCAAGGCGAGCGATTGGGGATGGCAGATCGATCCCGAAGGCCTGCGCTATACGCTCAATGAGATTTGGGACCGCTATCAGCTGCCGCTCATGGTCGTTGAGAACGGCCTCGGAGCCAGAGACGAGCTGACAGAGGACGGCAAAGTCCATGACTCGTACAGGATCGATTACCTCGAGAAACACATCGCGCAGATGGCGGAGGCAGTCCGAGACGGCGTAGATCTGATGGGCTATACTCCCTGGGGATGGATCGACGTTGTGTCCGCCTCGACCGGCGAGATGGCCAAGAGATACGGTTTTGTCTATGTCAAAAAATATGACGACGGCATGGGCGATCTCAGCCGACTGAGAAAAGATTCGTTTTACTGGTATCAGAACGTGATCAGAGAGAACGGGAGATCATTCGGCTGATGGCTTCAACCAGTTCGACCTTTGTTGTCGAACTGGTTTTTTTCACAAAAGCGTATCAGATAGTTTTCAAAATCTTATCCTGATCGCGGCGGTTATAGACAACGCGAAGAACAACGATATTCTCTTTCTCCTCGTCAATCAGGTAATAGGCAATATATTTCTTCACCAGAACGCGCCGCACGTCATCCCTTTTCAGATATGGGTTATGAGTCGGTCGACCTGCTTTTGGTGTTTTACATATTTCTTCCAGTTTCTCCTCCAGTTCATCTGCAAAGGCGGAGGCGGCGTCGGGATTTACAAGCTCATTGGTGATATAGTCAAGAGCTTTATCGATATCTGCTTCTGCGCTCTCCGTAAGAACGTAATTGTAGCGATCAGATGCCATGTTTCTC
>JBGUVT010000205.1:0-12655 GCA_045220485.1 Anaerovoracaceae bacterium | reverse complement strand
ATTGCCGCGGCTGATCACGATATCGATGTCCATCTTTCCGCCGCTTTCATTGAAGACTCTGATTCTGTTATCTTTGTCGCCGAATGTCCGCTGATCCTTGATGTCTTTGAGATAAATCCTGTTCTCGATCCTGTAGTCAAGGCCCTCTACATTCCTGTTGATCTCATCCGATATAACCTGCCCGTCCTTCAGGCGGATTATCCTGTCCGCGTAAAAGTTCGCCAGGCTCTCCTCGTGGGTAACCAGGATGACCAGCTTCTCCCGTGAGATCGACTTAATAATATTCATTACCTCCAGCGTATTGGCGCTGTCGAGGTTTCCCGTAGGCTCATCTGCAATGATTATCGCCGGGTTCTTGACTATGGCGCGGGCGATGCCTACACGCTGACGTTCTCCTCCGGAGAGCATGTCCGCATAACGCTTTCTGTAGCGATACATGCCGACAAGTTCGAGCGCGTACTCCACCTTCTCCCTGATCTCTTTCTCGTCTTTGATACCGACCATTTTCAGTACCATGGCAACATTATCGAAAACAGTCATGGTATTGATGAGGTTGTAGTTCTGGAATATATATCCAATATTGAGGTTTCGGATCCTGTCGACTGCACCGGCAGTTCTGTTGGTGATCCTCTGCCCGTTTATATATATTTTCCCTTTATCCGCTTTATCCAGACCGCCAATTACGTTAAGGAGCGTTGTCTTGCCGCAGCCCGAAGGTCCCAGCAGTGCAGTCAGTCCTGTTTCTCCAAACTCCAGAGAGGTGTTATTGATGACATGGATCTGGTTGGATTTGCGTTTATAGAAATATTTATCTACATTTTGCAATGTTACCATGTCCTATGCCTCCTCTCTGTATGTGCCCATGGCCGAGCTTTTGAAGATAGACCTCATGAAGCGGCCTGAGATGAGGACTGCCATTACCAGCAATATGAGCGCAAGTATTACGTAGTCTCTCACAGTCAGATACGCGAGATGATCCATAAGTCTTTCAGATTTTACTATCCCAATGCGGTTCATGTATATGAACAGAACAAACAGCGCATATGCGATCATGCAGTCGAGAACCAGTTCGACTCTCATAATGCGCCTGGCAGGTTCCTTTCCCATTCCAAGCATCCTTACAGTCGCAAAATATACTCCCCGGGATTTTAAAATAAGCCGAATAACGAAATACGCTATAAAGAATACAGCCAGACATACAATCACGGCCATAGGAAGCTGTATAATGCCGACTATCTCTTCGTCCATAAAGTTATCTATATGATCTTTGAGAACCAGAACATGGTATCCGCCTCTTTCAAGCATGTCCTTCATTCCTGCAGAATTTTTGGTGTCATCTACGAATACAGATACCTGGAAGTTGCCCTTTTCGTAAAGCCTCCTGTAGTCCATTGTATTTATGTATATTTCGCCATCATGATCTGCAAGGTTTTTCAGGCCGGTTTTTTTCTCAAACGTCTTTTCTCCATATGTACCCATGATCATGAGCGTCAGCTCCTGATCATAATAGAGAGCTTTGGCGTGCAGCCTGACCTCATTCCCGGCTGCATATCCCTTTTTAAACATCAGATCGTAGCTGGTAGGAAGCAGGATATATCCTTCAGGCACATTGTCATTGACCACAAGGCCTCCCATTCCGACAAACAGGGTCTCTTCAGATCCGTTTATCAGCATGGTGGTTTTGCTGTTTGATGCATACAGACCTTTCCGTACTTCTTCAATGAACGGTCTTGATAAATAGATCATGCTGTTCTCAGAATAATCGGATTCGGAAAAATCAGAACTGCTGTATTCATCTTCGCTATCATCAGTACGTTCTTCTCCAAAGAAAATGATTCCTGCAATCTTGACATTCTGTTCGTAGCCACCGTCTGCTGTAACTGTGTAAGTCTTACCGATAAGATCTTCCGGATTTTCTCCGAAAGTCCATCCGTCATCATATCCGGAAAGCACAACTTCATCATCTGCCTTCGGCATCCCGCCAATATCAGGCTCTTGATCCAGATTGTCAATATCCATCACATAACCATAAAAAGAGAAGTCTTCATTTTCAATGTAGACGGATGAATCGTACATTACATCTTCGCGAATAAGCTTCTCTACATGAGGAGCATTTTTGATAGCCTCATAGTCTGCTTTTGTGAACGGACTTCGGTCCTGCTTTTCAACCACAATACGTTTAGGGTCGTAGTTCGCAAAGAAGTTGTTCCAGCCTTCTTCTGCTACGGTATCTTTCTGCTTCTTTACCGTAACATACTGTGCGCTTACAGCCCCAACCACAAAAAGGAACACCAGTAAGAGGAGAAGGAATTTCGCAGGAAGATTGAAAGTATTGCGCAGACCCAGCCTAAGCTGTGTGCCGTACGTAATCTTATCTTTCTTTGCCCTGTGCTCCGTTCTGGAACTCCTGTGTCCGTATGCAGAAGCTGATGTGTCCACACTCCGGGTAATTGCAGCTCCTGTATCTTCGACTATCTTTCCATCATGCATCTTGATAATACGTGTGGCATGGTCCCTGAACTGTTCGTAATTATGGGTGACCACTATTACAAGCTTGTCAGAGGCAATATCCGTAAGAAGGTCGACTATACCTTCAGCAGATTCACTGTCGAGATTCCCGGTAGGTTCATCTGCAACCAGTACTTTTGTATCCTTAGCCAATGCACGGGCAATTGCAACACGCTGCTTCTGACCTCCCGAAAGCTTTGAGACCTTACGGTTTCTGAATTCGAAAAGTCCGACCTTTTTAATGATATCGGTCACCTTCTGCCTGATCTCTGCAGGTTCACGGCCATCGATCTGCATCGCAAGCGCTACGTTCTGATATACCGTATAACTTGATACCAGGTTAAAGCTCTGGAAAATGCATGAAATATACTTCTGTCTGTATTCCTCGAAGTCTGAAGCAGTGTAATGACTGGTCTCCTTGCCCTCTATGTACATCTCGCCTTCTTCATATGTGTCAAGACCCGAGATGACATTGAGCAAAGTCGATTTACCGCTTCCGGATTCTCCTGTGATCACAACAAATTCACCGGAATCCAGATCAAGATTGACCCTGGTTATTCCGCTGGCTATTATTCCTTTACTATAGTAGTATTTTGAAACGTTTTTAAGTTTGATCATTCCCATCAGGGCAGCCTCCGTCAGCTTAATCTAACCTATTGATTGTATCACAGACCAGCACAGGATTAAACAGCATTAACAAAAGAGACGCCCCGGATAACCGGGGCGTCTCACTTGCTTTTTTTATTCTCCGAACACCGCTATGTAATCGGCTTTGAATTTCTCAATCCCGATATCTGTAAGCGGGTGATCGATCATTTTCATCAGCACTCCAAACGGCACTGTTGCAATATCTCCTCCGGCAAGAGCACAATCTGTTACATGCATCGGATTTCTGACACTTGCACAGATTATCTGTGTTTCAATGCCCGCTACTGCAAATATGTCAGCAATCTCTCTGATCAGGTCGGTTCCTCTTACCGAAATATCATCGAGTCTTCCGAGGAACGGCGATACATATGTTGCACCTGCTCTTGCAGCAAGCAGTGCCTGGTTAGCCGTGAAAATAAGTGTAACATTTGTCTTGATGCCCTCGGCCGACAGAACCTTGACTGCCTTCAGGCCTTCAGCTGTCATCGGGATCTTGACTACCATGTTCGGGTGGATGGCTGCGATTTCACGCCCCTCCGCGATCATGCCCTCAGCATCAGTAGTAGTTGCCTTGACTTCCCCGCTTATTGGCCCGTCAACTATTTCTGTTATCTCTTTTATAACTTCATTAAAGTCCCTGCCCTCTTTAGCGATAAGCGACGGATTGGTTGTTACACCGCAGATAATCCCCATGTCATTGGCTTTTCTGATATCCTCAACCTTCGCTGTATCAATGAAAAATCTCATTGCAACGCCTCCTTAATTTCTATGAACGGCTGTTAACGCCATGCTTTTACAGTTTCTACGATATTCTCTGCCGAAAGTCCGAAATCCTTGAGCAGATCAGCAGCAGGTCCCGAATGGCCAAACTCATCATTTACACCTATGCGGCGTACCGGAGTCGGCAGTTTTTCACTGAGAAGTGAACTTACTGCTTCACCGAGTCCTCCGATGATCGAATGCTCTTCACATGTAACGATCTTTCCGCATTCTTCAGCTGCCTTTAGTACAAGTTCCTCATCCAGAGGCTTGATAGTGCTCAGATTGATCACTCTGGCATTGATGCCCTCGCTGCGGAGTTCTTCTCCTGCTTTGATGGCTTCACCGACCATGATTCCGGTAGCAATAATAGCTATATCGTTTCCATCCTGAAGAACCTCACCTTTTCCGATTTCGAATTTATAATCCTCGTCATGGAAAACAGGAACTCCTGAGCGTCCGAATCTAAGATATACAGGGCCTTCAAACTCATATGCAGCCTTTACTGCCGCACGCGCCTCAACGTCATCTGCAGGGCAGATAACTGTCATTCCCGGAATGCTGCGCATCAGAGCAAAGTCTTCGCAGCACTGGTGGGATGCTCCGTCTTCACCTACTGAAATGCCTCCGTGCGTAGCACCGATTTTTACATTCAGATGCGGATATCCGATCGAATTGCGAACCTGTTCAAACGCTCTTCCGGCTGCGAACATGGCAAATGTAGATGCAAACGGCACCATGCCCATGGATGCTATGCCTGCAGCAACAGCCATCATGTTGCCTTCTGCGATACCGCAGTCAAAGTGTCTGTCAGGGAATTCTTTCTTAAATGTGCTCGTCTTGGTAGCGCCTGCAAGGTCAGCGTCAAGAACAACCACGTCTGCATGCTCGCGTCCAAGTTCTACGAGCGCGTTGCCATAACTTTCTCTTGTTGCGATCTTCTTGATATCTGCCATATTACATCGCCTCCACTTCTTCGAGCTGCTTTCCGAGTTCTGCCATTGCCTGATCATATTGCTCATCGTTCGGAGCCTTGCCATGCCATCCGGCCTGGTCTTCCATGAAGCTGACTCCCTTGCCCTTGAGTGTCTTCATTATTATTGCAGTAGGCACGCCCTTTGTTTCTCTGGCAGCTTTCAGAGCAGCCTCGATCTGATTAAAGTCATGACCGTCAATCTCCTCTACATGCAATCCGAATGCCTTGAACTTATCAGGAATCGGATACGGATCGATTACATCTGCAATTCTGCCGTCGATCTGGAGATCGTTGTTATCAACAATAACGCAAAGATTGTCAAGTTCATAGTGATGAGCAAACATCATAGCTTCCCATACCTGACCTTCTTCAATCTCGCCGTCTCCGAGCAGTGTGTATACTCTAAGATCCTTGCCCTGCTTCTTTGCAGCCAGAGCCATGCCTGCTGCTGCGGATACGCCCTGACCGAGAGATCCTGTCGACATGTCAACGCCCGGAGTCATATTCATGTTTGGATGACCCTGAAGGCGGCTTCCTATCTTTCTTAACGTCTTTAATTCTTCTTCAGGGAAGAATCCTCTCTGAGCAAGTACGGAATACAGGCCCGGAGCAGTATGTCCCTTTGACAGTACGAATCTGTCTCTGTCCGGATCATCAGGTTTTTCCGGATCTACATTCATTTCTTTAAAATACAGATATGTATACATATCTGCGGCGGAAAGACTTCCGCCCGGATGTCCTGACTTGGCGGAATGAGTCCCTTCAATTATGCCCATCCTCACCTTGCAGGCAAGCTTCATCAATTCCTTTTTTTCTGAGTCTGTCATAGTGCCTCCTTATCCGGTGATCTTATCTCCTTATCATATCCTTATCA
Organism: Anaerovoracaceae bacterium; assembly: GCA_045220485.1. GTDB lineage: Bacteria > Bacillota > Clostridia > Peptostreptococcales > Anaerovoracaceae > Crickella. The sequence goes on along the minus strand of JBGUVT010000205.1, from coordinate 6,890 downwards.
TATCTCTATGCGTTTGGCCTCTGAATTGCAGGCACACCGGAATGCATGCAAAAGGCCTATTTACACATTTATATTTTAACAATTGTATCGTTACATTAAAATAGTTATATTTTCTAAAATTTATGGAGTATTTTTGAAAAGCCCCTGACCGCTGAACGATCAAGGGCTTTACAGTATATTTCATAATTATTTATATGTAAGCAAGCTGAACTTTGCTCTGTTGACCGGCTCGTAATCTTCTTCCTTAGCCTGAGCAAGCTCTTCCTGTATGCGCTCAAGATGCGGCAGAAGATCAGCATACTGGCTGTCGATAGCGTTCTCTACAGGAGCCTCCTTCATAGCGACTCCTACTGAGAAAGTCGCTTTATTGAGCGGCTGAAGTGTCCCTGCACCGGCTATGCATCCGCCCGGACACGCCATACCTTCCAGAAGGTATCCATTGTACTCGCCCGCAGCAGCCTTCTTCATCATTTTCTTACATTCATCCAGGCCTTCTGCCTTAACAATTTTGATTTCACGCTCAGGATCTACACGCTTTATATGATTGACTACAGCCTGCGCAACACCACCGCTTATAGCGAAGCCGAATCCGTCACTGCTTGCTCTTCTCAGCGTATCACCCTCTTCGAGGTCTTCGAATACAACATCCATTGCATCAAACATTCCCGCGAGTTCTTCGAATGTCAGGACAAAGTCCACATAGCTCTTGACAGTCCGCCTGCTCGCCTCGTTTTTCTTGGACAGACATGGTCCGATAAAGGCAATCTTGCAGTCCGGATGCATTTTCTTTACCAGTCTTGCTGTCAGGACCATCGGAGTCATTGCCATGGAGACAGTGTCTGCCTGCTCCGGGAATTCCGTCTTTGCCATTATTGACCATGCAGGGCAGCAGCTCGTGCACATGAACGGGAGTTCTGAAGGGACTTCTTTCAGGAAATGCTCCGCCTCTTCAATCGTACAAAGATCAGCTCCGATAGCTACTTCGAACACATCCTTGAATCCAAGAATGCCGAATGCCGCTCTCATTTTTTTGTCTGTCAGACCCTTACCGAACTGTCCGGCTATTGCCGGAGCTACGATTGCATAAACGGGAGTATCTGACTGTATAGCCTTGATGGTCTGGTATATCTGCCCCTTGTCTACAATAGCGGCAAACGGGCAGCTGTTAAGGCACATTCCGCAGGAAACGCACTTATCCTGATTTATCTTAGCATGGCCATACTCATCCTCGCCGATCGCTCCAAGGCCGCATGCAGCTACACACGGTCTCTCCTGCCTGATAATTGCATTGTACTGGCAAGCCTTCATACACATTCCGCATTTTATGCATTTTTCAGTATCTATGACGTTTCGGCGAAGGTCCCTGTCATATGATATGCATTTTTTAGGACAGACTTCCCTGCATGGATGCTCCAGACAATTCTGGCAGCCATCGGTGATGTATACTCTTTTATCCGGACAGCAGTGGCATGCGAAACGGATAATATCTATCAGCGGCGGTTCATAGTACTTCTCTTCGATCATGCTTTCATCGACACCCTTCGATGTCGGCGTATGTTCATTGACCGGTCTTATTGCCATTCCCATTGCGACTCTGATACGTTCTCCAATGATAGCTCTTTCGAGGAACACTGAAGGTCTGTACGGATCATCCTCCAGATTGACCATCTTGTATGGGAGCTCATCGAGCTGCTCCGGTCCGCCTCCCTCATAGGCGAATCTTGCGACTTCAGTAAACACTCTATGACGTATACGGCTTTTGTCTGTAATTACGCCTTTCATACTTTATTGACCCCCTTCTCTTCAAAACTCCGGAACTTTCCTCTTAACAATGCCTCTTTTTTCTGTTTTCAGGCTGCTTTTCACCATCTTATTATGAATATATATCATTCCATAATAATGATACCATAAGGAATCTTATGTTTAAAAATTATCATCTATTGAAAGAATCTATTCTTTGTGATAGATTTCTGCCGTTCATTCCACATGTTTTTCGGAGGGATAGTTGTGGACTATAAGCAGATACTGAAAGTTATACTTGATATAGGCGAGCAGATGATCAACAGCGGAGCTGAGATCGGGCGTGTCGAGGACAGCATGTACAGACTGTGCCGCAGCTATGGATTCATCAGAGTAAACTGCTGGGTCATCTCATCAAATATACAGGCAACAGTAGAGACGCCGGATGGAGATATCTTCACTCAGATACGCCATGTGCCGGGCGGAGAAATGAATTTCGACAGGCTCGACTATCTCAACAGCCTGTCGCGTAAAGTATGCAGAGAAACACCCGATGCACCTGAACTGAGACGGAGACTCGATGAAGTCCTTGCAAGGCCGGCGCAGCCTAAATGGGTGCACTATCTGGCAGGTGTCCTCGGCGGAACAGGATTCGCGATATTTTTCAACTGTGATCCGGCAGACAGTATTGTAGCTGTGCTTGCCTCTCTTATAATAGTTGCGATCGGGGATGCTCTTAGCAGAATCGAAACAAATCCGCTGGTATTCAACGCCATTATTTCATTCATCATTGAAATATTCATACTTCTGTCTGTCCACCTTGGGATCGGTCATCACTCCGGCAATATCACAGTCGGTGTAGTCATGCTTCTGATCTCGGGAATAGGATTCACCAACGGCATAAGTGATCTGCTCCACAGAGACACCTTATCCGGCATCATCAATATATCCAAGGCAGTACTTGGTGCCACCGGGATCGCAATAGGGATCGCTCTCCCTATTCTTCTCCTGAAGGGGGTGATGTAGCATGATGGAACTCTCCCCTAGTCTCACAGTTCAGCTCATATCGTGTACAGCCGCCTGCGTAGGTTTTGCATACTGGTTTAATGTAAAAGGCATTCAGGTAATGTATGCAGGTATCGGCGCATTCTTCACCTGGCTTGTATATGCACTGCTGTACAACGCCGGATACAGCAATTTCCTTGCAACACTTGTGGGGTCAATATTTGTAGCTGCCTATGCCCAGGTAATGGCAAGAATAAACAAAGCGCCTGCAACCATATTCCAGACTGTATGCGTCTTTCCTCTCGTGCCGGGACCGAATCTGTATTACATGATGTACTGCATAGTAATGGAAGAGCATGAAGCGGCAGTATCGGAAGCGCTGACCCTTATTGTCACATGTCTTGGAATCGCTCTCGGCTTCATCGTTGTCGAGATCCTTTACAAGTACATATTCAGACCAATTATAAAAGCAAAAGGATAGCCGGTAAGGCTATCCTTCTCTTTTCTTATACACTTTTTACTCCTTTTACTCATCACAATGCACCACCAGTCATTATCCGTAAGGATAGACCTATAAATTATTATACTGTTCCATTACATACCTGAGCAACGGATCATTCACATCAAACGGAATACCATCAATGGAGGCAATGGGCAGAACTTTAGGTGAAGTGCCGCTTATGAAAGCTGCATCAAAGCTCTTAAGTTCGTCATTTTTTACTGAGTAATAGTGCAGCGGGATGCCTGCTTTTTCCATAATCCGTATTATCATGGTTCTGGTTACGCCCAGCAGCACTTTATCTGCCGGAGCTGTGTAAACTTCCCCGTTTCTGATAAAAAACACATTGGAGCGGCTGCCTTCCGTTATTCTTCCATCACTGTTTACCAGAAGGACTTCATACAGGTCCCCTGATCTGATTGCCTTGTCAGTTGCATCTCTGAGATCGCGGTCCATCATTTTGATGTTGGGGTTTTTCCTCTCGCCTTTGAACAAGCCGGTTCTGACACCCGTTTTATACAGTTTTTCAGAAGGATAATGCGTTGGGTTAAGATACATTATTGAATGTCCGCTGATATCCACCTCTACCTTGATATTGTGATCTTCTATTCCGATCTCCGCCACAAGATCGGCTATGCGTTCCTTTAAACTGTCACAAGTAAAAGGTACTGGTATGCCCATGCTCGCAAGCGACTTTTCAAGCCTCTCATAATGTTCTTTCAGAAACTGCGGTTTGCCTCCGACAAGACGAATGACTTCATATACAGAAGGGAGGCTGAGACTTCCCTTTGTCACGGCTGACTTGAAGCATGCAATCATTGTCCTGACTGCATCTCTGATGCTTCCAAGCGGTATCTGGTTGTAATAAAACACCAGATACATCTGTCCGTCACGGTCGAGCTGATCGATATTCCTGACTTTGATGCCTGCATCGGCAGCTGTCTGCACCAGACGTTCTGCCATCTCTCCACGTATCTCTTCAGTCCTGGCCTCACCGTTTTTCCCTTGAGTGATGACCCTGGTATGAGTGTTCAGCCTTAAAATGATGTTAATGCCTGACTGAGTATTCTCTGCGGTTATAAATTTACCCTCACTGCCGTATTCTCTGATGGCCTCAATGGCTTCATGAAGCTTATCCGAGTACAGTTTGCGTACCCGTCTGAGATTTGTGTTATAGAAGCCTCTCCTCATGAATTCCGCCAGCGTCAGCTGTTCAGTTTTGGAGCAGGTCTGATCATAGTTATTTCGTATGCTCTCATACAGCTCCACCATTCTCTCCGGGAGCACCATGTAACTTATCCTGATTGCAGGGAACAGCGTAGATGTGAAGGATCCAAGGTAAACAACCCTGCCGGAGTGATCGATACCCTGCAGTGCAGGTATAGGCATGCCTGTATATCTCAACTCACTGTTATAATCGTCTTCAATTATTATGCTGTCATTGGCCTCAGCCCAGTCAAGAATCTCATGCCTGCGGCTTATCGGCATCACAGCTCCTGTCGGGAACTGATTCTGCGGGCAGACATATACTGCAGTCCTGAGATTGACCGGGAGACGCTCTATCAGGATACCGTTATCCTTAACAGGGATGCAGCTCATGCTGAATCCCAGATCACGGAATATGCTCCTTACAGGCATATAACCGGGATCTTCTACTGACACATGCATGATATCCATCATTCTGAGTATCCTGCCCAGATGATTTATGAGCTGCTGCGTGCCGGCGCTGATGACTACCTGTTCCTGAGAACATACCACACCTCTTGCCTTGTAAAGATACCCTGCTATCTCTTTTCTGAGAGCAGGCTCACCCTGGCGGTCCGCTTCAGACAGCAGCAGTTCAGGTGTCTCGTTAAGCACAGCGGACATGCATTTCTTCCACTTTACAAAATCGAAAGATTCAGGATCGAAGCTGAGCGGCGCGGTATCACCCCTTTGTGTACCGGCATTGCTGCCATTTATTTCTTTATACCCGCCCTGCTCCTTAGTGCTCTTTTGAAAAACTTTTACCGCGGCACCCTGTGCAGCATAATAACCTGACTGAGGCCGGCTTATAAGATACCCTTCTGCCATCAATTGCTCATAAGCCTGTTTCACTGTTGTGACACTCATGCCGACTGCAGAAGACATTGACCTTAGTGATGGCAGCCTTTCTCCATTCTCTATACGTCCCCCCGATATCTCCTCCCTGAGGTATTCATAAAGCTGTACATAAAGGCTTTTTCCGGAATTGTGTTTGATTTCAAATGAAATCATTCGTTATCCCCCTTATTTTTAGTGAATTGTTATTATTAAATGTTGCGAATTGAGCATTTCTGAAATTACAGTTTGTGGTTATTATATTGCATATAAATACAGTGGTCAAGAAACAGCAATCAAAGGAGACCATCATGGATAAACAGTCCGCAGGAGTCAGCGCCAGCAGACTCGTACTTACTTCACTGACAGCATGCCTAATTTTGCTTGGCACTCTCCTCTTCAGGATTCCGGTACCTATGACTCAGGGATATGTACACCTTGGAGACGCTATGATTTACATCGGAGTACTTCTTCTCGGCAGAAAGCAAGGCTCCTTTGCAGCCGCCCTGGGTTCTGCTTTGGGAGATATCCTCGGAGGTTTCGCCTTCTGGGCACCGTGGAGCTTTATAATTAAATATGCGATGGCATTTGTTGCCGGTTCACTTATAAAAAGATCATCCCAAATCATTTCAATGACGGCCGGTGGATTTGTAATGTGTACAGGTTACCTGATTGCAGAACGTGTAATGTACGGCAGCTGGGCACTGGCCGCAGTCGGTCTTCCGTGGAATATAGGACAATTTACCGTAGGTATCGCGGTAGCATTAGCGGCGCAGCCGCTGTTCAGGTTTATTCCTGAAAAATGAACGCGAATTTACCCCTGAATCGTGATAACATATTTATGTTATTTATTGTGTTTTGGGAGAACAGAGATGAACTGTCCGCATGCTTATCGGGCTGTTGATTTTCGGAAGCATAATGATTATTGCATGTCTTTCCCTTCAAAAGAACATTGACGTGCTTCAATATTCACTGATGCCTATAATGGGTTCTCTCGCCCTTTCCAGAGCTGCAACTATCCTGATCATAGATATGCCGGCATTGAGTACAAAACGATGGATCCTCGACTCAATAGAAAAAAACAACGTGATATCATTTGAGTACGATCATAATAGTAACAGCACCTCAGAAGGTGATCAGGAAAAAGCAAACCAGCGGATGCATGAGGAAAGCAATTGATCTTACAAAAAACAGAGCTGCATTAAACTACAGCTCTGTTTTCTCTTTTTAATATCGATTTTTACTATTTATTCGAGAGGTATTTATCTATGGAAGCGGCGGCGAGTTTGCCTGCGCCCATAGCCGAAATAACCGTAGCAGCTCCTGTTACCGCGTCGCCGCCGGCATATACTGCCTCACGGCTTGTCAGTCCGTCTTCGTCTACTACGAAGCCTCCCTTGCGGTTGACCTCGAGTCCCTTTGTCGTGTTCTTGATCAGCGGGTTCGGTCTTGTGCCGAGTGCCATGATGACAGCGTCAACATCGAGTTCGAACTCGCTGCCCTCTACAGGGATCGGTCTCCTTCTGCCGCTCGCGTCAGGTTCGCCAAGCTCCATCTTGATGCAGCG